>JAESUC010000234.1 GCA_016763285.1 Pseudomonas sp.
CACCACGGCATCGTCCTCAAGCTGAGCCGTCAGCAGCCCTGAACATTTTCTAGCGGTTTTCCCTACCCCCATCGGAGCATTCGATATGGACATTACTACCCTGATTTCCCTGGCAGTCCTTGCCCTCATCATTATTGCGCTGGCCAAGACGGCGCGTATCGTACCGCAGCGTTCGGCGTTTATCGTCGAGCGTCTGGGCAAGTACGCCAAGACCCTGGAAGCCGGTTTTCACATTCTGGTGCCCTTTGTTGATCGCGTGTCCTACAAGCACACCCTGAAGGAAGAAGCGATCGACGTGCCCAGCCAGGCCTGTGTGACCAAGGACAACATCCAGGTTGTGGTCAACGGCGTGCTTTATCTGCAGGTGGTTGATGCCAAGCTGGCCAGCTACGGCATCAACGACTACCGCTATGCCGCGATGCAGCTGGCGCAGACGACCCTGCGTTCGGTGGTCGGCAAGATCGAACTGGACAAGACCTTCGAGGAGCGCGAAACCATCAACACCCAGGTGGTGCTGGCGCTGGATGAAGCGGCCAAGCCCTGGGGCGTGAAGGTACTGCGTTACGAGATCGCCGACATCGAGCTGCCCGCCACGATCCTCGATGCTCTGGAAAAGCAGATGCGCGCGGAGCGGGAACGTCGTGCGGTGGTAGCCCAGTCCGAAGGCGAGCGGGAAGCCAAGATCAACGTCTCCGAAGGCGTAAAGCAGGAAACCATCAACCTCTCCGAGGCCGACAAGCAGCGTCAGATCAACGAGGCCGAGGGTCGTGCCCGCGAGATCGAGCTGATTGCCGAAGCGACAGCAGAAGGTCTGCGCCGCGTGGCTGAGGCGATCAACACCGAAGGCGGCAAGGACGCCGTGGCGCTGCGCGTCGCCGAGCAGTATGTACGTGAATTCGGCAAGCTGGCCAAGACCAACAACACCATGATCCTGCCGGCCGAGCTGAGCAATATTGGTGCTGCCGTAGCAGCGATCACCAAGACCATGGAAACGGTCAAGTAAGCCGATTCCCGATCCAGGCCACTACCAGAAGCCCCGCCTTGCGGGGCTTCTGCGTTTCTAGCTGTTGGCAGGCGCCGGCTGGCGTCGCTCCTTGAAGCCTTCGAGGACCGACATCAATGCCGGGATCACGAACAGTACCAGCACGGTGGAGAAGCCCAGACCAAACGCGATCGAGGTGGCCATCGGGATCAGGAACTGGGCCTGCAGGGACTTTTCGAACAGCAGCGGCAGCAGACCGCCGATGGTGGTCAGGGAGGTAAGCAGTACTGCGCGCAGCCGCTGCACCACCGCCTCGTTCAATGCCTGATTGATAGCCAGTCCGGCCTTGCGCTGGCGCTGATAGAAGCTGACCAGGATGATCGAATTGTTGACCACGATCCCGGACAGGCCGAATAGCCCGAACAGCGACAGAATGGTCATGTTCAGGCCCATGATCCAGTGCCCGAGCAGGGCGCCGACCAGTGCCAGCGGGATCACCGCCATCACGATCAGCGGCGTGCTCCAGGACGAGAATACCCAGACCAGCACCGCATACATCAACATCAGGCCGATGATCAGTCCGGTGCGCATGTCAGCCAGGGTATCGCGCTGGTCGGCGGAGCGGCCCTCGAAGCTGTAGCGCACATTGAAGCGCGTGGCCAGCTCGGGCAGGGTCTCGCGCACACTGGCCAGCACTTCACCTGCGGTGGTCTGGCTGCTGTCCAGGTCAGCCGTCACTTCAACGGCCAGGCGCCCTTCGGCATGGCGCAGGGCATCAAAGCCCTGGCGGCTGTCGAAGTTGGCCACCTGGCTCAACGGCACGGAGCGACCGTCATCCAGGCGGATGGCCAGATCATTCAGACTGGACAGGTGCTCGCGCTCTTCCCGGGGCAGCTGAACGCGCACTTCGATCTCGTCCGACTGTTGCTGGTATATCTGCGCGAGGCGGCCATCGTAGGCGGCGCGCAGCTGGCGACCGAGACTCTGGGTGGTCAGCCCCAGGGACTGGCCATAGGAGGTCAAGCTGTAGACCAGCTGTTCCTTGCCCCAGGGCATGTCGTCCTGGGTGCTGATCACGCCCTCGGTACCCGCCAGCATCACGGCCACAGCATCGGCAGCGTCCTTGAGCTGGGCTGGGTTGTCACCGGTCAGCCGGATGTTGATGTCCTTGCCGGGTGGGCCGGAGGTGCGCTCGGTGATCACCAGTTGGTCGATGCCGGCCGGCATCTGGATCCGCTCGCGCCAGGCACGAATGAATTCACTGTTGCGTATCTCGCGGTGGTCGGGTGACACCAGCTCCACCAGAATCGAGCCAAGCTGGTCGCCGGTGCGTCCGGCCCCGGAGGAGCCGATGGCCTCGCCCCGGCGTACGATCGCATTCTCGATCAGCTGGGTATCGAACGCCGCTTCGGTGGCATTCAGGCTGGCCTGCAGATGGTCGATAAAGCGGTCCACCTCGGCCCGCGGGGTACCGGCGACAAAGTTGGCGTTGGCATAGATCACCTGGGGTTCGGGCGTCGGGAAGAAGCTGAACCCGATGCGTCCGCCGCTGATCAGGCCGATGGTCAGAATAATGCTCACCAGGGCACAGGCCAGGGTGGCGCTGCGGTGCCTGAGCGTGAGCTGGGAAAGGTTGCGAAAACGGCCCTCGCGGAAACGGTCAAAGCGGCGGTCGAAACCCTGGCGCACGCTGTCCAGGCGACGGCTGCCCCGCTGCAGCAGGCCGTTACCGGTGGCCGCGACCGCAGGCTTGAAGGCCGAGCGCAGATGGTGTGGCAGCACCACGAAGCACTCCAGCAGCGAGGCGATCAGCACGCAGATCATCACCACGGGAATATCGCCGAGGATATTGCCGAAGATGCCGCCGACCACCAGCAGGGGCATGAAGGCGGCGACAGTGGTCAGGGACGAGGCGACCACTGGCCAGAGCATGCGTTTGGCTGCGCCCTCGGAGGCGTAGTCCGGGTTCTCGCCGTTGCGAAAATGCGCGTCAGCGTCCTCACCCACGACAATGGCATCGTCGACGATCACCCCCAGCGCCATGATCAGGGCGAACAGGGAGATCATGTTGATCGAACCGCCAATCAGCCAGAACACGCCCAGTGCGGCAAGGAAGGCCGTCGGGATACCGACCGCGACCCAGAGAGCGACGCGGCCCGGCAGAAACAGGTAGAGCAACAGCAGGACCAGGGCCAGGCCGCCAATGCCGTTGCTGACCAGCAGGCCGATACGGTCGTTGATCAGTTGCCAGGCCTGGTCATACACGCTGATGCTCACGCCCGGGGGCAGCGTCGGCTCGATCTCCTCCAGCCAGTCGTTGAGGATCTGCGCGGACTTGAGCGAGTCGCCATCTTCGGCGCGCTGCAACACCAGCTCCACGGCCGGGTAGCCCTGGTGGTTGAGGAGTACCTGATTGCGCATCGCTTCCTGCCGCACCTCGGCCACGTCGCCCAGGCGAACGTAGTTGATGCCGCCCAGGGTGATCGGCAGGTTGGCAAACTCATCGGGCCCACGGCGCTGCTCGATGGCGCGTAGCTCCCGTGCTGCATCCTGTTCACCGGCCAGGCCGGCTGGCAGGTCACGGGATTCGGCGGCGACCCGGTCGGCGATCTGGTCCAGGGACAGGCCAAGCTGCTGCAATTGGCGGTTGGGCACTTCAATGCTGATCTGCTGGCTGGGCAGGCCGTTGATCACGATCCGGTCAATGCCCCGGTTCAGCAGGTCGCGTTCGTAGCGGTAGGCCAGGGCGCGCAGCTCGTGATCGGTATAGGGGCCAAATACCAGCAGGCTGGCGATCTGGTCATAGCGGGCGACGCGCGATACCTTGGGTTCTTCGGCATCGGCCGGCAGGTTGCGAAATTCGTCGACACGTTGGCGGGTATCGTCCACCGCAATGATCGCATTGACGTTCTCGTTGAACTCCAGGGTGATGCTGGAGATGCCCTGGGCCGAGGTCGAGGTCATCGACTTGAGGTTCTCCAGGTTGCGCAAACGCTGTTCCAGCGGCTCGGTGATGGCCTGCTCGACATCCTCGGCAGCGGCGCCGCTCCAGACCACCTGCACGGTGACGAAGTCCAGCGCGAAGGTGGGAAAGAACTGGATGTTCATGCGCATCAGGCCCAGCACGCCGAGCATCAGCATGACCAGCATGACCAGGTTGGCGGCTACCTTGTGACGAACGAAGAACCCGATCGGGCTGGTTCTTCGGGTCATGGTGTCGGCTCCGGCTTATTCGCGCTCTCGGCGGTATCCACCTTGAGTCCCTGCATCGCGTTGGGCAGGTGGGTGGTGATCACGCGGGTGCCGGGGGCCAGTTCAGCCGAACGCACCAGCAGCCAGCGCTCGCCGTTGTCCATCAGCGTCTCGCCGATACGCTCGACTTCAATATGGTGCATGCGGCCGTCTTCCAGGGCGTAAATCGTCCGGTTGCCATAGAGTGCGCTGTAGGGCACGGCGATGCTGTCGGGCGCAGCGGGCTTGGGTACGCTGATCGCCAGCAGGTTGCCCAGGCGCAGCCCGGGGGCAGGCTGGTCAAGAACGAACAGGGCCTCCACGCCGGTCGCATCGGCCTGGCCGGCGATACGCTGCAGGGTCATGCTCAGCGGCGTATCGGTGTCCAGGGTATGCGCGACCAGGGTTTCGCCGGCAGCCAGCGCGCGGGTGAAGTCCATGGCATGGATCTGCGGGAGGGTTGCACGCAATTCGAGCCCTTCGACCGGGTAGACATCCAGTAACGCCTGGTTGGCGTTGACCTGGTCACCCGGTGCCACCTCGACCTGGGCAACAACGCCATCGAAGGGCGCGACAAAGCGGCTGCGCTCGGCATCGCGCTGCACCGTCTCGAGCGTCGCCTGGGCGCGGTCGGCCCGGGCCTGCAGGGCAGCCAGACGTGCTGCATGGCTTTCAATACTGCGCTGACGCAGGGCCACGGTCAGCGCCGCGCGCTCAGCCAGATCCTGCGCGCTTTCCAGCTCGGTACGCGAGACCAGCTCCCGTTCGACCAGTTGCTGCGCCCGGCTCAGGCCCTTGCGGGCGTTGTCGAGTATGCGCTGCTCCAGCGCCAGGGCCTGCTGGTCGCTGGCATGTTCAATCTGTTCGCGCTCGAGCTGGGCGCGGGCATCGGCCAGATCCGCTTCGGCCTGCCGCACCCGGGGGGCGATGTCCTGCTCGTCCAGCGCGACCAGCAGTTGCCCCTTTTCCACGGTCTGACCGTCACTGGCCGGGAGTCGGTCGATGCGCCCGGCCATGGGGGCTACCACGGTAAAGCGCCTGGGCGATTCCAGCTGACCGTAGAGTGTCAGGCTCGGCTGGCGATCCTGAGGGTCCACCACCAGGGTCTCGACGCGCCAGGTGCGCTCCTGCACGGTAACCGGCTCAGGCTCCGAGCGGGTAGCCTTGAGAACGATAAAACCGACAATGCCGACGAGGACGATCAGGAGCGGAACAAGACGCTTGCGCATAGCGAGTCTCTGAGGAGCGATTAGCTGCCCTGTATAGCCTGCGGCCCCCGCCCGGGGCAAGAGCTGCGATTGCAAAAGAGTGTTGCTGCGTCTGTAGCAGGATATGACCGGATATATGCCGGGTGGATTAGTGTTCCCGTGGGTGCAATCAGCGGTTAGGTTTGGGTCATAAAGACAATAGCGGGAGAGGTGGATCGTGAATACTGAAATGCGCTGGTTGAAATCCTATCCGGAGACCGTGCAGTGGGATACGCCGCTGGCCCTGCGGCCGGTCTGGGAACTGCTGGACATGGCCGTGCGGGACTACCCCGAGAAGCCGGCCATCGATTTTCTCGGCCACAAGCTCAGCTACCGCCAGCTCGACTCCCTGGTGGCGCGCTTCGCCCGCGGTCTGCAGGAGCTGGGCGTGCGCCCCGGGGTGCATGTGGGTATCTATCTGCCCAATTGCCCCCACTATTTCATCGCCTTCCTGGGTGTGCTGCGCGCCGGCGGTACCGTCGTCAACTACTCGCCGCTGGATGCCGAGCGCACCCTGGCGCACAAGATCGAGGACAGTGAAACCGACATCATGGTGACGCTGGATCTGGCCGCGTTCTATCCGAAGATGGTCGCGCTGCTCGACAGCACCCGCCTGGGCCGGCTGGTGGTCGGGCAACTGACCGAGTTCTGCGGCGCCGTCACCGAGGCCCAGGCCGGCCAACTGGGTCCGTCGACCGAGGTGGATTACAGCGATGTCTGCCATGCCTTCGGCTCCGTGCTGGATAACGCCGGGGATTTTACGCCCTATCCGATCGAGGATCCGCGCACCGCGCTGGCAGTGCTGCAATATACCGGCGGTACCACCGGCGCGCCCAAGGGCGCGATGCTCACCCACGCCAATATCACCGGCTCCTGCGCCCAGCTCGAGGCGATTCTCGACAGCTCGTTGCAGGCCGGCCAGGAGCGCGTGCTGGCGGTGCTGCCGCCCTTCCATATCTACGCGCTGATGATCAACATGATCTTCAGCCTGCGCCTGGCGTCGGAGGTCTATCTGCATCCGCGCTTCGACGCCGAGACCGTGCTGCGCGAAATTGCCGACAGCCGCATTACCACTTTCCCCGGTGTGCCGACCATGTTCATCGGTCTGCTGGCGCATCCACTGACCAGCCAGCTGGATCTCACTTCACTGAAGATGTGCAATTCCGGTGGCGCACCGTTGCCGATCGATGTGCAGCAGCGCTATCAGGAGGTGGCCGGCTGCGCACTGCGCGAGGGCTGGGGCATGATCGAGACCACGACCAGCGGGACGTTCACGCCCAAGGAGGCCGAGCCGCATCCCGGTTCCTGTGGCCTGCCGGTGCCCGGATCGCGTATTCGCATCATGCCGCTGGACGGATCGGACGGTGAGCTGGCGCTGGGTGAGCGCGGCGAAGTCTGCATCGCCGGCCCCAATGTCACCGCCGGCTACTGGAAACGCCCGGACGCCACTGCCGAGGCGATGACCACCGATGGCTTCCTGCGCACCGGTGATGTCGGTTACATGGATGAGGGCGGCTGGGTCTACATTGTCGACCGCACCAAGGACATGATCCTGTGCAGTGGTTACAACGTGTATCCGCGCACCATCGAGGAGGCTATCTACGAGCATCCGTCGGTAGAGGAAGTCTCGGTCATCGGCGTTGACGATGCGTACCGCGGCCAGGCGCCCAAGGCGTTCATCAAGCTCAAGGCCGGCGCAGAAGCATTCGACTTCGCCAAGTTGCAGGCCTTTCTTGAGCCCCGCCTGGGCAAGCACGAGCGCCTGCAGGCCATGGAGATCCGCGACGCTCTGCCGCGAACCCCGGTGGGTAAACTTTCCAAGAAGGAGCTGGTCGAAGAGGAGCGTCAGCGTTCGGCAGTAGCCAGCGCGGGTTGAGCGACGGTCGACACCCTCGGGAATGGACAGTGGGGAGGGGGCCTGTTAACCCCGCCGGCTTTGTCGGATAATGCCGCCCATCGTTCTCTACCAGGGTGCATTCGATCATGCTGTTAGCTGTATTTGCCGTTGTTGCCGGTCTGGTTCTGCTGGTCTGGAGTGCCGACAAGTTCGTTGACGGGGCCTCGGCCACCGCGACCCATGCCGGCATGCCGCCGTTGCTGATCGGTATGCTGATCATCGGTTTCGGCACCTCCGCGCCGGAGATGGTGGTGTCGGCACTGGCTGCCTCCCAGGGCAATCCCGGTCTCGCCCTGGGTAATGCCTACGGCTCCAACATCACCAATATCGCGCTGATTATCGGTCTGGTCGCAATCATCAGTCCGATTACCGTGCATTCCCAGGTGGTTCGCAAGGAGCTGCCAATCCTGCTGGTGGTGACGCTGCTGGGCGGTTACCAGCTGATCGACGGCGCGCTGAGCCGCAACGACGCCTGGGTGCTGCTGGGTGCTTTCTTCCTGCTGATGGGCTGGTCCATTGTCGAGGGCATGCGCGGGCGTGGCGACTCGCTGTCGGCCGACTATGATGCCGAGCTCAAGGCCAATGCGATGCCCCTGCGGGCGGCTCTGATCTGGCTGGTCGTGGGCCTGGTCCTGCTGATCATCAGCTCTCGAATACTGGTGTGGGGCGCGGTGTACATTGCCCAGAGCCTGGGAGTAAGCGATCTGATCATCGGTCTCACCGTCGTGGCTGTGGGTACCTCGCTACCGGAGCTGGCTTCGGCGCTCGCGGCGATCCGCAAGAACGAGCATGACCTGGCACTGGGCAACGTGATCGGTTCAGGCCTGTTCAATACGCTGGCGGTCGTCGGCATCGCGGCGGGCATCATGCCGCTGGCGGTCGAATCGGTAGTGCTGTATCGCGACTGGGTAGTAATGTTCGCCCTCACGGTGGCCTTGCTGCTGATGGCCCTGACCACCAAGAAGCGCGCAGGTCGTATCAATCGACTGGAAGGCGTTGGGCTGGTAACAGCCTATGTAGGTTATACCGGCTACCTGGCGTGGACGATTATTTCGGCCGTCTGATCCGCTCGTTGCGCTACCCCGTCGGAACCACTGTAGCCTGGACCCTGCCGCCATGTATCATGGCGGCGAACCCAATCGAGCATCTCCCGTACATATGACTGAAGCCACACGTACCAGACCCGTCCACAAGCCCCGCCCGATGGTCGACCTGCTGGTCAGCATCGTGATTCCATCGGTGATTCTGATGAAATTCAGCGGGCCCGAGCAGCTGGGCGCCAATCAGGCCCTGGTTCTGGCCCTGGCCTTTCCGCTGGGCTGGGGGCTGTTCGAGCTGATCCGCTACCGCAAATTCAACTTCATAGCGTTGCTGGGTTTGATCAGCGTATTCCTGACCGGTGGTATCGGACTGATGAAGCTCGACCCCCAGTGGCTGGCGGTCAAGGAGGCTGCAGTCCCCGGTCTGATCGGCATCGCGGTACTGGTCTCGACCAGGACCCGGTATCCGCTGATTCGCACCATCCTGTACAACCGCAAGGTGCTCAACGTCGATCTGATCCATGACCGCCTGGCCGAGCGCGGACTGGTGGACATTTTCGAGCTGCGGCTGCTCAAGGCGACCTACTTCCTGGCAGGCACCTTCTTTTTCTCATCCTGCATGAACTATGCGGTGGCGAAGTGGATCGTGGTCAGCCCCTCCGGCACCCAGGCCTTCAACGAAGAGCTGGGACGCATGACACTGGTGAGCTACCCGATGATCGCGATCCCGACCATGATCATGATGATCCTTATCATGGTCTACCTCTGGCGCACCATCCACGGCCTGACCGGGCTGAAGATGGAAGAGATCATGGTTCAACAGGGTAAGAGCTAAGCGGCAAGCGGCAAGCGACAAGCGACAAGCGACAAGCAAACCCGGCCTGCGCTTTGTTTCAAGACAGAATAATCCGCGCCGTTTGTACCTGGCGCAGATATTTGGATGGGCACGTCCAGCTTGCCGCTTGAAGCTTGCCGCTTGCAGCTGGGTTTGCCCGCTTGCCGCTGCGCTTCAGATCGCTTCCAACGCATTCCTCAGATTACCCACCGTCCGCTCGATATTGTGCAGCTTGTCGAGGCCAAACAGGCCGATACGGAAGGTCTTGAAGCCGGCGGGCTCGTCGCACATCAGCGGTACGCCGGCGGCGGTCTGCAGGCCGTGGGCGCCGAACGCCTTGCCGTTCTGGATGCTGTCTTCGGTGGTGTAGCTGACCACCACGCCGGGCGCTTCGAAACCCTCGGCGGCAACGCTCTGAAAACCCTTTTCCTTGAGCAGGGCGCGCACGGCGCGGCCAAGGGCCAGCTGCTCCTCCTTGACCTTGTCAAAGCCATAATCCCGGGTTTCCAGCATGGTATCGCGGAACTGCATGAGCGCGTCCGTGGGCATGGTGGCGTGGTAGGCGTGGCCGCCGTTCTCGTAGGCCTGCATGATGTTCAGCCACTTCTTCAGGTCACAGGCAAAGCTGTTGCTGGTGGTGCCCTCGATGCGCTCCAGGGCCAGGGGGCTGAGCATGACCAGGGCGCTACAGGGCGATGCGCTCCAGCCTTTCTGCGGCGCACTGATCAGGACATCGACGCCACACTTGCGCATGTCGACCCATACCGTCCCCGAGGCAATGCAGTCGAGTACGAACAGGCCACCGACCTCGTGTACCGCATCGGCCACGGCGCGCAGGTAGTCATCGCCGAGCATGATGCCGGCAGAGGTCTCGACGTGGGGGGCGAATACCAGGTCCGGTTTGCTGGCGCGGATCTCGGCAACCACCTCGTCGATCGGCGCGGGCGTAAAGGGGCTCTGATCGCCAGGTTCGATCTGGCGGGCCTTGAGTACCGTCTCCCTGGCGGGCAGACGGCCCATCTCGAAAATCTGACTCCAGCGGTAGCTGAACCAGCCATTGCGCAGCACCATGCAGTGCTTGTCCTGGGCAAACTGTCTGGCCACGGACTCCATGCCGTAGGTGCCACCGCCGGGAACCACGACCACACCGGCGGCCTGGTAGACGTCCTTCAAGGTGCCGGAAATATCGCGCATGACCTGCTGGAAGGTGGCAGACATGTGATTGAGCGAACGGTCAGTGAAGACCACGGAATATTCGAGCAGGCCATCGGGGTCGATGGCGGGAACCAGGCTGGACACGGTAAGTTCTCCTTCGGGTGCTTGGGTATCACCGGCGCTCAGAGCTGCCGGTGAGAATAAAGCCCCTATCCTAACCTGATTTGCCGGCTCATTCGCGGGTCAGATGGAATACAAAGTCGGTCGGCTTGCCCTTGATATCACCGAGACCGATGACAACGTCATCGTTGACCTTGCGAAAATAATCGATGATCGGTTGGGTATCGTAGATCAGCGCTGCGGAAGTCACACCGTTGTACTTGATCTCACGCATCTGCGCCGCGCCCAGCTTGTCGAAAACCTGCACCTTGCCGTCGGCATCGGTCACCAGGAGAGGTTTGACGTCGGTGGTAGAGTTGAACCGCTTGCCGTACCAGTTGATCGGATCCGGTTCCGCACCGCCGTCGAACTTGCCGCCTATCCAGGTACCCAACATGAATTCGGTGTCCACTGGCTCGAGTTGCTCGAACAACGGTAGCAGAGTCTCCGCCGGATAGGCTTCGCCGCTGGCAATCATATCCAGCCAGCGCTGCTCGACTTCACCAGCGGTCACTGTGCCGATCGAGCCCGCGCTCAGGGTGGCGCCGAGTAACAGGGCACCAAGGGTATTTTTATTGCCGCACTTGCAGGTTGTGCTCATTGCTTGTCTCCACGGGGTGATTATCGTGGTACAGCAGGGCTTAACCGGTACACAGGCTCCAGCAGGCATCTCGCGCAGCATCAATATCGGCCTGGTCCAGACTGATAAGACCGTCGCGCTCGGCTTTGATCAGGTTGACGAAGGCCCCCCAGATCAACGCCATGAGTACCTCGGCACGAATGTCCTTGCGGTAGACCCCCTGGCTTTGCAGGGCCCGATAGTGCTCGAGAAGGGGTGCTCGGGTCTCGCGATCCAAGGTGCGGCTTTCGTCGTCCAGATAAGGGCGATGATCCTGCAGCTCCATGAAGCGATACGATGCGGGTGCTTCACGGGTGTAAAGCACCATTCTCTGCCACACCACCGCAAATTTATCGTAAGGGGTCAG
>JAESUC010000235.1 GCA_016763285.1 Pseudomonas sp.
CCATGGCCGTGGCGGCGAGCATCAGACGGCTCTGCCCGAAACGCTCGGCAAAATAGTGGTTGTGCCGGGTACGTCCGTAATTGGTATCGCCAATGATCGGATGACTGATGTGTTGCATGTGCCGCCGCAACTGGTGCTTGCGACCGGTTTTGGGGTGCAGTTCCACGAGACTGTAGCGACTGCTCGGATAGCCCTCAATCTGTACGGGTATCTCCACGGTGGCAAGGCGGCTGAAGGTACTCCGCGCCTCACGCAGCGGCAGTTCCTGATCCTTGAGCCGCCGGTCGGTGGCGTGCTCACGCAGCGGGTGGTCGATAACGCCCTGCTCGGGGGTCCATCCCCGCACCACGGCCTGATAGGTCTTGTCTACCATGCCTTCCATGAACAATCGACCGATCACCGCCGCGGTAGCCGGATCGCGTGCAAACAGGAGCAAACCGGAGGTTGGCCTGTCCAGACGATGGACCGGATACACGTGCTCACCGCCATTCAACTGCCGGGCGTATTGCAAAGCGAATTCGGTTTCGTGCCGGTCGATCGGACTGCGGTGCACGAGCAGTCCCGCCGGTTTGTGAACCGCCAGCAACCAACTGTCACGGTAAATTTCAATCAGCGGGTTGGACTCGGGCATGCTGCCAGCTCTTGCGACGGATGAGTAAAGGAGGATGTTAACCCAAATGGGTGTCCTGGCCGGGTCGACGGAGGCAGAAATCACAGCTAGGCTTGCATCGCGATCCATTTCGGCAGACTACAACAATAATGCGTTCATATTCTCGCCACTTTGGCGTATTCATCAGCCTGTTATGTGTTTTTGCAGCTGGTCACCTGCGTGCAGAAGAACCCCTGCGCACGCTCAACGCCGCGTTTCTGGCATACCCGCCCATGGCGTACGTCGACGACAATGGCGAGGCCGCCGGCAGCGTCATCGAACTGACCAACCGCGTGGCTGCGGAAAGCGGCGTGCAGATCAACTGGAAGATCTATCCGATCCGGCGAATCTACAAGGGCCTGCGCACCGGCGAGATCGACTTCTGGCCAGGCTCCCAGGCCGTGCCTGCCCTGAGCGAGTTCACCCGGGAGACCGGCTCGATCGGCATGGACGTTACCCTCTGCGCATTCTCCCTGGGCAATACCCCGCCGATTATCGATCCGCAGGACCTGCGCGAACATCGCCTGATACTCATACGAGGCTATACCTATCGCGCCCAGCTGGATCAGATTTTCGCCGAAAGCGCCTACAGGCCCATAGTCACTCCTGATCACGCTGCCGCTCTGCAACTGCTGCAAATGGGCCGTGCCGACTACCTGATCAGCTACAACGACCCCGTAGGCGAAGTACTGAAGACCAACCCCGAGACCGGTGCCCGTTGCGATGTGCTTGACTCCTGGCCACTGGTTTACGTGGTTTCAAGCCGCATACCCGAAGCACAGCGCGTGCTTGATGCGCTGAATCACGGTCTGCAAAGGGTCAATGCACCGCTGGCCTCGGCGGAAATCCGGGGCGATGTGCCGCCCTCCCTGAACCATCCGGATAAAAGCGCTGAATGATGCAACAACAAGGCATTTGCGGAGCCTGCCTCACCCCACCTAAACTCCGTACAGACTTCATCCAAGCCCAATCAAGGACCCGTTATGAGCTTCGACACTTCCCTCTTTTTGTGTGGCCCGCTGCGCGAGCCGAAACAGATGCTGGCCGACCAGGAATATAGCGGGCATACATCCATTCACGATGACAGCATGGCGGAGAAGCTCGGATTCCGGGCCGGCCCCATCGAAGGTCCCACGCATTTCAGTCAATTCGCGCCGCTGCTTGCCGAGATCTGGGGCCAGAGCTGGTTCGAGCGCGGCTGTTTCTCGGCCCACTTCCAGAATATGGTCGTCGAGGGCGAGCAGGTACGCGCCTTTGTCGAACGTCCTGCCCCAGGCCAGACCCGGGTGCGTGCATGGGCCGAAAAGGCCGATGGCACACCCGTACTGGAAGCCAGTGCCAGCCTCGGCCCGGATCACGGCGAGACCCTGCTGGATCAGCGCATGGCCAAACTGCGTGCGCCCGAGAAGCTGATCATTCTGTCCGACCTGCAGGTGGGTATGACCGGTGCGAAGGACGAGCACGTGCGCATGGACCTGGACCAGCACATGGGCAACCTCTATCCCTTCTCCCTGAAGCAGAAACTGGAGGGCATCACCGAAAACACCCCCTGGTACTCGGACCCCGCGAGCACCCCCTGGGGCCGCGCAATAATCCCGACGGAAATGGTCAGCGTACTGGCCGAGTACACCAGCAAGGACGCCGAGTTTCCGGTCAAGCAGCCGGTCATCGGCCTGTTTGCGGACCAGGAAATCCGCATGATCGATGGCCCCCTGTTCGTTGGCGAAGACTACCTGATACGCCGGGAGATCGTCGCGCTGTCCGAGAGCAAGCGCACCGAGTCCTACTGGGTGCTTTCCAGCATCTATGACGCCAGCGGCAAGACGCTCAAGGCGCAGATGCTGCTCAACCACGCCACCCTCAAACATTCCTACGCCAACTACGAGGCAGAGGCTTCCGCTTCCTGAGCGAGAGCAGGAACACGGACGGCGGCCCTGGCGGCCGCCGTTCAAGTTTCCCCCAGTCTGTTCTTCGCCCCCCCTTCTTACCTCGCTTTCTGCCGCACCAACCTGCGTATTGCGCTCCGGCCTGGCCCGCACACTTGCCCATCCTTTGCTAGGGTCTAATGAACCAGTCCCCTTCTGGTGATTGTTCCGTGACAGGGTTTCGATCAGACAGACAAGAAATGCAGGAGACAACATGACCAGTGAAAGCAAGTGCCCGGTAATGCATGCAGCCCCCAAAAAAGGACGTTCCAACCGTGATTGGTGGCCTGACCAACTCAACCTGAACATCCTTCATCAGCACTCGCCCAGGGCGAATCCAATGGGTGAGGCATTCAACTACGCCAGGGCATTCGGCGAGCTCGACCTGCAGGCAGTCAAGCGCGATCTCTACAACCTGATGACCGATTCACAACCCTGGTGGCCAGCCGACTACGGCCATTACGGTCCGTTCTTTATCCGCATGGCCTGGCACAGTGCCGGCACCTACCGTATCGCCGATGGACGCGGTGGCTCTTCCACCGGTTCGCAACGTTTTGCACCGCTCAACAGCTGGCCCGACAATGCCAACCTGGACAAGGCGCGCCGGCTGCTCTGGCCGATCAAGAAAAAGTACGGCAACCGACTCTCCTGGGCCGACCTGATGATCCTGACGGGCAATTGCGCGCTCGAGTCCATGGGGTTCAAGACTTTCGGCTTCGGCGGGGGTCGGGTGGATACCTTCGAGCCCGGCGAGGACGTCTACTGGGGTACCGAAGAGGAGTGGCTGGGCGACAGCCGCTACGGTGAGGGCCGCGCATTGGAAAATCCTCTGGCGGCAGTACAGATGGGGCTGATTTACGTGAACCCGGAAGGTCCGAACGGCGAACCCAGACCCGAAGCCTCTGCCCATGATATCCGCGACACCTTCGGCCGCATGGCCATGAATGACGAAGAAACTGTCGCGCTGATCGCCGGCGGGCATACCTTCGGCAAATGCCACGGCGCCGGCGATCCCTCCCATGTGGGCCACGAACCAGAAGGTGCCGACCTTGCCGAACAGGGTCTGGGCTGGAGAAGCAAGTATGAAAGCGGCTCAGGGGATCACACCATCACCAGCGGACTGGAGGGCGCCTGGAGCCCGCACCCCACTCAGTGGGACATGAGCTATTTCCATATGCTGTTCGACTACGAATGGGAGTTGGTCAAGAGCCCGGCCGGTGCCTGGCAGTGGGCCGCCAAGAACCCTGCGCAGGAAGACCTGGCTCCCGCCGCGCATGATGCGGACAGGAAAGTACCGACCATGATGGCCACCTCCGACCTGGCCCTGAAGGTCGATCCGGCCTACGAACGGATCTGCCGTCGCTTCATGGCCAACCCCGAGGAGTTTGCCGATGCCTTCGCCCGGGCCTGGTTCAAACTGACCCACCGGGACATGGGCCCCAAGGTCCGCTATCTCGGTGAGGAGGTGCCGGCCGAGGATCTGATCTGGCAGGATCCGGTACCGGCAGTGGACCATCCCCTGGTGGACGCCGAGGACATAAAGCAGCTCAAGGCCACCCTGCTGGGCTCTCAACTGAGCATCTCCGAGCTGGTTTCCACGGCCTGGGCTTCAGCTTCGACCTTCCGCAATTCGGACAAGCGCGGCGGGGCCAACGGCGCGCGGATCCGGCTCGCCCCACAGAAGGATTGGGCGGCGAACGAGCCAGAAAAACTGGCCAAGGTGCTGCAAACACTTGAACAGATACAACGAGACTTCAACATGGCACAAGCGAACGGGAAGAAGATCTCGCTCGCCGACCTGATCGTGCTGGGCGGCTGCGCAGCGGTGGAACAGGCGGCGCGCGATGGCGGCCATGGTCTGGAGGTGCCCTTCACGCCGGGGCGTACGGATACCACCCAGGCGCTCACCGATGCCGAGTCCTTCGAGCCGCTGGAACCCCGGGCCGACGGCTTCCGCAACTATCTGGAAGTGGACGAAAAAATGCCCACCGAGGCCATGCTGGTCGATCGAGCGCAACTGCTGACTCTTTCAGCCCCGGAAATGACCGTACTGGTCGGTGGCCTGCGCATGCTGGACGCCAACCACGGTCAATCTCCCCACGGTGTATTGACCCAGCGCCCTGGCACGCTGAGCAATGAGTTCTTCGTCAACCTGCTGGACATGGGTATCGCGTGGACGCAGACCTCGGAAACCGCCAATACCTTCGAGGGGCGTGACCGTGAAAGCGGCGAGCTGAAGTGGACCGGTACCCGCGTTGACCTGGTGTTCGGTTCCAATTCCCAGTTGCGAGCCCTGGCGGAGGTCTATGCCCAGGACGACGCCCAGGAGATGTTCGTGAAGGAGTTCATCGCCACCTGGGACAAGGTCATGAACCTGGACCGCTTTGATCTCAAGGCCTGAGTCCATCCCTGGAGCCACCGCCTCGGTGGCTCCCTGTTTTCACCCAGCCCCCTTAACGCCCCGGCATCGGCGGCCGGATCGCTGCCAATCGTCGGACCATATCATCCGGCCCTCTTTCTCGTGCAAAAGCAGAGCGAAACTCCTTCTATTCCTGTATGATGAGCGCCTTTATTTCCACCCGGCTTATCAGAGAGCGCTATGAACACTGACTTAAACCTCTACAGAAACATCGGTATCTTCGCCCACGTTGATGCCGGGAAAACCACTACTACCGAGCGTATTCTCAAGCTGACCGGTCGTATCCACAAGCTTGGCGAAGTTCACGAAGGCGAATCCACTACTGACTTCATGGAACAGGAAGCCGAGCGCGGTATTACCATTCAGTCGGCAGCCGTTAGTTGCTTCTGGAAAGGCTATCGCTTCAACGTCATCGACACCCCCGGCCACGTTGACTTCACAGTAGAAGTGTATCGTTCGCTGAAAGTACTCGACGGCGGCATCGGCGTATTCTGTGGTTCCGGCGGCGTTGAGCCCCAGTCCGAAACCAACTGGCGCTACGCGAACGAATCGAAAGTATCGCGTCTGATCTTCGTCAACAAGCTGGACCGTATCGGTGCCGACTTCCTGCGCGTTACTGCCCAGGTCGAGAAAGTACTGGGTGCCAAGCCCCTGATCATGACCCTGCCGATCGGCCGTGAAGACACCTTCTCCGGCGTCGTCGATTTGCTGACCCGCAAGGCTTACATCTGGGACGCCTCTGGCCAGCCCGAGAACTACGAGATCACCGACATCCCCGCCGACATGGTCGATGACGTCGAGAAGTACCGTAGCGATCTGGTCGAGACTGCCTTGGAAATGGACGACGACCTGCTGATGGCTTACATGGAAGGCGAAGAAGCCTCCAACGAAGAGATCATGCGCTGCATCCGCAAGGGTACGCTGGAACTGGCCTTCTTCCCGACCTACTGCGGTTCTGCGTTCAAGAACAAGGGCATGCAGCTGCTGCTCGACGCCGTGGTCGACTACTTGCCTGCGCCGCACGAAGTCAACCCGCAGCCGCTGACCGACGAGGAAGGCAACCCGAACGGCGAGCACGCCATCGTTTCCGAAGACGAGCCCTTCCGCGCCCTGGCGTTCAAGATCATGGACGACCGTTTCGGCGCCCTGACCTTCTGCCGTATCTACTCCGGCAAGCTGAACAAGGGTGACACCATCCTCAACTCGTTCACCGGCAAGACCGAGCGCGTAGGCCGCATGGTTGAGATGCAGGCCAACGAGCGTAACGAACTGAGCTTCGCCACCGCTGGTGACATTATTGCCATCGTCGGCATGAAGAACGTGCAGACCGGTCACACCCTGTGTGATCCCAAGCACCCCTGTACTCTGGAAGCAATGGTCTTCCCCGAGCCCGTAATCTCCATTTCGGTCACTCCGAAGGACAAGGGTTCTACCGAGAAGATGGGCGTTGCGATCGGCAAGATGGTTGCAGAAGATCCGACCTTCCGGGTTGAAACCGACATCGATTCCGGCGAAACCATCCTCAAGGGCATGGGCGAACTGCACCTGGACATCAAGGTCGACATTCTGCGTCGTACCTACGGTGTGGATCTGGTTGTAGGTCAGCCTCAGGTAGCCTACCGCGAAACCATTACCCGCGAAGTGGAAGACAGCTACACCCACAAGAAGCAGTCGGGTGGTTCCGGTCAGTACGGTAAGATCGACTACGTCATCAAGCCCGGCGAGCCGAACACCGGCTTTACCTTCAAGTCATCGGTTGTGGGCGGTAACGTTCCGAAGGAATACTTCCCGGCGATCGAAAAAGGCTTCAACTCCATGATGGGCATCGGCCCGCTGGCTGGCTTCCCTGTGCTGGACGTGGTTGTCGAGCTGAAGGACGGTGGATACCACGCCGTTGACTCCTCGGCCATCGCGTTCGAAATCGCGGCCAAGGGCGCCTTCCGCCAGACCATGCCGAAAGCCGGTCCTCAGCTGCTTGAGCCGCTGATGAAGGTCGACGTGTACGCTCCGGAAGATCACGTAGGTGACGTCATCGGCGACCTGAACCGTCGTCGCGGCATGATCCTGGGTCAGGAAATCAGCGCCACTGGCGTACGCGTCAAGGCCGATGTACCGCTGGCAGAAATGTTCGGCTACATCAGCACCCTGCGTACCATGACCTCAGGCCGTGGCCAGTTCTCCATGGAGTTCGCTCACTACGCGCCCTGCCCCGCTAACGTGGCAGAGACCGTAATCGCGAAAGAGAAGGAAAAGAAAGCGGCCAAGTAAGCAACAAGGCCTCTCTC
>JAESUC010000236.1 GCA_016763285.1 Pseudomonas sp.
AACAACAGCAGCGCCCAGCCACCGATGTAGGTCAGCAGTACATAACCGATAGCCAGCGTATTGGGCACCATGCCCTCGTCCCGCCAGATACTCTTGTAAACCTGCATTGCCAATGCCTCCTGTTGAAAATCGATGCGTGCTCTTTCGCCAACCCCACCTCATCATCCCGAATTCGCACCCCTGGGACCGTCGAGTTCCACCTCGATGAGCGTCCTTTCCCGCTACTCCGCTGGCCGAAATGGAACTCGGCCCTCCCAGGTGCCGCCCCCGGGACCGTCGAGCTCCACCCCGATGAGCGGGCTTTCCTGCTACTCCGCTGGCCGAGATGGAACTCGGCCCTCCCAGGTGCCCCCCCTGGGACCGTCGAGTTCCACCTCGATGAGCGTGCTTTCCTGCTACTCCGCTGGTCGAAATGGAACTCGGCCCTCCCAGGTGCCCCCCCCGGGACCGTCGAGTTCCATCTCGATGAGCGTCCTTTCCTGCTACACCGCTGGCCGAGGTGAATTCCCACTCCGCTCCAAAAACCGATCCCGCTGCCGCAACGCCACCCAGCGATTCATTTCCCACAGATCCGCGATCGGCATGCCGGTAAACGGCAGCTTGTGCAGATAGCCGTCCGGGCCGAATTCGGGGGTCATGGTGGTGGTTTTGTAGCCCTGGCGGGCCTGCGCATTCCAGATCGCATCCCAGCAGCGCTCGTGGGACGCCAGCGCCTCGGCGTACTCCGGCGCCCGCGGATGCGGCACCTGCGGGCCCTGGTCGTAACCGACCCGGCTGTGAATATGGTGCGCCTGCTCAGCCACCTCGATGATGGTATCCATCTCGCTGTCCATCAGCCGCTCGCACACCACAACCCAGTGGCTGAAGTCACAGGTAATGCGCAATTGCGGCAATGCGCGCAGCACATCGCGGGTCACCCATGGATTGAAGAAGGAACGACCACGATGGGTCTCGAAGCTGCACAGCACACCATGCTTTTCAGCCAGGGCATGGGCGCGGCGGAAGAAATCGATCTGCACGTCCAGCGGCCAGGCATCGCAGCCGCCCATCACATTGCAGAAACGCGGCTTGAGCAGCAGACTGCGCTCGATCTTGGATTCAAGCGATACCAGATGCTCATCCGGCGTTGCGTTGCGATCCGGCACATAACTACCGGTGGTGCAGATTTCGGCTACGTAATCCAGATTGTGAGCAGCGAGCACACTGGCAAAGGCGTCCAGCTCGGCATCGTCCTGTGGCGCCGGCGCCTCGATCCCGGCAAACCCTGCATCCACCGCAAGCAGTGCGGCTTCCTCGACGGTACCCTCGTGCCCCCACAGGGTTTTGAACAGGTCCAACTGCATGGCGTTTCCCCTGGCAAATACATATGCCAGTACCAAAGCAATCGTCATGCCAGATAAGTGCAACTTTGCATAGGTTGCTGTTTTACATGCCAATCAGCATGTATACGCAAATATGACTATCACAACAGCCGGCAGATCGTGCACCAGCTCGGAGCAAGCCGCACCAGAACGTACCCGATGATTGCACCCCGCAGTACAATCAAGCCTAATAAAGGCAAACAGGACAGCAGGCTTCAGGATGACCAAGCGCTACACCCTACCCCACCGCACCAGGGCCGCCGAGGCAATTTTCGCCATCGACAACTTCTGGGCGCAGACCTTTGCCGACACCGGCCTGAGTGATCTGAACTACTGCGATCTGTTCACCCAGATGTGGCTCAAACGCAAGGGGCCGCCGCCTGCCAAAACGGATCTGTACGCGCTGATGCCCAACATCAGCCGGCGTACGGCCGTCAAATACGTGCAGAACGCCATAGACCGCGGCATGCTCGCCGAACAGGAATGCACCACCGACCGCCGCCTGCGCCTGGTCACCCTCACCCCCGCCGCCGCCAGCAAGGTAGAACGCTTTCTGGATCACACTTGCAGTAGTTTCAGTGAGGTAGGGAAATAAGAGGCGGGTCCTTGGCGACGGGGCCGTCGCTTGCACCACCCCCTTCCCGGCGAGGCCGCCGGTCCTACCAAAGCACGTACCATCCTGGTGGGAGCGGCCGCCTGGCCGCGAAGCAGAATGCAGGGACCAACCCCTTCCCGGCGGGGCCGCCGGTCCTACCAAAACCAGCAGGCGCGCACCTGCCCGGTGGGAGCGGCCGCCTGACCGCGAAGCAGAATGCACGGAGGCAACCCCTTCGCGACGGGCCGGCGCTCCCACCAAAACCCCTTCCCGGCGGGGCCGCCGGTCCTACCAAACCCAGCAGGTGCGCACCTGCCCGGTGGGAGCGGCCGCCTGGCCGCGAAGGGTTTGGCAGGAGCCTGGCCAGGTCACATCGGAAACAAGGCGTCCGATGGGCCCCGACAGAGACTCATCTCAACGCGCCGGATCAAAGAAGGTATCTCACTCGCAAGGTAATCCCAGAATCGATCGTCGGTCACTGTGCTGGCAACCAGCGCTGCGGGCAGAAATCGCCGCATCTCGTTGCGAAAGTCCTTTTTTGTCTGCTCATCCTTGACCAGTGATTCCGCACGCGCTCCGGCTTTCTCCAGAAATACCTCGACTTCGACCTTATGATCCCGAAGCTTGGCTGGAAGCAACTCCAGTGCCGGCTCCACGCCTTGCTGCTTCAGCCACAGGAGGTCCCAGAGGTCCCGGCTCTTGATGCGCCCTCGCCTCAGAGCAAAAGCAAGTACCTTGTCGGCATGGATTTCTTCCAGCGCCTCAGCATTCAGGATCAATCCATGAGTCCCCATATCCACCCCATAGGGATTCAGCAGCACTTTGGGCTGGCTCATGTAGCTTGGAATGGCACACACATCGATATTGATCCGCTGCGCGGGAAGATTCCTGGCACCCGGGCGGGTCTGTACCTTGAGCTTCCAGGTATCCACGGCGCCGGATTCCTTTTGCGGTTCGCTGACCGTCACCTCCAGACCGTACTTGGTCTCCAGACGGGTGGTCAGAACCGGCTTCAGTTGCGCCAGATCAGCCCGATCAAAATTCGCCCCGCCGGTAAAATCGAGATCCTCGCTCAAGCGGTTTGAGCCGTAACAGGCACGCAGGCAA
Organism: Pseudomonas sp.; assembly: GCA_016763285.1. Lineage (GTDB taxonomy): Bacteria > Pseudomonadota > Gammaproteobacteria > Pseudomonadales > Pseudomonadaceae > Halopseudomonas. Next base: position 3,064 of record JAESUC010000236.1, read on the forward strand.
GTCCCTCCGATAAAGCATAATTTTTCCAGCATGCCGCTATCGCTCAGGGCCCGCATGATGTCGTGATGCAACAGCTCCTTCTCCACCACGATACGCAAGGGAGCCAGGTCGTCGTTCTGGCTCAGGGCCTGGTCAACCAAACGATCAAACAAGCTCATGAACAACACTCCAGTCAATCAAGTCCAGATTCCTCCTGGCGGCACGCATATCCCGCAGCGCTTGCGCCGCGCTTGCCCGCCACAGACCGCACAGGCTGTCATATACCAACTGACCAGCGATGTTCGCCGCTTTCTGACGGGTATGAACAAATTCGATAGAGCCCCATCGACCGCAATCAATGACGTTACTGCGGCCTGACGACATTATGGTTACCCAGCTTTGCGGTACCTGGGAAATAATGCCGCAATCGCTCAGTGCAGTTTCCAGGCTGATGTAATTGAATTCGTGCGCGCGTAGCCGTGCCGCAGCATGAAACAACAAGCGCCCATCAGCAGGGCGCGCCGGTCTGTACAGGTAAAGCCCCCTGCAAACACGCTCCAGCCGCCCGCCCCTGGCTGCGCGGCTCAGCAAGGCACGGTAAGCCTCGTCGCGGAGAGAGGGCAGCAGTGCGCGCATATCGGCCGGGGTAAAAAGGTACCGGTCGGGGGTCGATAGCGCTTCCAGCCCGTGATATAGACGGGATAAAGGTTGTGCGGAAGCGTGGGAAAGTGCCATGAGGCCAACTCTACATAAAGTGACGGTAAGTGTAACTTAGTGTAGAGAGTTGTCCAGTAGTGGTAGGGCTCGACAAGTACCGACAGGCGAGAACGTTAACGGACGTACGAATTCGATAACAAATTGAGCTTTTACAACGAAAACGATAATTCGGAGGAAACCGAATGCAGTGCTGAGTGGCGCACCATCCCGGTAGGAGCGGCCGCCCGGCCGCGAAGCAGAATGCACAGAGCCAAACCCTTCGCGACGGGCCGGCGCTCCCACCAAAACCCCTTCCCGGCGGGGCCGCCGGTCCTACCAAAGCACGTACCATCCTAGTGGGAGCGGCCGCCTGGCCGCGAAGCAGAATGCAGGGACCAACCCCTTCCCGGCGGGGCCGCCGGTCCCACCAAAACCAAAAACGGCGCACAATCCCGGTGGGAGCGGCCGCCTGGCCGCGAAGCAGAATGCACATAGCCAAACCATTCGCGAGTATGACGAGGCCCTCCCGTAACCCCTTCCCGGCGGGGCCGCCGGTCCTACCAAACCCGGTTAGATCCCCCCGATCGCCTCAACCAGCTTCGCCGTCTCGCGCTCCATCAATCCCTGATCCCCACGGCTCTCGACATTCAACCGAATAACCGGCTCGGTGTTCGACGCCCGCAGGTTGAACCGCCAATCCGCGAAACAGATACTCACCCCATCGGTGTGATCCACATCCAGCGCATCGGGTGCATAACGCTCCTCAATCGCCTTGAGCACGGTTGGCGCATCACTCACCGTCAGATTGATCTCGCCCGAGGATGGGAAGCGCGCAATACGCTCATCGACCAGCTCAGACATCGGCCTGCCCTTCACACACAGCAGCTCCGCCACCAGCAGCCAGGGGATCATGCCGCTGTCGCAGTAGGCGAAATTGCGGAAGTAATGGTGCGCGCTCATCTCGCCGCCATAGGCCGCATCTTCCTCGCGCATGC
>JAESUC010000237.1 GCA_016763285.1 Pseudomonas sp.
CTGCATATGAGCCTGGTGGGGAATGACCGCCCCGGTATCGTGCATGAGGTGTCGCAGGTCCTGGCGCGCAACGGGGTCAACGTGGAGCAGCTGAATACCGAATGCGAGCCTGCGCCCATGAGCGCGGATCTGCTGTTCAAGGCCCAGGCACGCCTGGGAATCCACCCGCAGACTGACCTGGATGCGCTGCGCAAGGATCTGGAAAACCTGGCCGACGACCTCATGGTGGAGCTGACCCAGCCTACCTGACACCGGATACGTCTACTGGCTTGACCGGCGTCAGTATGCAGGCCAAGCGATCTGGATAAGCTGGCGACGTACTCTTTCGCCCTGGATGCTGCGACGTGAACCACCTCCATACCTTCTGGCATAACCTGCGCCATGCCTCGGGCAACCTGATGCCGATCGTCATTGTCGTCGGGCTGTTCCAGGCGCTGGTGATCCGCGAGGCGCCGGAGGGTCTGGCAAGCATGCTGCTGGGCCTGGCGATCGTCGTCTTCGGCGTGGCGGTATTCCTTCAGGGTCTGGAACTGGGTGTCTTTCCGGTCGGCAAGAGCCTGTCCAATGCGTTTGCCCGGCGCGGCTCGCTACCCCTGCTGATGGGCTTCGGTTTCTGCCTGGGATTTTCCTCGGTGATCGCCGAACCCGCCCTGATTGCCGTGGCCGACCAGGCCGAAGATATCAGCGAAGGCCGTATCAGAAGCCTGACGTTACGACTGCTCATCGCCCTGTCGGTGGGCGGGGTGGTGGCGCTCGGCGTGCTGCGTACGCTGTTGGGGCATCCCCTGCACTGGTACATGATCATCGGCTATCTGCTGGTCAGCTGCGTCACCTTTTTCGCGCCGGAAGAGATTGTCGGACTGGCCTACGACTCGGGCGGGGTGACCACCAACATCGTCACGGTTCCCCTGATAGCGGCCCTGGGCATCGGTCTGGCGGCATCGATCAAGGGACGCAATCCATTGACCCACGGCTTTGGCCTGGTGGCTCTGGCGGTAATGGTGCCGATGATCGCCGTTCAGCTCTACGGCATAGTCGTCTACACACTGTTCCCGGTAGAAAGCGGCCCGCAACTGGCGGCCAGCCTGGCCTCGCAGGGCGATATTCAGGGCACCCTGGCACAGACATCCAGCGCCGGATCGCAGGTCGCCACGGCGGCGCTGACCATGCTGACGGACCTGTTACTGATGTTGCGCGATGTCTTGCCCATCATACTGGTGATCCTGTTCTTCCAGTACGCGATCATCCGCAAGCCCCTGCCCTATCTGCGTCGGGTCGTCCTGGGGTTCGCCATGATCATCTGCGGGCTCTACGCCTTCGTCATCGGCCTGAAACTGGGACTCTTTCCGATCGGGCGGAGCATGGCGTCGCAACTGATCGGTCTGGATACACTGGTCTATGTCTATCTGTTTGCCCTGGCCATCGGCTTTGCCACCACCATGGCCGAGCCGGCCCTGATTGCGATCGGCGGCCAGGCCGAAGAGGCCGGCCGGGGCAAACTCAACGCCGGCCACATACGCCTGCTGGTGGCCCTGGGGGTGGCCGTGGGCATCACCATCGGCGTGCACCGGATCATCACCGGGGATTCGATTCACTATTACATCATGGGCGGCTATGCGCTGGTGATCTTCCTGACCTGGCTGGCGCCGCGCTTCATCGTACCCCTGGCGTTCGATCTGGGCGGCGTGACCACCTCGGAGGTGACGGTCCCGCTGGTGACCGCCCTGGGCATCGGGCTGGCCACGCAGATCGAAGGCCGCAGCGCACTGATCGACGGCTTCGGCCTGATCGCCTTTGCCTCGATCTTCCCGATTGTCACCGTCCTGCTCTACGCTATCGTGATGGAGCGCCTGAAACCCGCTGAAGGAGACACACCATGAAATTCTCGGTTCTGGTAGCCATTCTGGCTGAGGATCTGGAAGAGCAGGCCATCAAAAGCGCCAAGCAGGCCGGCGCCGGCGGCATCACCATCCTCAATGGCCGTGGGCTAGGGGCGGAGCAGAAGAAAACCTTCTTCGGGCTGACCTATGAAGGTAGCCAGTCGGTACTGATTCTGGTGCTGGAGAAAAAACTCTCACTGCAGGTCATGAAGGCCCTGGTGCGGGATCTGGACCTGAACAATGACAGCCGCGGTGTCGTGTTCACCCTGCCGCTGGACCATATTGCCGGTATCGATCCCGGCCAGATAGAGCAATTCGAACAACTGATCCGCAACGACATCTGACGCTACCGGGGGATTTCCGCCATGTTGGTCAAGGACATCATGAAAACCAGCGTGATCACCATTTCCGCCTTCGCCACGGTGCGCGAAGCGATGCTGAAAATGCGTGAACATGGAATCAAGTCGCTGGTGGTCAACAAGAGTAACGAACACGACGCCTACGGTCTGGTGACCTACAACGACATGCTCAGGACCATCGTCGCCGAGGAAGGCGATATCGACCTGATCAATGTCTATGACATCTGCAGCAAGCCCGCGCTGATCGTCTCGCGCGAGCTCGCCGTCAAACATGTCGCCCGGCTGATGGTCAACATGGGCCTGCAGCGCATCCTGGTGACCAATGCCAACGAACTGGTCGGCATCATCACCATGAACGACATTGTCAGCGCCATTCTGGATATGGCCGACGGGATCGACTGATCCCGGCCCGGCTACTGCCGACCGACATACCCGGGATTGAACACGACTTCGTCGCCCTGCATGTGCTCGAAGATGTCCCGCGCCGCGATGGCCGGATCTTCCCAGTTGGCTGCGCGGTCGCTCTCGGGATCGGCCATCGGACCGGTGGAATGCTGGCTGATCTTGGTTTTCATGCCGCCGGGGGCTGCCAGAAAGACCTTGATGTTGTCCGCCGCAAGCTCCTGAGCCGCGCTCTGGAACAGGCCATGCAAGGCATGCTTGGTGGCTGCGTAGTGACCCAGTCCGGCGGGCGCCGGCCGCATTCCCAGGATCGACGAGACGTTGACGATGGTACCGCCGCCCTGCGCGCGCATGATCGGAATCACCCGCTGGGCGAGATCGGCGTAGGCCCAGTAGTTGACCTCAAACAGACGGTGCGCCTGCTCCAGATCCATCTGCTCCAGCTTGGCCAGGTATGAATAGCCGGCATTGTTGAACAGGAAATCGATGCGGCCATATGCGTCCATGGCCTGCTCTATCACATCCGCGCGCCTTGCCGGGTCGGCCAGATCAGCCTCGATCACCATGGCCTGCCCACCGTCGTTGCGAATCTGCGCGGCGAGCTTCTCCGATTCCTCTGGGCGCATGTCGACCAGTACCAGCTTCATGCCCATGCCGGCACCCAGCGTGGCCAGCTCATGACCCAGGCCATGACTGCTACCGGTAATGATTGCCACCTGATCGGTGTATTGCGCATCGGCGACTGCCTCCTGCGCCTGCGCAACGCCGCTGCCCAGCATCAGGATGCCGGCCACCAGCATCAACCAGATTCGATAGAGAGTGCGCGCCGGCAGGCCCGGC
>JAESUC010000238.1 GCA_016763285.1 Pseudomonas sp.
TGGAGACCACTTCCTGGGAATTGGTGAAGTCGATCTGCTTGTGCAGGTCCGAGTGCAGCGCCATATGACGCAGATAATCGTTGACCTCGTCGCGATCGGTCGCCTTCTCCAGGTTCAGATTGAGGATCGCCATGGAAACGTTGGGCGTGGGCACGCGAATCGCGTTGCCGCTGAGCTTGCCGCCCAGCTCCGGCAGCGCCTTGGCCACAGCCTTGGCCGCACCGGTCTCGGTGATCACCATGTTTAGCGCCGCACTGCGACCCCGACGGTTGCCCTTGTGGAAGTTGTCGATCAGGTTCTGGTCGTTGGTGTACGAGTGGACGGTTTCAACGTGGCCATTGATGATGCCGTACTTGTCGTTGATCGCCTTGAGCACAGGAACGATGGCGTTGGTGGTACAGGACGCCGCGGAAATGATCTTGTCATCCGGAGTAATGGTGGCGTGGTTGATGCCATGCACGATGTTCTTCAGATCGCCCTTGCCCGGGGCGGTCAGCACGACCTGGGAAGCGCCCGGGCACTTCAGGTGCTGGGACAGGCCCTCGGCATCACGCCATACGCCCGTGTTATCGACAACGATGGCGTCCTCGATACCGTACTGGGAGTAGTCGACTTCGCTCGGGTTGCTGGCGTAGATCACCTGGATGATCATGCCGTTGGCGGTCAGGGTATTGTTTTCCTCATCCACCTTGATGGTGCCCTGGAAGGAACCGTGGACCGAGTCGCGGCGCAGCAGGCTGGCGCGCTTGGCCAGGTCGTTGCTCGCACCCTTGCGCACCACGATGGCACGCAGACGCAAACCGTCACCCGCGCCGATCTTCTCGACCATGATGCGCGCCAACAGGCGACCGATACGCCCGAAACCGTACAGCACCACATCACGACCCTGGCGACGCTCGCCCTTGTGACCGATCACATCGGCCAGCTCGGCACGCAGAAACGCATCCAGATCATCGCCACTGCCGCGGCGGAACTTCTCGACCAGTCGAGCCAGGTCAATGGAAGCCGGGCCCAGATCCAGGTCCAGCAGGGCCTTGATCAGCGGGAAGGTGTCGTGAACCGACAGCTCGGTGTCATCAATCTGACGTGCAAAGCGGTGAGACTTGAGAATACTGATAACCGAACGGTTGACCAGTCCCCGACCGTAGATCGAGGTCACCACGTTATGCTCACGGTACAGGCGACCGATCAGCGGAATCATGGCCTCTGCGGTGGCTTCACGATCCGTCCAGTTTTCCAGACATTGGTCATATTGGGCTTGAGTCACGGCTATTCCTTCCAGGTCATGGGCTCTAAAGGGCCGATATTATGCTTTTGTTCGGGCGGCGAGGCAATCATCCCGGAAAAACGCCTGCAAGCGCGGCACAGTCGCGCGTACACAGGTACACTTGGCGTTTTTTCAGATGGACAGCCACCGCATGCCTGCGAATAAAACCATTCTCGCCACCGCCGACGCGCTTGCCGGCAAGGGCAAGACGGCCTGGGGCAACCTGCTCGGCGCTGCCAGAGCGCTGGCAATCGCCGAAGGGGCGCTGCTGCACCCGGGCCTGAGCCTGGTCATCACCACCGATACAGCGATGGCCGACCAGCTGGAGAGGGAGCTGCGCTTTTTCGCGCCGCAATTGCCCGTGCTCAGCTTCCCCGATTGGGAAACCCTGCCCTACGACCGCTTCTCGCCCCACCAGGACATCATCTCCCAGCGCCTGAAAACCCTGCATCAGCTGCCGTCTGTGACCCAGGGCATTCTGGTCGTACCCATGACCACCCTGCTGCACCGAATCGCACCGCGCTCCTTTCTCGGCGGCTCGGTACTGATGCTGGAAGTCGGGCAGCAACTGGACATGGAGCAGATGCGCCTGGATCTGGATGCCTCAGGTTACCGCTGTGTCGACACGGTATATGAACACGGGGACTACGCTGTACGCGGCGCGCTGCTCGACCTCTACCCCATGGGCAGCCGGCTGCCACTGCGCATCGATCTGTTTGATGACGAGATCGAGACCCTGCGCACCTTCGATCCGGAAACCCAGCGGTCGATCGACAAGGTCGAGCATGTCCACCTGCTGCCGGCCAAGGAGTTCCCGCTGGACAAGGCGGCGCTGACCGGTTTCCGTGCCCGTTTTCGCGAACGCTTCGATGTCGACTACCGGCGCTGTCCGGTCTACCAGGATCTGAGCGAAGGCCTGGTCCCGGCTGGCGTGGAATACTATCTGCCGCTGTTTTTCGAAGAACTGCACAGCCTGTTCGACTATCTGCCGGACAACACCTTGCTGTTCAGCCTGCCGGGCATCGAGGGAAGTGCCGAGCATTTCTGGACCGATGTGCGTAATCGTTACCAGGAGCAGAGCGTCGACAAGACCCGTCCGCTGCTCACCCCGGCAGAGCTGTTTCTCAGCGTCGAGGACTGCTTTGCCCTGATCAAGCGCTTCCCGCGCATCCTCTGTCACCAGGACCCGATTGGTCCGGCGGCAGGCAATATTCATTTCAGCTGCCAGGCGCCGCCAGAGCTGCCGATCGACAACCGGCTCGATCAGCCCCTGGCCGCTTTGCAGACCTTTGCCTCCAGTTTCGAAGGCCGCATTCTCTATGTGGTGGAAAGCGCCGGCCGACGCGAAGCCATGCTTGACCTGCTGGCCCGCATAGACGTCAAGCCCGATACGGTCGAGAGCTGGCCCGATTTCCTGGCCGGCAAGGCGGCCCATTCGATCATGGTTGCCGCCGTGGACCAGGGCATGCTGTGCGGCTCCCCGGCCATCGCGCTGGTGGCCGAGAACCAGCTGTTCGGTCAGCGCGTCATGCAGCGCCGCCGTCGCGGCAAGGCCACCGACCTGGGCGATGCGGTGATCCGCAACCTCACCGAACTGCGCGAAGGCTCCCCCGTCGTGCATATCGATCATGGCGTCGGCCGCTTCCTCGGACTGGTCAATCTGACCGTCGAAGACCAGCAGGCGGAATTTCTCACATTGCTGTACGCCGACGAAGCCAAGCTGTATGTCCCGGTGTCCAACCTGCACCTGATCGCCCGCTACACCGGCGGCGAAGACGAA
>JAESUC010000239.1 GCA_016763285.1 Pseudomonas sp.
CGCAAAGTCGATCATTCCGACGCGCAGTAGCTGCCGGCTGTTGTCTCCGGGGGTGCCGGCAAGCGGGTTCTGTCCGTATGCAAGGCAGACCAGAGGTGCCAGGAGCAGACCTAAAAGCAGAACCAGACGGCACATACCGCTATTAAATGACCGGCTTGCTAGCATGCTGGGGACGCTGGTTGAGAGGGGTGGAGGGCTTTCACGAGACTGCACTGTACCCATTATGGCGGCCGGGAAAGAATCGCCCAAAAGGGTGGACACAATTCCATGCCGCACTGGTATCAGGTTCTACCAGGGCGGGCGGGACGCAACGAGTGCCTGGAAGGTAAGGGCGTGATCCAGTTTCAAACCAGGTCGAGCGAGACGAGCAGGGCTATCAGGCTGATCACCAGCGCAATGAAGCTGATGGCCAGGCTGATTCTGGCCGTATTGTCGGGCGCTTGCGGGGCTTCGGGCAGCGGGTCGGTCACCGACAGGACGGTACGCGCGGGTGCCGAGGCTCTGGCTTCGACGACCGGGGCAGTCGGGTCCGGAACCCCCTGCAGCAGCTGCATGACCCGTTCCACCAGGTGGTGGTCGAAACGGTAGGGATCGAAGGTCTCGAAACCGTGTTCCTCGAGCAGTTTCAGCATGTGCTCATCGACCGGCACGTACTTCATCGACCAGTCGGGAAAGGAGAGCCGTTTGATCGGCTCGCTGGCAAGCACCTTCAGATCGGTATGCCTGGGGTCCTTCAGCAGGGTGCGGTACAAAGCCTGCACCTTGGCCGTTTCGCCTTCCAGGCACTGGAAGAAACAGCCGTCGCCGTAGTACAGCATGCCGACCAGACCGTTCTTGCGATTGTTGGTGCGTGAGGTCGACAGGATCCGTGCCACGTTGGGTTCAATCCCGTCACTGTCGGGCGTTATCGGGAAGGTCGCGCGGCTAATGTAGACAATGCGGATCAGATCGGTCATTCAGGCACCCGGAAATACTTCGTTTATTCACTGCAGGATAGGCTGTTACTGGCTGGAAAAGGCGTCGGTTATATTTCAAGACGCGTCCGTAGTCCAGCAAGCACGGCTCCTGTCGCGTTTAGCCCCGGGAGTCATGGCCCGCCGGCTCACAGGTTGCGGACGGAAAAATGAAACTGGCCGCCCTGTGCTTCCAGCGGCTGCAGCTGGCTCAGGCACAGGTGCAACTCCTCGAGCAGCCCTGGCACATCCGCCTGGTCAATCAGGCTGCTGCTGCCGCGGGCCAGGTGCTGGGCGCAGGCCTCGAGACTTGCCATGCCAAGGGCCGCAGGATGCCAGGCCAGATCCTCTATGGCCAGGACCATGCCGGTTTCTGGATCGGTCTCGGCCTGCACGGGCGGATGCTCGAGCAGGCTGGCGGCCTCGTCGAGTTCCAGCAGGCTGATGTCGACAAATTCGCTGATACGGCTGACGCCCAGGCTGCGACACAGCTCTTCCAGGGCTAGCAGATGCCCGAGCATGTGTTCGAGATGTCGCGGGGTCTGGACAAACTCGCGGCCGAGCAGGGTGGTCAGCAGGAAGCGGTCGGGCATCGGGAGTCCTTGGCAGGGGGCGAAGCTCGCCAGCTTACCGCAGCCTGCCTGCCGCATAAACTACTGCGGGGCCTGCCAGCCCCCGCCCAGGGCCCGGAACAGGTCCACGCTGGCAAGCAGCCAGGCGGCCCGCTGCTGGGCCAGGGCGTCCTGGCTCTGGTACCAGGTTCGCTGGGTATCGAGCAGGGCCTGCAGATCGATCGCCCCGGCGCGGTAGCGGATCTCGGCGAGATCGAAGGCGCGCCGTGCCTCATCGTTGGCCTGCTCGAGAAAAGCATAGCGTTGCTCTGCCTGCTGGACCGCGCCGAGGGCCGTATCGGTGTCTGCCAGCGCACCCAGCACGGTGCGACGGTATTCGACCAGCAGCTCCTGCTGACGCGCCTCCGACAGGGCCACCTGGGCTCTCAGGGCGCCACCATCGAAGATCGACTGGGTGAGCCCGGCGGCCAGGGACCATACGGTGGTCGGGTCACCGAGAAGACTGCCCAGTGCGGTACTTCTGGCCCCCAGCTGACCGGTCAGGGCGATGCTGGGGAACAGGGCGGCCCGGGCAGCGGTGATATTGGCATTGGCCGCGACCAGTCGCGCTTCGCTGGCGCGTATGTCGGGTCGCCGATCCAGCAGTTCGGCGGGCAGGCCGGCGCCAATTGTCGGCAGACTGATTGCCTGCAGGGGAGTGAACGCCGGCAGCCGGGCGTCGGGGGTCTCTCCGAGCAGCAGGATCAGGCTGTTGCGCAGTTGCAGCGCCTGCTGCTCGAGGCCCGGGAGGCTGGCGCGCAGCTGAGCAACCAGGGTCTTTTGCTGGCTGACCTGCAGGCTGTCGGCTGCGCCAAAGCGATAGCGGGTATCGACCAGCTGCAGAACCCGCTCGGCGTTGGCCAGGCTGTCCCGGGCCAGGGCCAGGCGCTGTTGGTTTTCCAGGATCTGCAGCCAGTTGCTGACCACACTGGCCTGGATACTGAGCGCCAGGGTCTGGGCATCGAAGTCACTGGCCAGCAGGCTCGCCCTGGCCGAGTCGGCAAGCGCCTGGTTGCGCCCCCAGAAGTCCAGCTGGTAACGGGCGGTAAGAGTGGCCCCGTAGGAGGCGCTGGCGCCGCTGTCATTGCCGCTGCGACCGAGATCCAGACCGGCTTCGGCCTGGGGCAGCAGCGTGGCCCGTGCCTGACGCAATTGTGCCTCGGCCTGCAACAGACGGCTGGCCGCCGCTGCCAGGTCAAGATTGCCGGCCTCGGCGCGGGCGAGCAGCGTGTCCAGCGCCGGGCTCTCGTATTGCTGCCACCAGCGGCGCTCCGGCCACCGGGTCAGCTCCGGCACCTGGCTCCAATGCGCCGGTGCCACCACCGCGCTGCCCGGCAACGGCGTGGTGAGGCTGCAGCCCGAGAGCAACAGCGACAGCATGAGCAGGTATCTGTTAGTCAGCACTGAGAGCCACCACGGGGTCGAGATTGGCCGCCTTGTGAGCAGGCATGTAACCGAAGATCAGGCCGGTCGCGAAGGCGCAGCCAAAGGCCAGGAGTACCGGTCCGGATGTGAATTCGATTGCTGTGCCGAACGCCTGAAGCCCGGCGGCAAAGGCCAGACCGAAGGCGACTCCGAGCAGGCCGCCGATAGCCGAGACCACCAGAGCCTCGACAATGAACTGCTGAAGGATGTGGCGCGTGCGTGCCCCCGTGGCGACGCGGATGCCGATCTCGCGCGTCCGCTCGGTGACATTGACCAGCATGATGTTCATGACGCCGATTCCGCCGACCAGTAGCGAGATCGCGGCGATCGAGCCCAGCAGCACGGTAAAGGTGTTCTGGGTGTCCGCCACGTTCTCCAGCAGGGAAGCCATGTTGCGTATCTGGAAGTCCTCGACGCCGCCGTGGGCGTGGAGCAGCATCTGGCGCAGGGCCTCCTGGGTAAGCTCGGCCTGGCTCAGGTCATCGATCATCACGGTGATGGAGTTCAGATGGCGCTGCCCTATAAGCCGCAGGCTGCCGGTATTCAGGGGCACGAACACCACATCATCCTGGTCCGCCCCCCAGGGGGTAGCGCCCTTCGGGGCCATCACGCCGATCACCTGAAAAGGGACGTTGTTGATCAGAACGTACTCGCCCAGTGGTGCTGCTCCTGGACCGAACAGATTGTCCGCGACTGTTCTGCCGAGCACGGCGACTGCGGCATAACGCTGGTTGTCCTGGGCGTCGAGAAAAACACCGCTGACTACCGACCAGTCGCGTGCCAGGGGCAAAGCCGGGCTGGTCGCGGTGATCTGCGTCTGATAATCGGTATTGCCGGCGCGCAGGGTGGCTCTGCCGCTCATCTCCGGTACGGCGGCAACCACGTTGTCCAGCTGGCCGGCGAGCTCCGCATCCAGCGGCGTCAGGGTATTGGTCAGACCGTCCTGGGAGCGGCGCGTGTTGGGCGCGCCAGGCCTGACCAGCAGCAGGTTGGTGCCCAGCGAGCTGATCCGTTCGATGACCTCCTGGCGGGCCCCGTTGCCGACGGCCAGCATGACCACCACCGAAGCCACGCCGATAACGATGCCCAGGAGGGTCAGCACGGTGCGAAAAATGTTCGCGCGCAGGGCGCGCAATGCCATGCGTACGGCTTCGCCGGTATCGGCCAGAGTGGAAGCCACGGCCGTATCCGAGGGTCCTGCCGTCGGTGCGGGGGCTGAATCACGCGCCTCGACAGGCGGCGTGGCGGGGCCGCTGTCGGCAATGATCCGGCCGTCCCGGACCTCGATCAATCGCTGGGCGTGGCTGGCGACCTCCGCGTCGTGGGTAATGATGATGACCGTCTTGCCCTGGCGGTGCAGCTCGCTCAGAAGAGCAAGCACATCCTGGCCACTCTGGCTGTCGAGTGCGCCGGTGGGTTCGTCGGCCAGGATGATGCGGGCGTCATTCATCAACGCCCGGGCGATGGAGACGCGTTGCTGCTGCCCGCCCGACAATTGACTTGGCTTGTTGCTCAGCTGTTCGCCCAGTCCCAGGTCGGTCAGCAGCATTCTGGCCCGCTGACGTCGCTGCGGGCGGGGCAGTCCGGCATAGACAGCAGGTACTTCGACATTCTCGGTCGCGCTCGCCGAAGCAATCAGGTGGTAGCTCTGGAAGATGAAGCCGAATGTCCGCTGGCGCAGCTGTGCCAGGTCGTCGCGCTCCAGACTCGCCACATCCCGTCCGTCCAGCAGATAGCGGCCGGTGCTCGGGCGATCCAGACAGCCGAGCAGATGCATCAGGGTCGACTTGCCCGAACCCGAGGCGCCCATGATGGCGACAAATTCGCCGCGGTGTATTTCCAGGTCAAGGTCATGCAATACCGTGGTGGCAAGCTCGCCGTTTCGGTAGGTTCGACTGATGCCTTGCAGGTGAATAAGGGGAGCGGCCATGGTCACATGGCCCGTCCGGGACCGCGACCGGGCGTGTCGGTCGGACCGCTGGTGATCACCAGCTCACCTTCACTCAGCCCTTCGAGCACCTGCGCCTGGACCCTGTTGCGTGTGCCGATCAGCACCTCGCGCGGCTCCGCCTCGCCCCGTTCGTTGAGTACCCGGACCCGGTAGCGTGTTCCGACGTGTGCCTTTGCTACGTTATCCGTAGGGGCGGTCGATGCGGCAAGGGGCTGGCCGAGGGCGGCAATGGGTATGGTCAGCGCGCTCTCGGCGGCCTCGCGGACGAAAAATACCTGTGCGCTCATCTGTGGCAGGAGTTCGCCGTCACTGTTGTCCACGTCGAACAGGGCGTTGAACAGCACCACGTTATTGATCACCTCCGGGGTAGGGAGGATCTGCCGCAAGGTGCCTTCCCAGCGCCGCTCCGGCTGGCCCAGGGTGGAAAAATAGGCCGGCATGCCGACATCCAGACGGCTGATATCAGCTTCTGAGACCTGGGTGCGCACGGTCATGGTGGACAGGTCGGCGATCTGCACGACTACGGGCGCTGTCTGGTTGGCGTTCAGGGTTTGACCCTGGTTGGCCAGCTGCTGCACGACGGTGCCCGCCATGGGCGCATGAATGCGGGTGTAGTCCAGGTCTGCCTGATCGCCACGCAGGGTGGATTCGGTCTGCCTGATCTGCGCCTTGATCGCGGCGATCTGCGCCTGGGCCGAACGCAGCGTGGCCTGTGCGCTCTCGACCGCCTCCCGGCTGGTCGCGTCCAGCGCTATCAGGCTTTCCTGTCGCTCGGACTGGAGGCGGGCGAGGGTGTGCTGGGCCTGGCGATCAGCCAGCTGTGCCCGTAGATTTTCCAGCTGGGCGGTGCTTGCCTCAACGCGGGCCAGGTACAGCGTCGGGTCGATCTCTGCCAGCAGCTGGCCCTGTTCCACCCGGTCACCGAGCTCCACATGCAGGCGCATGAGCTGGCCGGAAACCTGGGTGCCCACGTCCACGTACTCCAGGGGGCCCAGGGTCCCCAGTGCGGTGACGCTGTCTTCGATATCGCTGCGCTGCACTTCGGCGGTCAGGTAGTCATCGGAGCCGTTTTGCGGAGCCAGCCAGAGAAACCAGGCCAGGGCAGCGACGATCGTCAGACCCAGTGCCAGGGGCAGCAGGACGATGAATGAAAAACGAGCCATACCAGCTTGCATGAACCTGCCCTGTGTCGAATGTCTGCGGCAAGTTTACCGGTGCCAGCGTCAGGTCGGGCAGGAGAAAGGTAAAGACTCTGTAAAGAGGCGTATCAGTGATCGGCTACATCGTAAACGCGGCGATACTCCGGATTGCTCCTGAACAGCTGATCCCGTGCGCCGCTGCTGACCAGGCGCTGCAAGCCGGCATTGAAGGTGGACAGCAGTGCCTGCGCATCGGGATGCGCGCGCGGCACAATCAGATGCAGCGTCACATCGGCCAACGGCTCGGGGAGCGCGCGCACGTTGGGCAGCGTGAGTTTTGGCGGCACGGCCTGCCAGGCCAGTTCGTCGGGATTGCTGACGACAACGTCCACGCGTCCCAGCTGCAGCATGGCATGACACTGCGCCATGCTGCGCGGGCGCACGAACACCAGCCGGTCGCTTTCTGCCCGAATCCAGCCGCTGACCTCATAGCCAGCCGGCAGGCAAAAGGTGGCGTTGCGCATTTCCTCGGGGCTACCGGTCTGCCAGGGGCTGTCACGGCGCACATAGAGCCGCAGGCTGAGTTGGTAGAGCGGTTCCGAAAAAAGGAAGTCAGCCGTGCGGCGCGGCGTGCTGAGATACGGGAAGGTGGCGTCATACCCCAGTCGCAGGGTTTCCTCGTAGCCGCGGGTCCAGGGTTTGAAATCGATGTCGATGGCCGTGCCGCTGGCGTCGAACGCCTGACGCACCAGTTCGGTCAGGACTCCGCCGCCCGCCAGGTCGCTGCCGGTGAAGGGTGGGTACTCGTTGCCAGTGACCAGACTGAGCGCTTCTGCCGCCACCGGCTGCCCCAAGAGACAGGATGACGAGAGAACCAGAACGCGAAAAGCGGATTTCAGATCAGGCACGGTGGATATCCTTTCTACCGTTGGTATGAGCCGGCCGGAGCGACCTCAGACCGCTTTACCGGTCACAGACGCTCGTTCAGACAATTCTAACCATATTCCGTCAGGGTCGTATACGAAGGCAATACGGGCAGTGTTGCCAAGCGTTACCGGGGCCCGGCCGCTGACAGCGCCGGCCTGGATGGCCCGAGCGTAGGCGGCGTCGCAATCGAAGACCTGGAACGTCAGGTAGCGCAAACCCGTCGCCGCCAGGGGCGCCTCTGCAGCGGGGGGCTGACCGCTTTCTTCAAGCCGCAGCCGGGCACGGCCGCAGCGCAGCACACCCGGTGAGTCTTCGGTCAGTCCGAGGGCGTCCACATAGAAGGTGCGGCTCGAATTCGGACTGGTTACCGACAGACGTACCGTAAGCCCCTCGTTGCCTTCGTAGCCAACGGGTACACAGGTCACCCGGTTTCCATCGGGGTCGACGCTGGTGGTGGGCGAGCGGCACTCGGGGCTGGCAATGATCAGTTCGATCAAGGGGTTGCCCTCGGGTCTCGGTGCCAGAGGGTCCCGCGCGTCATTGATCTTCAATACGGCTTCATCGGCCTGGTAACGGTGCTGCAATACACCGCCCCCGAGTTTCAACGTGTGATCGAAAGACAGACCCAGGCCGCTGTAGAAAGCGCGCACGGCTTCGGCCTGATTGGTAAACAGACCGACATCGAAGAAATCCTTGGCAAAGGGCATGGTCGCAAACTCGCTGTTCAAAACACAGACGGTAGCTGATTTGCAGGCAGATTGAACCAAGCAATCAGCGGAGCAATTCAGCAAGATCGATGGGGCTGATACTCGGCACTGTCGGTCGCCTGGTACCGAGGATGAGCGCTTGTGTCCCGGCCAGTAACGGGCAGCGATCCCTCTGGACTGCACCTGTCCGGAGCATTTGCCGACAGCGCGCGCTGTTAGCGTGCAAGCTGATGGGCACATTGTGCCGTTTTGCAGTCTGCCCGACATGGCCGTTCACGGGTCTGTGCAACCATCCGCGACGGCGCGGTGAGTGATCGGTATTTGCATGAAAATGAAAGGCTTGGATATCTCCACAGGGCTCCGGCGGGTTGCCGGCTGTGGAGGTATCAGCCCGCCGGATGCCGCCAACGCAGATTATGGCACGCATTCTGCTTTGGTCCCTGCAGGCCCATGTTGTAGCGGCCGGCACTTACAGATCAAACGGGCAACGGCGTCCACCTCGGTATCGATATCTATCGGTCAGCAGGGGACGCCGTTTTTTTGTGTGTGTATTTCGGGGGACGGGATTATGGATGACAGCTTTTCCAACGATGGGCAGAACAAGCCGGCCAGCAATATCAAGCGCCGGGACTTTCTCAAATACTCCATAGCTGCGGTGGGCGGCGCGGCACTTCTAAGCTCCGTACCGCCAGGCATGCGATCCATGGCCTGGGCCGCCGGCAGTGACAAGCTGGAAACCACCAAGGCCAAGCTGGGGTTCATCGCCCTGACAGACGCGGCGCCCCTGTTCGTGGCTGACGAGAAGGGCTTTTTCAAGAAGCACGGGATGACCGATGTGGAGGTGCTGAAGCAGTCTTCCTGGGGTACCACCCGTGACAACCTGGTGCTGGGGTCGGCGAGCAACGGCATTGATGGTGCGCATATTCTGACGCCCATGCCCTACCTGATCAGCACCGGCGCCATGACCGCCAACAATATTCCTACGCCGATGTATATCCTCGCGCGCCTGAATCTGGGCGGCCAGTGCATCTCTGTCGGCCAGGAATATATGGATCAGAAAGTGGGCCTTGATAGCGCACCCTTCAAGACGGCGCTGGAGGCCAAGAAGGCCAGCGGCAAGACCGTCAGCGCTGCAATGACCTTCCCGGGAGGCACCCATGACCTGTGGATTCGCTACTGGATGGCGGCGGGCGGTATAGACCCCAACAGTGATATCGCCACGATCGTGGTGCCGCCGGCGCAGATGGTCGCCAACATGAAGGTCGGCAGCATGGACACCTTCTGTGTCTGCGAACCCTGGAACGAGCAACTGATCAACCAGAAGATCGGTTATACCGCACTCACCACCAGCGAGCTCTGGCACAACCATCCGGAGAAGGCCTTTGGCATGCGGGCTGACTGGGTCGATGCCCACCCCAATTCAACTCAGGCCCTGATCATGGCGGTGATGGAGGCGCAGATGTATTGCGAGGATCCGGCCAACCGCGAAGAGGTGGCGAAGATCTGCTCCAAGCGTCGCTGGATCAATGCGCCGTTCAACGACGTGGTCGAGCGCATGAAAGGCAATTTCGACTACGGCACTGGCCGCGTGGTGGAGAACAGCCCGCATCAGATGCGCTACTGGAAGGACAATGCCTCCTATCCCTACAAGAGCCATGACAAGTGGTTTTTGACCGAGGACATCCGTTGGGGGTATCTGCCGGCTGATCTGGACATGGACGCCTGGGTCGACAAGGTCAATCGCGAGGATCTCTGGCGCGCGGCTGCGACCACCCTGGGCGTTCCCGCTGCGCAGATTCCCACGTCCACTTCCCGTGGCGTGGAGACCTTCTTCGATGGCAAGACCTTCGATCCCGAGAATCCCCAGGCCTATCTCGACAGTCTGGCCATCAAGGCCATCCGGTCCTGAGACGCCCACCATTGAGCAGACGGAGAACGCCATGAACGCCAATGTGAAAATCGATCCGGTCAAGGCTACCGCCTTTCTTCCGGACCCGCGCCACGCCGCCCAGCCTCCGGCCTGGCTGGTGCGCAGCAGCCAGGTCTTTGCCCAGCGGGTATTGCCCCCGCTGGTCATCCTGATGGCCGCGCTGTTGATCTGGGAACTGCTCTGCTCCATGGAGGGCGCGGCGTTGCCGCCGCCCACCCAGGTGGTCAGCGACACCTGGGAGCTGATCACCAATCCCTTCTACGACAACGGTGGTAACGATGTGGGCATGGCCTGGCAGATCCTCGCCAGTCTCGAGCGGGTTGCCTACGGCTACCTGCTGGCGGTGATAGCCGGTGTGGGGCTGGGTGTGCTGGTGGGGCAGTCAACCTGGGCCCTGCGTGGCCTGGATCCGGTATTTCAGGTGTTGCGGACGGTGCCGCCACTGGCCTGGCTGCCGATTTCCCTGGCGGGCTTCCAGGACAGCAACCCGTCGGCCATCTTCGTGATATTCATCACCGCGATCTGGCCGATCATCATCAATACCTCGGTGGGTATCCGCAACATACCCGAAGACTACCGCAACGTGGCCAGGGTTCTGCGCCTGAACGGAGCAGAGTACTTCGCCAAGATCATGCTGCCGGCTGCCGCCCCCTATATCTTTTCGGGTCTGCGTATCGGTGTGGGTCTGTCCTGGCTGGCGATCGTGGCTGCCGAGATGCTGATCGGTGGCGTGGGCATCGGCTTCTTCATCTGGGACGCCTGGAATGCGTCATTGATCAGCGACATCATCCTGGCGCTTATCTATGTTGGCATTGTCGGCTTCATTCTCGACCGCCTGGTGGCCTGGGTCGGTCAACTGGTTACCCGTGGCACATCCGCCGGTTAAGGAGCAGCAATCATGAGCAAGGCTTATCTGACCATAGAAGGCATGTCGAAGACCTTCACCAAGGGGGCCGCATCAACCGAGGTGCTGACGGACATCAATCTCAAGGTCGATCGGGGTGAGTACATCTCGATCATCGGCCACTCCGGGTGCGGCAAGTCGACCGTGCTGAACATCGTTGCCGGGCTGATCGAGTCCAGCAGCGGCGTGGTGATCCTCGATGGCAAGGAAGTACGCGACCCGGGCCCGGATCGGAGCATGGTGTTCCAGAACCATTCTCTGC
Organism: Pseudomonas sp.; assembly: GCA_016763285.1. GTDB lineage: Bacteria > Pseudomonadota > Gammaproteobacteria > Pseudomonadales > Pseudomonadaceae > Halopseudomonas. The sequence continues at coordinate 10,810 of JAESUC010000239.1, forward strand.
TGCCCTGGCTGACGGTCTATCAGAATGTCGCCATCGCGGTGAACAAGGTGTCGAAGAACAAGTCCGCCAGGGAGAAGGACGAGTGGATCCGCCACAACCTCGACATGGTGCACATGAGCCACGCGCTGGACAAACTGCCGAGCGAGATCTCCGGTGGCATGAAGCAGCGGGTGGGCATTGCCCGCGCCCTGGCGATCGAGCCCAAGGTACTGCTGCTGGATGAACCCTTCGGGGCGCTGGACGCGCTGACCCGTGCGCACCTGCAGGATGAGGTCATGCGCATTCAGGGCGAACTGAAAAATACCGTGCTGATGATCACCCACGATGTGGATGAGGCGGTGTTGCTCTCGGATCGCATCGTCATGATGACCAACGGCCCGCGGGCAACGATAGGAGAAATCCTGAATATCGACCTGCCCAAGCCCCGGGACCGCATCGAGATGACCGACGATCCGAAGTACAACCAGTATCGGCAGGCCGTGCTGCGCTTTCTGTACGAAAAGCAGA
>JAESUC010000240.1 GCA_016763285.1 Pseudomonas sp.
CGCTCGAAACCACCCTGCTCGACCACGGTGGCCAAGGCCTCGAGCAGCTTGTAGTCAATCATCATATTTCCTTATACGGGGTAAGTATTATTCTATTTTCTTATCATGAAATACCCCTCAGAATCTGCTTTTTGTTCAACGGAGCGATCCCATGCCAGTGGTTGAGGGCTATCTGAACGGCTTTTTCGTGGGCGCCAGCCTGATTATCGCGATCGGCGCGCAGAACGCCTTTGTGCTTGGCCAGAGTCTCAAACGTGAGCATACGCTCAGCGTTGCGCTGATCTGCATGAGCTGCGACGCCCTGCTGATACTTGCCGGCATATTCGGCTTGGCCGTGCTGCTGGAGCATTCGACCCTGGCCATGCAACTGGCCCGCTGGGGCGGTGTGGCTTTCCTGGTCGCCTACGCCCTGCTGGCGCTGCACCGCGCCTTGTTCCCCCGGGCCCTGAGCGCGGCTCAGCCACCCGCCCGGTCACACCGTGCGGTGATACTGGCTACCCTGGCGGTCACGCTGCTCAACCCCCACGTCTACCTCGACACGGTGGTGTTGATAGGCGCTGTAGGCGCCCAGCAGCAATCCCCCGGCCTTTTTGCCCTGGGGGCAGTCAGTGCCTCGATGCTGTGGTTCTCCAGTCTCGCCCTGGCCGGATCCAGCCTGTCCCCCTGGCTGGCCAGGCCAGGCACCTGGAGACTGATCGATGGGGTGGTCGCGGTTATGATGCTAAGTGTTGCCTGGGGGCTCGCCAGGCCCTGAACAGAGCGGCGGGCAGCCCATACCCACACGGACGGTACGTGGATAGAGCCGGATTCAGATGCTATGATCCTTGCAACCGTGCAATAACAGACGGGCAACGTCCGCTAACAAGAGACGTCATCGCGCAGGCAATGCGCAGGCAGCCTGCCGGCATTACACTGGATTCGTATTCTGGGGATGCTCTCTATCCGTACCCTGATACCTGTAAATGGAGATAAAACATGGCTTTTGAATTACCAGCACTGCCCTATGAGAAAACAGCTCTCGAGCCGCACATTTCAGCCGAGACCCTCGAATATCACTACGGCAAGCACCACAACACCTATGTGGGCAAGCTGAACGATCTCATCCAGGGCACCGAGTTCGCCGAAAAGGATCTGGTCGAGATCGTCAAGACCTCCAGCGGTGGTGTATTCAACAATGCCGCCCAGGTATGGAACCATACCTTCTACTGGAACTGCCTGAGCCCCAACGGTGGCGGCGAGCCGACCGGCGAACTGGCCGAGGCGATCAACAAGGCCTTCGGTTCCTTCGACAAGTTCAAGGAAGACTTCACCAATACCGCCATCGGCACCTTCGGCTCCGGCTGGGCCTGGCTGGTCAAGAAGCCCGACGGCTCCCTCGGCCTGGCCAGCACCATCGGTGCCGGCAACCCGATCACCTCGGGCGAGCACCCGCTGCTGACCTGTGACGTCTGGGAGCATGCCTACTACATCGACTACCGCAATGCGCGGCCGAAGTACATCGAGGCATTCTGGAATCTGGTCAACTGGGACTTTGTGGCGAAGAACTTCGCTTCCTGATCCAGCCCCTTGCAGCACCCACACACCCCGCCACGTGCGGGGTGTGTCGTTTCTGGACCAAAAAATGACGCCTTTGCTTTGACGCAATTACTTACATTGTGGATACTCGTCGCTTGAAAACCTGCTGCAAGCGGGGTATTAAATGAACAGAGCATATTTTTCGCACCATACAATCTCCCTTCAACCCATAAGTCTGGATAAGAAACGTTGAAACTGGAGCGTAGACACAGTCTCTCTATCAAGCTCTTGCGCCTGGTATTAATGTGGGCGCTGCTGGTCGGGCTGGTTTTGAGTATGGGGCAGATCATCTACGAACTGCAGAAAGAGCGCAGCCAGATTGATTCAACGGCCAAGCAGATTCTGGCCATGTCCCGTGATCCCGCCACCCAGGCGGTCTACAGTCTGGATCGGGAAATGGCCATGCAGGTGGTCGAAGGCCTGTTCGAGCACGATGCCGTACGTTTCGCCTCGATCGGGCACCCGGATGAAACGCCCCTGGCCAGCCGGGAACGGCCGCTGATCAACTATCCCTATCGTCCCCTGACCGACTGGCTGTTCGGTACCGACCAGCAGTACAGCATCGAACTGCACGGGCGCGAGCCCTACAACGAATATTACGGCGACCTGCGGCTGACACTGGACACCGTGCCCTATGGCAGTGAATTCCTGAACCGCTCGATGATCATCATGGTCTCGGGTGTGCTGCGGGCCCTGGCCATGGCCCTGGTCCTGTTCCTGATCTATCACATACTGCTGACCCGCCCCCTGGCCCAGATCATCGGTTATATCGCCGACGTCAATCCTGACCAGCCGGGCAAGATGCATATCCCGATGCTACCGGGGCAGGAACGCAACGAGCTGGGCATCTGGATTCACAAGGCCAACGAGCTCCTCGAATCGATCGAGCGCAATACCCACCAGCGCCGCGAAGCCGAGGCCAACCTGTTGCACATGTCGCAACACGACACCCTGACCGGGCTGCCCAACCGCAGCATGCTGCAGGAGCAGCTGACCCGCATTCTGGCTGATGCCGGTCGGCGCCAGCGGGGCGTGGCCATCCTCTGCTGCGGCCTGGACGACTTCAAGGAAGTAAACGAGCAGTTCAGTTACCAGTCCGGTGACAGTCTGCTGGTGGCGGTTGCCGACCGTTTGCGCGCCAACAGCGGGCGCCTGGGCAGCCTCGCCCGACTGGGAGGTGATCAGTTTGCCCTGATCCAGACCGGGGTCAATGAGCCCTACGAGGCAGCGGAGCTCGCGCAGACGATACTCGACGACCTGGCCTCGCCCCTGCAGCTCGGCGAGCAGAGCATCAGCTTGCGTGCAACCATCGGCATCACCCTGTTTCCCGACGATGGTGACGATGCCGAGAAACTGCTGCAAAAGGCCGAGCAGACGATGATGCTGGCCAAGGCCCGCTCGCGCAATCGCTACCAGTTCTATATCGCCAGTCTGGACAGCGAAATGCGCGTGCGTCGTGAACTCGACAAGGACCTGCGCGGTGCGCTGGAGCGTAATGAGTTCTATCTGGTCTACCAGCCCCAGGTCAGCTATGCCAGCCATGAAGTGGTCGGCGTCGAAGCACTGCTGCGCTGGCAGCACCCCGAGCGGGGACTGGTCCCCCCGGACCTGTTCATCCCCCTGGCCGAGCAGAACGGCTGCATTATCGACATCGGCGAATGGGTTCTGGACCAGTCCTGCCGTCAGCTGCGCCAATGGCATGACAGCGGCCTGGAAAACCTGCGCATGGCGGTCAACCTGTCGACGGTCCAACTGCATCAGGGCGGGCTTCCAAAGCTTGTGAGCAACCTCATGCAGCGCTATCAGCTGCCGGCCTACAGCCTGGAACTGGAGGTGACCGAGACCGGCCTGATGGAAGACATATCGGCAGCTGCCGGCCACCTCAACAGCCTGAAAAAGGCCGGGGTGCTGATCGCAATCGATGACTTCGGTACCGGCTATTCCTCGCTCAGCTATCTGCGTGGCCTGCCCCTGGACAAGATCAAGATCGACAAGAGTTTCGTCCTCGACGTTCTGGAGGACGAAGATGACGCCACCATCGTGCGCGCCATCGCCCAACTCGGCCGGAGTCTGAATATGCAGGTAATCGCCGAGGGTGTGGAGTCTGCGGCCCAGGAGGCCTACATTGTTGCCCTCGGGTGCAACGAAGGCCAGGGCTACTATTACAGCAAGCCGCTGACCGCAAGTGCCTTCCCGAAATGGAAGGACAACTATTCAGTCAGCGACGCCCAGAAGCGCACCTCCGGCATCGTCTGACTCCGACCGTTCAGCGCGCCAGGGCCAGCAGCAGCCATCCGGTCAAGCCGCCGGATATCACCAGCCCAGCCAGACTCAGCACCGATTGCCGACGCAACCGGGCGCTGAGATTCTCTTCATGGTGATCGGAGAGAATGAATGGCAAGCCCCGATGCGGCGCCTTGGCCAGTTGGTGCACCACCGGCGCCCGCCCCCTGGCCGCCAGTTTGCTCGCCGCCTCCCGGTCTGCCGCCTGCCGCACGCGCTCCCATTCGGGCATATCCAGCTCGCCATCACCATTGCGATCGAATCGAGCGAGCAGTTCGGCATAGTCGCCCTTCCACTGACCGATGATCTGGCGGGCCACCGATTGCTGGTCCGTCGCTTCGCGCCCGCCACCCTGGCTCTGAAACCAGCCAAGGGCATACAGCAACTGCCCCTCCTCCAGCCATTCCTCGGTGTATCGGTAGCGCTTGCCAATCAACCCGGCCAGGAGCCCTGTGCGCACCGAATGCCCCGCCGGCCAGCGGCGGTGGCCCTCCCAGCGACGAACGCGACTGGGATGCACCTCCGCGCCCTGGGGCACGATCCAGCACACAGCGGTGTCATCGCGCAGCACGAAAGGCCGCTCCGAACAGCCCTGCTCTACCGTGTGCCAACGACTGCTCTTGCCACTGCGGCGATATTCTTCAACCTTGAAGCGATACCACAGACAATCGACCTCCCCCAGCGGAGAAATTAGCGGGGTATGCCCACCCGGGTCGAGCTGACCCTTGAGCTCGACCAGGCCCTGGGCTGCCGAGCGTATTCGCGAAGTCGGCGTATCCTCGATCCACCGGGCGCGGCGCAAACGCGTGAACATACGGTACAGCATGACCAGCATGATGACTGCGGTGGTGCCTACCACCAGCGCGTAATAGCCCGTCGACAGGGCCAGAACACCATGCACATCAATCATGAAAACAGGGCGCGCATATCGACGTCAGCGGTGTCGGCCTCGGAAAACTGCAACAGTTCGGCCGGCGGGAAATCAAACATGCGCGCCACCAGCACATCGGGAAACTGCTCGATGCGCACATTGTTGATATTGACCGCTTCGTTATACAGCTCACGACGATCGGCAATCCCGCTTTCCAGGCCGGTGATGCGCGACTGCAGGTGCGCGAAGGATTCGTTGGCCTTGAGCTCGGGGTAGTTCTCAGCGAGGGCAAAGAGCTGGCCAAGCCCGGTCCGCAACGCCGTTTCAGCCCGCCCCACGCCTTTGACATCGGCCTGCTCCCGCGCCTCGGCAACAGCGTTGCGCGCACGCACAACCTGCTCCAGCGTACTCTGCTCGTGCTGCATGTAGCGCCGGCAGGCTTCCACCAGCTTGGGCAGTTCATCGTGGCGCTGACGCATCAGCACATCGATGTTGGCCCACGCCTTGCTGACCGCGTGCTTGATACTCACCAGCTGGTTGTACAGCAGCGCGGCATAGAGGAACAACACGATAAGGACAGCTAGCAATATCAGGGTAACGGGGTTGGTCAGATCCATGGGAAGGTCTCCTTGTCACAGCGTCCACTGCCAACACCGGCAGCCGCAGTGCTCGTTATAACCCAACTGGGGTGCCGAGCAATACACCTGCCGCTTCTCTGCGTCGACAGGCAATAAAAAACCCGGGCCTGATTTCAGGCCCGGGTCTTGATTCAAACCGAGAGCAGGACCTACTGGAAAATCGACTCTCCACTCAGGCCATGCTGCTCGAGAATCTCGCGCAGCCGCTTGAGCGCCTCGACCTGGATCTGCCGTACCCGCTCGCGGGTCAATCCAATCTCGCGACCGACTTCTTCCAGGGTGCTGCTTTCATGGCCGCGCAGGCCGAAACGACGGGTGACCACCTCACGCTGCTTCTCGCTCAGCTCGGACAGCCAGGAATCGATGCTGGTGTTCAGATCATCATCCTGCAGCAGTTCGCACGGATCGGTTGCCTGCTCATCGGTCAGGGTATCAAGCAGCGTCTTGTCGGAATCCGGCCCGAATGACATGTCGATCGAGGCGACACGCTCGTTGAGGCCCAGCATGCGCTTGACGTCCTCGACCGGCTTGTCGAGCAACTGGGAGATTTCTTCGGGGGAGGGTTCGTGGTCAAGCTTCTGCGTCAGCTCACGGGCAGCGCGCAGATAGATGTTGAGTTCCTTGACCACGTGAATCGGCAGCCGGATAGTGCGGGTCTGGTTCATGATCGCGCGTTCGATGGTCTGGCGGATCCACCAGGTAGCGTAGGTGGAAAAGCGAAAGCCGCGTTCCGGGTCAAACTTCTCCACGGCGCGGATCAGTCCCAGGTTGCCTTCCTCGATCAGGTCCAGCAGCGTCAGTCCGCGATTGACGTAGCGCCGCGCGATCTTGACGACCAGCCGCAGATTGCTTTCGATCATGCGCTTGCGTCCGGCCGGATCGCCCTTCTGCGCCAGACGCGCAAAATGCACTTCTTCCTCGGGAGTCAGCAGTGGTGAAAAACCGATCTCGTTCAGATACAGCTGGGTTGCATCCAGCTGCTTGGTAAATTCAAACGCATTCTCGCGCTTGTGAGTCCGCGGAGTGACGGGGGCTCGCCTTGTCTGGCCATTTTCCGCGATAGCCTCGTCCACACCGGCCAGCGGTTTCACTTCAAGCGTTGCAACGTCCTCGTCGAGAACCTGCCCAGAATCCATTTTGTCATTCAACGCCATGCTTGCATGCCCCATTCCGGTTCGAATCACGTGCGATGTGCGCCCCGTCCCGCCTGGTGCGCCTCTCATAGTATCCGACAACCTATTCGGCCTATGGTTCTGCCCAAGGTAACAACTTAATCCATCAGTCGTATCATTCCCGTTACAGATTACAACTTCGGCAGGTAGCTCAGCGGATCCACGGGCTGGCCCTTGCGACGTATTTCAAAATGTAATTTCACCCGATCGGTCCCAGTGCTGCCCATCTCGGCGATCGTCTGGCCCGACTTCACCTGGTCCCCTTCCTTGACCAGCAGCCGGCTGTTGTGGGCATAGGCACTGAGATAGGTCTCGTCATGCTTGACGATGATCATGTCCCCGTAGCCCAGCAGGCCACGCCCGGCGTACACCACAGCCCCGTTGGCAGCAGCCCTGACAGGCTGCCCCTGTTCCCCGGCAATATCAATGCCTTTATTCAAACTCCCGTTTGATTGGAAACGGGAAATCAGCGCGCCCTTGGCCGGCCAGCTCCAGCCACCGACCTTGGCCGGCAATCGCGGGGCGGCGGCCGGCTTCGCTGGCGCTGGGCGCGCAGTCGTGGTGGGCGTGCGGGAGGGCGTCGGGGTCGCGACCACCACAGCGGGTGGTCGGGGGCTGCTCACGGTTGGCGGGCGCGACTGGCCACGGCCCGGTGGGCGCAAACTGATTTCCTGCCCGGGGTAGATGGTATAGGGCTCGCGCATGTTGTTGGCCCGGGCCAACTCCTTCCAGTCCCAGCCATAACGGAAGGCGATCTGATACAGGGTTTCACCGCGCTGGACCCGATGGGTGCCGGAGGTAACCGGCTGCATGGACTTGGCGCTGCCCCCGCGGCCGCGGTCATCAATCGGTACCACGCCCGATGGACCGGCACAGGCTGTCAGCATGAGCGCGAGCAGCACAAAACCCAGCTGTTTCATTCCGAGCACGGCGGTTCTCACGTCAGACACATACGGCCCCTGGCCTGTTTCAACAATGAATACACTCAGGACAGGTTCACTGATCGCTCTGGCGACCGAACCACTCCAATGCCAATACTAATACCACGGCGAACAGCATCAGTGCCAACCCGACCTGCCAGTAGGAGGGCTCGCCGAGCAGGGTTTCATACTGGACCGGCCAGAGATTTTCCTGGACCAGTGGAACCGACTCGCCCTGACTGTTCTGCCGCCAGGTGAGGGTCTGCTTCCAGGGCCAGACCATGTTCAGCGAACCTATCAGGAGCCCGGTGAGAAAGGCCAGAGTGATGTGCCGCACGTGGCTCAACAGCCATCCCAGCAGGCGCGAGAAACACAGCAGCCCGGCGACGCAACCGAGCATGAACACCGCCAGCAGGGCCACATCAAATTCCTTCACCGCCGCCAGCACCGTAGTGTAAAGGCCCAGCAGCAGCAGAATGAAGCTACCCGAAATACCCGGCAGGATCATGGCGCAGATGGCAATGGAGCCGGCGAGAAACAGCATGACCGGTGTCGCCTCCCACTGCAGGGGCACAGCGACGGTGATCAGGTAGGCGAAGACCGCGCCACCGATCAAGGCGGCAAAGGTTCCCGCGTTCCAGCGGCCGATCTGCTTGCCCACCAGCCAGACCGAGACCAGTATCAGACCAAAGAAGAACGACCAGATCAGTTCCGGCCAGGCGACCAGCAGATAGCTGATCAGGCGGGCCAGACTGGCAATACTGGTAAAGATGCCGGCCAGCAGCGCCACCAGGAAGTTACCGTCGATCGCCTGCCAGGTTTCACGCCAACGGCCCTGGCACAACCAGAGGAGCTTGGCCGGGGTGCACGCCGCGATGGCCGCCAATAGCCGCTCGTAAATACCACTGATGAAGGCAATGGTGCCGCCGGATACGCCCGGCACCACGTCTGCCGCGCCCATGGCCAGGCCTTTGAGAAATACAACACACAGGGAACTGAAGCTGTCCGGCTTGCTCAAGATCGTATGGCTCCTGCCAACAGGGGTACAAAATGCACTGGTTCGACCTGCTGTCGAATGAAGGCGTCGCCTTCGCGAATGACCAGCGTGAGAAATTGTTCGTGTTGCCCTACCGGAATGACCATGCGGCCGCCGTCAGCCAGCTGGTTGAGCAACTCGACCGGCACCTCGGCAGGCGCAGCGGTGACCAGAATGGCATCATAGGGGCCATACTGCGGCCAGCCCCAGTTGCCATCCGAATGGCGGAAAACCACGTTGCGCACGTTGATCGCCTTGAGGGTTTCCTTGGCGCGCTCCTGCAGCGGATAGATGCGCTCGACGCTGAAGACCCGCTCGACTACCTGGGCCAGCACCGCCGTCTGGTAGCCGGAGCCCGTACCGACTTCAAGGACCTTGTCCAGCGGCCCGCCCCCCAGCAAAAGCTCGGTCATGCGCGCCACTATGTACGGCTGCGAGAGCGTCTGGTTATGCCCGATGGGCAAGGCGGTGTCCTCATAGGCCCGATGCGACAGCGCTTCATCGACAAACAGGTGTCTCGGCGTGCGCCGGATGGTTTCCAGCACGTGCAGATTGCGGATGCCCTCCTCGAACAGACGCTCGAGCAACCGCTCGCGTGTGCGCTGGGAGGTCATGCCGATACCATGGCGGTTCAGATCATCACGCACCGGCATTCACTCGAGTCCCTGCAGCCACTGGCCGAGATGGTCGAACACCTCGAAGTGCGTCTTGTCTACCCGTAGTGGCGTAACCGAGACGTAGCCCTGCATCACTGCATGGAAGTCGGTACCTTCGCCACCGTCCTCGGCATCCCCGGCCACGGAAATCCAGTAGCCCTCCTTGCCCCGCGGATCCACCCAGCGAACCGGCTTGGCCGCGCGCGAGCGATGCCCCAGGCGGGTCAGGCGGATCCCCTTGATCTGCTCGCGCGGCAGATTGGGAATATTCACGTTGAGAATGGTGCGCGGCGGCAGATCCAGCTGGTCGTGCATTTCGACCATGCGCCGGGCGATGTCTGCGGCGCTGGCCAGGTTGTCTGTCTGGCGGCCGACCAGGGAGAACGCCATGGCCGTGCGCGACAGGAAGCGACCTTCCAGCGCGGCGGCCACGGTACCGGAATAGAGCACGTCATCGCCCAGGTTGGCGCCGTGATTGATACCTGCCACCACCATGTCGATGCTGTCTTCATAGAACGCATTGAGCCCCAGGTGCACACAGTCAGTGGGCGTACCGTTGAGCCCGACGAAGCCGTTTTCCAGGGTGAAGGGCCGCAGCGGTCTGTCCAGGCTCAGGGAGCTGCTCGCCCCGCTGCGGTCTTCGTGGGGCGCTACAACCACGCAATCGGCGTAATCGCTCAGCGCGCCATGCAGGGCTTTCACACCCGGTGCCAGCACGCCGTCGTCGTTGGTGATCAAAATTCGCATCAGAGTTCGCTTTCCAGTCCGCCGCCCGGCTCGTCACTGAGTGTGACCAGCTCGTGTAACACCGCTGTTGCAAAACAACCGGTCGGCAAGGTGAATTCAAGTTCGAGGCTACCCGGTGAGGGATAATGCCATGCCAGCGCCTGGATGGGGAGACGCAAGATCCTGCGCGCCTGCTCCAGCCCGGCGTTTTCCAGCCACAGGGCCAGTTCCGGCTCTGCCGCGACGGCTGCCCGCTCCATTGCCAGCGTCAAATCGGTCACCGGCGGTTCACCCAGCCCCCACATCGGTCCCGTGGGGTGCAGATCCAGCGCGGCCAGACGGGGATCATCAGCCGCCAGGCGCTCGGCGGCAAACTGACTGCGGCTCTGGGTAAATGCCAGACAGTCGCCAGGCAGCACACGATTCCATGACCCTTCCCCCACGCGCCTGGCCAGCACACGGTTGAACAGCAGGCTGCGCGCCGTCGACAGCAGACGCGATCGGGTGCCACGGGCGGGCGGCACGGTCCCCCGGGCTGCCCAGCTGCGGGCATCATGCAGATTGCTGCCGCCCCGGCCAAAGCGCTGCGGGCCAAAATAGTTGGGGACGCCACCTTCGGCGATCTGCTGCAAGCGGGCGTCCAGGTCGGATCTGTCGGCCCGTAGCTGGCTCAGGCGGATGACAAAACGGTTGGCGCTGTGCGCCCCACGCTGCAGCTTGCGACTGTGCCGACGCACCGCAAGGCAGTTCAGGTTCTCACCCCACAAGGGAGAAAAGTCGGGATCCTTGCGGCCCGGCAGCTGCAGGCTGAACCATTGGCTGGTGACCGCGAGGCGATCCTTGAGCCCGGCGTAGCTGACGTCGCGCAACTTGACCCCGGCTACACGGGCCAGCTGCCGGGCAACCTCCTCGGTATTGAGGTTGCGCTTTTCGATCAGCAGCCAGAGGTGCTCCCCGGCGCCATCGGGCTCGATATCCATGATCTCGGTGACCCGAAAATCCTCGGGCGTGGCCTTGAGTACGGCATGACCGCAGGACTCTCCCCAGGCCGTCGGGCCAAGCAGATCGGTGTGGTTCAGCGCCAGCGAGTCGCTCACAGGGGCAACAACAGGGCGACGGCATGAACCGCGATACCCTCCTCGCGACCTACAAAACCGAGCTTTTCAGTCGTCGTGGCCTTGACGTTGACCTGTCCGCGCTCGACCTGCAAGTCAGCCGCGATCCGCTCGCACATCGCTGGAATATGCGGCGCCATCTTAGGCGCCTGGGCGATGATCGTGGCGTCCATGTTGCCCACGCGCCACCCTCTGGCCTGAACCAGGCCCAGGGCATGACGCAGCAGCGCCCGGCTGTCAGCGCCACGGAACCGCTCATCGGTGTCGGGAAAATGCTGACCGATGTCGCCCAGGCCCGCGGCACCCAGCAAGGCGTCGGTAAGCGCATGCAGAAGGACATCGCCATCGGAGTGGGCGATCAGGCCCTGACGATGCGCGATACGTACGCCGCCAAGAATGATGGAATCGCCTTCGCCAAACCGATGTACATCATAGCCGTGCCCGATACGCATGCATCTCTCCCCTGATTGTTCAGGGGGAGATCTTACAGTGTGGACGGCAAAGCTTGAAGCTCAGGAGCGACCCAGCGCCTCGGCGTGATAACGCAGATGGTCCTCGACAAAACTGGCGATGAAGTAGTAGCTGTGGTCGTAGCCCGGCTGGCGGCGCAGGGTCAGTGGATGGCCCACCGCGGCGGCGGCCTCTTCCAGCGCTTCGGGGCGCAGCTGCTGAATGAATTCATCGCCCTCGCCCTGATCCACCAGCAGCGGAAGCCGCTCGCTGGCATGGGCGATCAGCTCGCAGGTGTCCCACTTTTTCCACTGGGCAGGATCGCTGCCCAGGTAGCGACCGAGCGCTTTCTGCCCCCAGGGCACCTGACTGGGGTTGGTAATGGGTGCCAGCGCCGACACCGACTGGTAGCGCCCGGGGTTTTTCAGCGCGCAGACCAACGCGCCATGGCCGCCCATGGAATGGCCAAAGACGCTACGCTTGTCCGATACCGGGAAATTGGCCTCGACCAGCCTGGGCAACTCCTCGGTCACATAGTCGTACATCCGATAGTTGCGCGCCCAGGGCTCCTCGGTCGCGTTCAGGTAGAAGCCCGCACCCATGCCGAAGTCATAGGCTCCATCGGGATCGTCCGGCACGCCCTCGCCACGGGGGCTGGTGTCCGGCGCGACAATCACCAGACCAAGCTCGGCCGCCACCCGCTGGGCACCGGCTTTCTGCATGAAGTTCTCGTCGGTACAGGTCAGCCCGGATAGCCAGTAGGCGACCGGCAGAGGCTGGCCCTGATCGGCCTGCGGCGGCAGATTGATCGCAAAGGTCATATCGCAGGCCGTCGCCGTGGAGCGATGACGGTAACGCTTGTGCCAGCCGCCAAAGCTTTTGTTGGCGGCAATCAGTTCGATGTCGGACATGGTAAAACCTCCTGAGCTGCAAGCGGCAAGCTTCAAGCCGCAAGCAAAAACCTTGATCTGCTCTCGCTTGTAGCTTGTAGCTTGTAGCTTGTAGCTTGCAGCTTGTAGCTTGTAGCTTGCAGCTTGCAGCTTGCAGCTTGTTTTAGAAATGGATGACCGTACGGATGCTCTTGCCCTCATGCATCAGGTCAAACGCGGTATTGATGTCCTCAAGCCCCATGGTGTGGGTAATGAAGGTATCCAGCGGAATTTCGCCACTCTGGGATTTGGCCACGTAGCCGGGTAGTTCGGTACGACCCTTGACGCCACCGAAGGCGCTGCCACGCCAGACCCGGCCGGTTACCAGCTGGAACGGACGGGTGCTGATTTCCTGGCCCGCGCCGGCGACACCGATGATGGTCGATTCGCCCCAGCCCTTGTGGGCGCACTCCAATGCTGCACGCATCAGCTGCACGTTGCCGACGCACTCGAAGGAGTAGTCCACACCGCCATCGGTCATCTCGACGATGACTTCCTGGATCGGCTTGTCGTGGTCCTTGGGGTTGACGAAATCGGTCGCGCCCAGCTCGCGGGCGATATCGAACTTCGACGGGTTGATATCGATAGCGATGATGCGGCTGGCCTTGGCCATGGTCGCGCCGATAATGGCCGCCAGACCGATGCCGCCGAGACCGA
>JAESUC010000241.1 GCA_016763285.1 Pseudomonas sp.
CGCCAGGGCATCCTGCTCGCCGCGGATCTTCATTTCCTCCAGGCGGGCCAGCTGACGCAGACGGGTATCGAGAATATAGTCGGCCTGCAGCTCGCTGAGGGCAAAGCGGCTCATCAGCTCGGCACGGGGATGCTCCTCGGTACGGATGATATGGATCACCTCGTCCAGATTAAGCATTGCGATCATCAAGCCTTCTAACAGGTGCAGACGCGCCAGCACCTTGTCCAGCCGGAACTGCAGCCGCCGCCGCACGGTCGAGATACGAAAGCCCAGCCACTCCCCTATCAGGCCGCGCAGATCTTTGACCGCCGGCCGTCCGTCCGTACCGATGACGTTCATGTTGATGCGGTAGCTATGCTCCAGCTCGGTGGTCGCAAACAGGTGCTGCATCAGCTCCTCTGCGTCCACGCGATTGGAGCGCGGCACGATAACGATGCGGGTCGGGTTCTCGTGATCCGATTCGTCCCGCAGGTCAGCCACCATAGGCAACTTCTTGGCCTGCATCTGCCCTGCAATCTGTTCCAGCACCTTGGATCCGGAGACCTGGTGGGGCAGCGCGGTAATCACGATGTCGCCCTCTTCGCGGGTCCAGATTGCCCGCGCCTTGACCGAGCCACGACCGCTGGCATACATCTTCAGCAGGTCACTGCGCGGCGTGATGATTTCCGCCTCGGTGGGATAGTCCGGACCCTGAATGTGCTCCATCAGCTCGTCCAGACCGGCGCCGGGATCATCCAGCAGACGCACACAGGCCGCAGCCACCTCGCGCAGGTTGTGTGGCGGCACATCGGTGGCCATGCCCACGGCAATGCCGGTGGTGCCGTTGAGCAGCAGATTGGGCAGCCGCGCCGGCAATACCATGGGCTCATCCAGCGTGCCGTCGAAATTCGGCTGCCAGTCGACCGTCCCCTGCCCTACTTCGGTCAGCAGGACTTCGCTGTACCGCGCCAGCCGGGCCTCGGTGTAACGCATGGCCGCGAAGGATTTGGGGTCATCCGGCGCACCCCAGTTACCCTGACCGTCGACCAGCGTGTATCGATAGGAGAAGGGTTGTGCCATCAGCACCATGGCTTCGTAACAGGCCGAGTCGCCATGGGGGTGATATTTGCCCAGCACATCGCCGATCGTGCGCGCCGATTTCTTGTGCTTGGATGTGGCGCTGAGCCCCAGCTCGCTCATCGCATAGATAATGCGGCGCTGTACCGGCTTGAGTCCGTCGCCGATATGCGGCAGGGCACGATCCATGATCACGTACATGGAGTAGTTGAGGTAGGCCTCCTCGGTAAATGCGGACAACGCCCGACGCTCTACCCCATCCATACTCAGATCCAGACTGTCACTCATACATATCCTCTGTTTGGCCTGGCTGCCGGTGTGATCCGCCAGCCGGTGTCAGCGATGCTGACGCAATATCAACTCTCCACCGCGCTGGGTAAACTCGAGCTGGCGCAGTGCACTCATTCCAAGCAGTATTTCCTCACCGTCCATGCCGGGCACGATACCCGCATTGACGTCGTGCAGCCGTATCGCTCCCAACTGCAAGGTATCGATACGGGTGGTGAAACTGTCCGCCGTACCGTTTGCGGTGCTGACGGCAATTCGCCTGCCACGCTGCAAACCCAGGCGGTCGGCGACGTTCGCCGGTATCGCGACAAAGGTAGCGCCGGTATCCAGCAGGAAAGTGGCGGCATGCCCGTTGATCTCGCCGCCAAGCAGATAATGCCCCTGGGGATTGGACGCCAGCCGCACTTCCACGCCTTCCTGGGTGATCACCGAGTCAGGCTGCTGGTTCGGATTGAGCCGCCGTTCCTCGACGCCGGAAAACCACATGGCTGCCAGGCTCAGCCCGGCCACCCAGGCAAGGATCATCATGATCCTGCCCATGCGCTGGGTAGAGCCGGCCTCGCTCAACCGCCCCACCCGCCAGATGCCGGTCCCACGGACAGCAGGCGGCTCACAGCAACACTTCCGCCATATCGCCCTTGCTCTCCAGCCACAGCTTGCGGTCGGGAGCACGCTTCTTGGCCAGCAGCATGTCCATCAGCGCCTCGGTGCCGGGCATGTCGTCGATGGTCAGCTGGACCAGCCGCCGGGTGTCCGGTGCCATGGTGGTTTCCCGCAACTGCAGCGGATTCATCTCGCCCAGACCCTTGAATCGGGTGACCTGGATCTTGCCCCGCTTGCCCTCAGCCTCGATGCGATCGAGTATGCCCTGCTTTTCCGCATCATCGAGGGCATAGAACAGCTCCTTGCCGATGTCGATCCGGTACAGCGGCGGCATGGCCACGAATACATGCCCGGCCGCTACCAGTGGCTGAAAATGCTTGACGAAAAGAGCGCACAGCAGCGTCGCGATGTGCAGCCCGTCCGAGTCGGCATCGGCCAGGATACAGATCTTGCCGTAACGCAGTTGTTGCAGGTCCGGCGAACCGGGATCGACCCCGATGGCCACTGCAATATCATGCACTTCCTGCGAGGCCAGCACTTCGGCCGACTCGACCTCCCAGGTATTGAGAATCTTGCCGCGCAGGGGCATCACCGCCTGGAATTCCTTGTCGCGCGCCTGCTTGGCGCTGCCGCCGGCCGAGTCGCCCTCGACCAGAAACAGCTCCGAGCGCCGACTGTCCTGCCCGGCGCAGTCGGCCAGCTTGCCCGGCAACGCCGGCCCCTGGGTAATGCGCTTGCGCTCGATCTTCTTGCCCGCCTTCAGTCGACGACCGGCGTGATTGATCGCCAGTTCGGCGATCTGCATGCCGATATCGGCATGCTGGTTGAGCCAGAGACTGAAGGCATCCTTGACCACCCCGGAAACGAAGGCAGCCGACTCACGGGAGGACAGACGCTCCTTGGTCTGCCCGGAAAACTGCGCCTCGGCCATTTTCAACGACAGCACGTAACTGACCCGCTCCCAGACATCCTCAGGCGCCAGCTTGACGCCCCGGGGTAACAGATTGCGGAACTCGCAGAACTCGCGAATGGCTTCCAGCAGTCCGGCGCGCAGGCCATTGACGTGGGTACCGCCCTGGGCAGTCGGAATCAGGTTGACGTAGCTCTCCTGCACCAGGTCGCCGCCTTCCGGCAACCAGAGCACCGCCCAGTCGACGGTTTCCTGACGCGCCTTGAGACTGCCGGTAAAGGGCTCTTCCGGCAGCTTGGGCCACTCGGCACAGGCGTCCATCAGATAATCACGCAGACCGTCCTCGTAAAACCAGGTGTGCTGCTCGCCGGACTGACGATCATCGAACTCGACCGTCAGGCCCGGACACAGGACCGCCTTGGCCTTGAGCAGATGCTTCAATCGGCTGATGCTGAATCGGGGAGAATCGAAATACTCGGGGTTGGGGTGGAAGGTCACGGTCGTACCGGTATTGCGTTTGCCGACCGTGCCTACGACCTCCAACTCGGTGACCTTCTCGCCGTTCTCGAAGGCCATGGCATATTCCTGGCCGTCCCGACGCACTCGCACATCGACGCGCAGCGAGAGCGCGTTGACCACGGAAATCCCCACGCCATGCAGACCACCGGAGAACATGTAGTTCTTGCTGGAAAACTTGCCGCCGGCGTGCAGGCGGGTAAAGATCAGCTCAACCCCGGACACCCCCTCCTCCGCATGCATGTCGACGGGCATGCCGCGGCCATCGTCGGACACCTCCAGCGAATTGTCGGCATGCAGTATGACCGAGAGCTTGCGAGCGTGGCCGGCAAGCGCCTCGTCCACGCTGTTATCGATGACTTCCTGGGCCAGGTGGTTGGGGCGGGTGGTGTCGGTATACATC
>JAESUC010000242.1 GCA_016763285.1 Pseudomonas sp.
ATGACCTGTATTGTTGGGCTTGTCTGGTCGGTGTGCGGGCCTTGGCCCAGCAGTTTCAGCACTATAACGAACTTTGCCGGCGCCTACCTATCACTCCAAAGTATGAACCTGATCGCACGCGTTCCACGAGTATACTTAGCAGGTATAATGATGCAATCGGGTCGACAGATGACCGTCCACCCAACATCAGTCATTATTTTTCAGGAGCCAAACATGTCCGACAATCACATCGTCATCGTCAGTGGTGCGCGCACCCCCATGGGTGGATTTCAGGGCAGTCTGTCCAGCGTCCCGGCCGTTGATCTGGGCGCGCTGGCGATTCGCGAAGCGGTCAGCCGTGCCGGCATC
This sequence comes from Pseudomonas sp., assembly GCA_016763285.1. Classification (GTDB taxonomy): domain Bacteria; phylum Pseudomonadota; class Gammaproteobacteria; order Pseudomonadales; family Pseudomonadaceae; genus Halopseudomonas. The sequence goes on from JAESUC010000242.1 coordinate 349, forward strand.
CAGCCCACCGATGTGGAAGAAGTGATCATGGGTTGCGTGCTGCCCGCCGGTCTGAAGCAGGGCCCCGCGCGCCAGGCCAGCCTGAATGCGGGCCTGCCGGCTGCGACCGGCTGCACCACCATCAACAAGCTCTGCGGCTCGGGCATGAAGGCGGTCATGCTGGCCCATGACCTGCTCAAGGCCGGCAGCAACACCGTGATGGTCGCCGGCGGTATGGAAAGCATGTCGAACGCGCCTTATCTGCTGGAAAAGGCCCGCGGCGGCATGCGCATGGGCCATGGCGACATCAAGGACCACATGTTCCTCGACGGCCTGGAAGATGCCCGCACAGGCCGCCTGATGGGGTCCTTCGCCCAGGAGACCGCTGACAAGCACGGCATCACTCGCGAAGAAATGGACGCCTATGCCATCGAGTCGCTGACCCGCGCCAAAAAGGCGATCGACAATGGCTCGCTGGACAGTGAAATCGTGCCGGTCACGGTCACCACCCGCAAGGGCGAGACTGTCGTGAAGGATGACGAGCAGCCGCACAACGCCAATATCGACAAGATCCCGGGCCTGCGTGCAGCCTTCGGCAAGGACGGCACCATTACCGCAGCCAATGCCAGTTCGATCTCCGACGGCGCCAGTGCCCTGGTACTGATGACCGCAGCTGAAGCAGAGAAGCGCGGCCTCAAGCCGCTGGCCCGCATCGTCGGCCACGCGACGCAAAGCCAGGACCCGAGCGAGTTCACCACCGCCCCGGTCGGCGCGCTGCGTAACCTGTTCGACAAGACCGGCTGGAGCAAGAACGACGTGGATCTGTTCGAGATCAACGAAGCCTTTGCCATGGTCACCATGCTGGCCATGCGTGAGCACGATCTGGACCACGCCAGGGTCAATATCTTCGGCGGTGCCTGCGCCCAGGGCCACCCGGTCGGCTCCACGGGTTCGCGGATTATCGTCACCCTGATCAACGCACTGCAGAAAACCGGTGGCAAGCGCGGCGTCGCTGCGCTGTGCATTGGCGGTGGTGAAGCGACGGCCGTGGCAGTCGAGCTGGTCTGACCACCCGATGCATCTGCCCTTCTGGCTGATCACCGCAGCGCTCGCGCCCGTTCTGCTCTACCAGGGTAAACGGGCCCGGCGCGTGACGCCGCGGTTGCCAGAAGGCAGCGGACGCCCGAGTGGGCAGCATGGTGACGGCACGCCCGTGCGGCGCATCCTGGTGCTGGGCGAATCGACCGCGGCCAGCGTCGGAGTCAGCTCCCACGAACAGGGCCTGGCCAGTCAGCTGGCCCGGCAGATGCACCAGTACTCCGCAACTACCACGGCCTGGCACACCTTCGGCATCAATGGCGTGCGTCTGCAGGCGCTGAATGGCGCCCTGGCGAAGGCCCAACTGCCACCCGCGGACATCGTGCTTCTGAGCATGGGCGTTAACGACTCCACGGGTTTCACGGCGCGTAATCGTTTCCGCCAACAACTGATCGCCCTGCGCCAGATGTTGGCAGCCCGTTATCCGACGCCCCTGGTGCTGCTCGGGGTCCCGCCGATGCATCTGTTCACGGCCCTGCCCTCACCGCTGCGGCAGATCATGGGCTGGCGTGCCCGGCAGCTGGATAACGTCTATGCCCGGCTGGCCCGGGAGAGACCGGGCGATTTCATCCATCTGTGCTACCCCCCGGTGACCGACCCCGACCTGCTAGCCTCGGACGGTTACCACCCCGGCTTCAAGGGCTATCGGCATATTGCCGAGGCCCTCGTAGGCGGCGGCACAGGCCTGCTTCACTGACCCGGGCATGTCACCTGTGGGCAACCTTCCGGCACCTCAGCCATGCTTGCCGAGTGCAGGGGCCGGCCCGCGTGCCGTGGCCGGCAGCAGTCGCACAATCGAACTCAGCAGCATGCCGTACAACGGCACGAACAGCACCAGGCTGATGATCAACTTGATTGCATAGTCGACGGTGGCAATCTCGACCCAGTTGGCGGCCATAAAGGGATCGTCGCTGCGCCAGAATGCGACCGAGAAGAACAGGTAGGTATCCAGCAGGTTGCCGACCACCGTCGAGGCAGCGGGCGCGATCCACCACCGGCGCAGCTGACGCAGGCGATCAAACACCTGCACATCCAACAGCTGACCCAGCGCGTAGGCCAGAAAGCTGGCGACGGCGATACGGAAGACGAACAGGTTGAACTCGCCCAGGGCCACCAGCCCGCCGAAGCGCGCCTCCTGGAACACCACGGACACCACATAGGACGCCACCAGCGCCGGCAGCATGACCCGGGCGATCACCCGCCGCGCCGCATGCTTGCCCATCAGCCGGACGGTCAGATCGGTCGCCAGAAATATGAACGGAAAGCTGAAGGCACCCCAGGTGGTATGCCAGCCAAACAGCGTGACCGGCAGCTGCACCAGGTAGTTGCTGACAATAATGATGAATATGTGAAACGCGATCAGGCCGGCCAGAAGCGGACGGCTGACCGAAGATGAAATCAACGGCATGGGATGTTCCTTTTTGGGGTGAAATGGGGTTAGGGAACCCATTGCTGCAATTGGCATGGCAGCGTGCGGCGGGCATTCTAGCGTTTTGTCCTGCGCAAGGGTACCCGTGCAGACGGACGGTACCGCTTTCCTGCTAGTCTGGGGGCAACCAAGCACTGGAACGGCGTTATGGAAATAAACACCCCTGTTACCGTGGCCATTGCCATTATTGCGCTCTGGATCGGATTTCACATCAATCGGCGGGTATCCTTCCTGCACACCTACAACATCCCACCGGCAGTGACCGGCGGGTTGCTGATCAGCGCTCTGGTCGCCGTGATCGAGGCAACTACCGAGCGGGATATTCGCTTCGATCTGCAGTTGCGTGATCTGC
>JAESUC010000243.1 GCA_016763285.1 Pseudomonas sp.
CTGATTTTCCTTCAACAGGGAAGCAACGCGCTCGGACGGCTGTGCGCCCTGGCTCAGCCAGTAGCTTACGCGCTCCTGGTTGACGGACAGGCGAACTTCGGCACCGTTGGCAACGGGGTTGAAGAAGCCGACGCGCTCGACGAAACGGCCGTCACGGGCGTTGCGGCTGTTGGCGACAGTCAGGTGATAGAAGGGGCGCTTCTTGGAGCCACCACGAGCTAGACGAATGGTTACCATGTGGACATCGTTTCCTGTATTTGAGTAACGCTCATTGAATCAATTACGGGTCACGACCTGGAACGCAGGTCTCTTGTGCCCGAAAGGTCGCGTATTCTACGGAATATCGCGGCTATTGAAAACTGTTTTCTGCACCGCGGCCCGGGGGCCGGCAATGGACTCAGAACTTGGGCATACCGCCGCCGCCCGGAGGCATCATGCCACCGCCGCCGCCCATGCCGCCCATACCACGCATCAGCTTGGCCATACCGCCCTTGCCGCTGACCTTCTTCATCATTTTCTGCATCTGCTTGTGCTGCTTGATCACCCGACCGATATCCTGGATCTGGGTGCCCGAGCCCGCCGCGATGCGGCGCTTGCGCGAGCCGCTGATGATGTCGGGATTGCGCCGCTCGGCGGGGGTCATCGAGTTGATGATCGCCTCCATGCGGCTGAACTGCTTCTCGGCTTCGGTCTGCGCGGTCTCCATCTGTGACGGGTTGATCTTGCCCATCATCGGCAGCTTGTCCATCATCGAACCCAGACCGCCCATGCCGCGCATCTGCTGCAGCTGGTCGCGGAAGTCCTCCAGGTCAAAGCCCTTGCCCTTCTTGAGCTTCTTGGCGAGCTTCTCGGCCTTGTCCTTGTCGAGCTTCTGCTCGGCCTGCTCGATCAGGCTGAGCACGTCACCCATACCGAGAATGCGCGAAGCGATACGGTCAGGGTGGAAGGGTTCCAGGGCGTCGGTCTTCTCGCCGACACCGAGGAACTTGATCGGCTTGCCGGTGATATGCCGCACCGAGAGCGCTGCACCACCGCGTGAATCACCGTCGACCTTGGTCAGAATCACACCGGTCAGCGGCAAGGCCTCGTTGAACGCCTGGGCAGTGAGCGCCGCATCCTGACCGGTCATGGCATCGACCACGAACAGGGTCTCGGCCGGCTTGGCGGCCGCATGCACGGCGCGGATCTCATCCATCATGTCGGCATCGATAGCCAGACGACCGGCGGTATCGATGATCAGCACATCCATGAAGCGGTTGCGTGCTTCCTTCATTGCCGCATTGACGATATCAACCGGCTTCTGCCCCGCATCGGACGGGAAGAAGGTGACGCCCACTTCGGCGGCCAGGGTCTCGAGCTGCTTGATCGCGGCCGGACGATAGACGTCGGCACTGACCACCATGACCTTCTTCTTCTGCCGTTCACGCAGCGTTTTGCCCAGCTTGGCCACCGAAGTGGTCTTACCGGCACCCTGCAGACCCGCCATGAGGATCACGGCCGGCGGCGTGACCGCCAGATTGAGACCCGCGGCCTCTCCCATGACAGCCTCAAGCTCGGCCTTGATGATCTTGACGAACACCTGGCCCGGGGAAAGACTGCGGGACACTTCCTGCCCCACGGCGCGATCACGCACCTGGTCAACGAAGGCCTTGACCACGGGCAGCGCCACATCCGCCTCAAGCAAGGCCATGCGCACTTCGCGCAGCGTATCCTTGATATTCTCTTCAGTGAGCTTGGCCCGACCTGTCACTCCCCGCAAACTGTGGGATAGACGTTCGGTAAGATTGTCGAACATGCTGAGTCTCCTATGCTTCCCGTAACCCGGACCGACGGGTGAAGCGATCAAGCGCCGCAGTATACCCTGCGGCGATTGTGGATGACAGGGAGCGCTTTAACAGCGGCGCGGCTTGTGCCACACTTCGATTCCAATGATTCTCATTGCAAGGAAGTATGACAGCCCTCATCTTCAGCCTGCTCGCGGTGCTCCTTTACCTGGGAGCCAGCATCTATCAGACGCGCTGCCTGATTCAGCGCCTGGCGGCCAATGCCTCCATCCTGCGTGCCACTGGCCTGGCAGCGCTGCTGGCCCATGGCTGCAGCCTTTATCTGCAGCTGATCACCGACACCGGACTGGCCCTGGGGTTCTTCAATGCCGCCTCGCTGGTAGCCTGGCTGGTTATCGCCGTCACACTGCTCTCCAGCTTTCGCGCTCCGGTCCTCAGCCTGCTGCTGGGGCTGTACCCATTGGCGCTGGTCACCGTGCTGCTGGCCTGGCTGTTTCCCGGGCACGGCACCCTGCTGGTGCCGGGTGAAGGGGTGCTGGTCGCCCACATTCTGCTGTCGATCCTGGCGTACGGCATTCTCACCATTGCGGCTTTCCAGGCAGGACTGCTGGGCATTCAGAACTATCAGCTCAAGCACAAGCACCCCACCCGGTTCATCCGCACCTTTCCACCGCTGCAGACCATGGAGCGGCTGCTGTTCCAGTTCCTACTCTGCGGTGAGCTGCTGCTGACGCTGGCGCTGGTAACCGGCTTTGTCTTTCTCGACAACATGTTCACCCAGGATGTAGCCCACAAGACGCTGCTCTCCTGCCTGGCCTGGGTCGTGTTCGGCGTCCTGCTGTGGGGTCGACATTTCCGCGGCTGGCGTGGCAGCAATGCGATTCGCTGGACCCTCGCCGGCTTTCTGCTGCTTGCACTGGCCTACTTCGGCAGCAAGCTGGTCACCGAGTTCTTCCTGGCCGCCTGACCATGCCACCCTTTTCTTCTGTCCCTGAGGTCCCCTCGTGAACGACTCGCATACGACCTTTCTGCTGATCAGCCTCGGCGTGCTGATCGTGCTTTCGGCGTTCTTCTCGAGCTCGGAAACCAGCATGATGAGCCTCAACCGCTACCGGCTCAAACACCTGAGCAAGGAAGGCAACAAGGGTGCACGGCGGGCGTCGCGTCTGCTCGAGCGTCCGGACCGCCTGTTGGGCACCATTCTGGTTGGCAACAACATCGTCAACATTCTTGCCGCCTCGATCGCGACCGTGGTCGCCGTGGAATTCTTCGGCGAGGCCGGCATCGCCATTGCGACCATCGGCCTGACCATCGTCATCCTGATCTTTGGCGAAATCACCCCCAAGACCCTGGCAGCGGTGCGCCCGGAGCTGATCGCCTTTCCAGTCAGCATCGTCCTGCAGATACTGCAGCGCATCCTGTATCCGGTAGTCTGGGTGTGCAGCAGCATCAGCAACGTGCTGCTGCGCCTGATGGGTATCAACCTCGCCGCCAATAATGACCAGCTGAGCGTGGAAGAACTGCGCACAGTGGTACGCGAAGCCGGCCTGGGTATCACCCGCAGCCGTCAGAATATGCTGCTGGGCATCCTCGACCTGGAGAAAATGACAGTCAACGACATCATGATTCCGCGTAACGAGGCTATCGGTATCGACCTTGAAGACAGCCTGCCCAGCATCAACAGTCAATTGCGTACCTGCCACCACACGCGTCTGCCGGTCTTTCAGGGCGACATCAACAATGTGACGGGTATCGTCCACATGCGCTCGATCGCACGCTTGCTGAGCCGCGGCGACCTGACCAAGGAAAACCTGATCAGTGCCTGCAAGGAGCCCTACTTCGTGCCGGAAAGCACGCCCCTGCACACTCAGCTGTTCAATTTTCAGAAACAGAAGCGACGCATCGCCATCGTGGTGGACGAATACGGCGATGTGATCGGCCTGGTGACGCTGGAAGACATCCTGGAAGAGATCGTCGGCGAGTTCACCAGCGACATGCTCCTGCCCAGTCAGGACATCCATCCGCAGGACGATGGCCGCTTCGTGATCGAAGGCGGCACGGCCATACGCGCGATCAACCGCCAGCTGAAATGGAAATTGCCTGCCGACGGCCCCAAGACCCTCAATGGCCTGATCACCGAGCAACTGGAGAGCATTCCGGAAACCAGCGTATGCCTGACCATCGGCACTTACCGCATGGAGATCCTGCAGACCAAGGACAACATGGTCAAGAGTGTGCGGGTATGGGATCGCGGGCTGGATCGTGGCGCCGTAGCGCCCACTGACGGGTCAGAGCAGGATATCGAGCACTGAGCACAGTGCTCGCCTACCGATGCGTCAGAGCTGCACCTTGATCGCGGCGATTACCGCCATGGCCTTCTCGCGAGCCTGGTCGATGCTTTCGGCCCGCGCCAACGCCACACCCATGCGCCGCTGGCCGCTGACCTCCGGCTTGCCGAACAGGCGCAGCTGGGTATCGGGCTGCACCAGCGCCTGGTCCAGATTGGAGAAGGTTACCGCCTGCGACTCCCCCTCCACGATCAGCACAGCCGATGCCGACGGGCCCTGCTGTCGTACCCCGGGTATCGGCAGGCCGAGGATCGCCCTGGCGTGCAGGGCGAACTGGGACAGATCCTGGGAAATCATGGTGACCATGCCGGTATCATGCGGACGCGGCGACACCTCGCTGAACCATACCGCGTCGCCACGCACAAACAGTTCCACACCAAACACTCCACGTCCGCCCAGAGCCTCGGTCACGGCGCCGGCGATACGCCTGGATTCGGCCAGTGCCGCCTCGCTCATCGCCTGGGGTTGCCAGGATTCCTGGTAGTCACCGCCGGCCTGCCGGTGCCCGACCGGATCGCAGAAGACCGTACCGCCAACATGGCGCACGGTCAGCAGCGTGATCTCGTAGTCGAACTCCACCAACCCCTCGACGATGACGCGGCCACCGCCGGCGCGCCCGCCGGACTGGGCATACTCCCAGGCTGCCTGTACGGCAGACTGCTCGCGCACCAGGCTCTGGCCCTTGCCCGAGGAACTCATGACCGGCTTGACCACACAGGGCAGGCCGATCTCTTCGATCGCCGCCTGATACTCCTCAAGGGTGCCAGCGAAACGATAGGCCGAAGTGGGCAAGCCAAGCTCCTCGGCGGCGAGACGGCGGATACCCTCGCGGTCCATGGTCAGCCATGCCGCCCGGGCGGTCGGAATCACCGTATAGCCTTCCGTTTCCAGATCACGCAGCGTCTGGGTGGCAATCGCCTCGATCTCCGGCACGATGTAGTCAGGCTGCTCCAGCTCGATCACCTCGCGCAGGGCCGCACCATCAAGCATGTTGATCACATGGCTGCGATGGGCCACCTGCATTGCCGGTGCATGGGTGTAGCGATCAACGGCAATGGTCTCGCAGCCCAATCGCTGCAGTTCGATCACCAGCTCCTTGCCCAGTTCGCCTGCTCCAAGCAACAGCACCCGCAAAGCACTCTGACTCCCCGGCGTTCCTATCTGGCTCATATCTTCAATCCGTTATCGGCTGTTGTCGAAAACCAGAGCCCCTGCGAGCGCGCGCGCTCCTGGCAGCGGCCCAGCACCTCGCGACGCTGTGGCTCGGTCATGCGTGTCCACTGGGTGATCTCCACCCCGGTGCGCTGGCAACCCGTGCATATATCCTGCTCGTCGAGCGCACAGACACCAATGCATGGGGAGACCACCACGGCGTTCACCTTCAGTCTTCCTGGGGCTTGAGGTCGCGCTGGTAGCGCTTGGCGTTGTGTACATAGTGGGCGGCACTGGCTTCCAGCATCTTCTTCTGCTGGTCGTTCAGCTCGCGCACCACCTTGCCGGGAGAACCCACCACCAGAGACCCGTCGGGGATCTCCTTGCCCTCGCCTATCAGGGTATTGGCGCCGATAATGCAATGCTTGCCGATCTTCGCGCCGTTGAGTACCACCGCACCGATACCCACCAGGCTGTAGTCGCCGACGGTGCACCCGTGCAGCATGGCGTTATGCCCGACGGTCACGCCCTTGCCGAGGGTCAGCGGGTAGCCCATGTCGGTATGCATCACCGCACCGTCCTGCACATTGCTGTGCTCGCCGATCAGGATCAGCTCGTTGTCGCCGCGCAGAACTGCACCGAACCAGACGTTGGCACCGGCCTCCAGCCGCACCTTGCCGACCACTGCGGCTGAGTCGGCGATCCAGGCGTCATCGGCCATCTCTACTCGGTCATTACCCAGGCTGTATTTCATCTTCTCTCCTGCTTGCGATCTTCGTCGTAGGGGGTGTTGAGCTGGATGTCGGCATCGAAAGCGATATTGACGAATTCCGCCAGCATCAAAGCCGTCAGCCCCCATATCTTGTGGCCTTCGTAGCGGTAGCTGGGCACATACCAGCTACGGCCCTCGTAATCGATCCTGTGGGTCATCTCCCGCCGATCTTCCAGAAAGAAGCTCACCGGCACCCGGAATACCGTCTCGATCTCTCCCGCGTTGGGCACCAGATCAAACACATCAGGCACGATGCCGACAAAGGGCGTGACCTTGATGCCAAAGCGTGACACCAGAGACCCCAATGGGCCGACCACATCCACCAGCTCGGGTAGCAGGCCGATTTCCTCATGGGTCTCACGCAGCGCGGTGTATTGCAGATCAACATCACCCGGATCGCGGCGCCCGCCAGGGAAGGCCACCTCGCCGGAGTGGGTAGACAGACGCTGGGAGCGAACCGTCAGGATGATTTCCGGCCGGTCGTGCACGCAGGTAACCGGGATCAGCACTCCCGCCTCCGGCAGACCTGCAGCCTCGATCTCCCGCGGACGATGTTCGCCCACCCGCAGGCGCATCTTGTCCAGCATTAGCGTACCTCTGTGGTTTTCCTCAATGATGTCATGATCACTTACGTAGAACCAGTTGCCCAACCGGCAAATGCGCCGCAAGATAGGGCAAAACAGATCGGCCAACGAGACAGCACCCCATGAAGTTCTGTAGCGACTGCGGCGAGCAGGTCAGCCAGCGCATTCCCGACGGAGACAACCGCTCGCGATACGTATGCAACCACTGCGAGACCGTTCATTACCAGAATCCGCGCATCGTCGCCGGTTGCCTGGTCATCCATGAAGAACAGGTACTGCTCTGCCGCCGCGCCATCGAGCCGCGCCTGGGCTACTGGACCCTGCCCGCCGGCTACATGGAAAACGGCGAAACCACCGAGGAAGCGGCGTTACGCGAGACCTGGGAAGAAGCCCAGGCGCGTGTCAGCGGGCAGGAACTCTATATGCTCTACAACCTGCCGCACATCAATCAGGTATACATGTTCTTCCGTGGGCATCTGATCGACCGCGCGTTCGCCGCCGGAGAAGAGAGCCTGGAAGTCAGGCTGTTTACCGAGCACGAGATACCCTGGGACGAACTGGCATTCCCCACCGTGGGCAAGACGCTGAAACAATATTTCCATGACCGGCAGCACAGTCACTATCCCATTCGCATGAAGGATATTGTCTACCGTCCCGGTCAGACACGTCGGGTGAGTTGATGCGGCTGAGCGTATTCCTTCTACTGCTCCTGCTTGGCAGTCTCGCCCGTGCCGATGGCGGCCGGTCAGATCAGCCGGTGATCGACAAGCTGCTGGTGCACAAATACGAACGCAGGCTGGAGGTCATAAGCGACGGCGACGTCATCCGCACTTACCGGGTCTCTCTGGGCAAGCAGCCGGTCGGACACAAGCAGGAAGTCGGCGACCAGCGCACGCCGGAGGGTATCTATACCATCGACTGGCGTCACCGAAGCCCCGATTACAACCTGAGCATGCATCTGGATTATCCCAACCTCAAGGATCAGACAGCCGCCTACAAGCGCGGGGTCGATCCGGGGGGCATGATCATGATCCATGGCACTCCGATAGACGACGAGTATCCCGAGTGGTACTTCGAGGGCCTGGACTGGACCAACGGCTGCATCGCCCTGACCAATCCGGACATGCAAGCGTTGTGGGAGCTGGTACCCGACGGCACCCTGGTCGAAATCCTTCCCTGACCCCCATCAACACCTTTGCCCGGAATCATCCCGGATCGGGATCACAGACCTGCGCCAGGCCATTCAGAACTTCGCCAACTGCCAGCAATCGAATGCGGGCTCCTCGTAGGGATGGGCCTGGCGTAGTGCAGCCACTGCGTCAGCAATCAGATCATCGCTGCAGACCAGCTCCACCCGATACTCCTCTACCTGCTCGAGCGCGCCGGACTCGCCAATAAACGGCTGGCTGCCGGGCAAGGGCCGGAACTGACCCTGCCCCTTTACCTGCCAGCAACATTGGTCATAGTCACCGATCCGACCGGCTCCAGCGCTGAAAACGGCATGCTTGACCTGCTCCAGGTGGCTTTCGGGTACGAAGAAACACAGTTTGTACATGGCTTGCTCCCCTGTTGTATGAAGCCCACGGTGAGCCAGGAACCTTTTCTTGCGTTGGATCAAAAAAGAATAACCTTATACTGATAACGTATAACCTCATTCCCGATCCCTTCGAGGCCCGCCATGAGAATAGCGTTACTGAGCCTGATCATCGCCCTGCTTTCTACCCCTGTATTCGGTGCCGAACCCGAAGCCATCACACCCCAAGCAGCGTGGGAGCAAGTGCAGGAAAAGGGAGACCAGATACTGTTCGTCGATGTTCGTGATCCGATTGAAATCATGTTCGTCGGTTTTACCGACGCGGTCGACCTCAATGTGCCATTCAAGCTTGCCGACCGGCAGGTTTTCATCGAGGACAAAAAGCATTTTGCCATGCAGCCAAATCCTGACTTTGCCTCCGCGATCGAGCAGGCGCTGACCGGCAAAGGCCTGGACAAGAGCGCATTGGTGATCACCCTGTGCCGCTCCGGTTCTGACCGGGGCAAGCCCAGTGCGGCTTTTCTGGCCGAGCACGGATTCAGCAATGTGAAATACGTGGAGAACGGATTTCAGGGCGACAAGGCGTCAGAAGGAGATCAGGCGGGAATGCGTACGGTCAATGGCTGGATGAATTCGGGGTTGCCCTGGTCATGGGAACTCAATCCGCAGAAGATCCATCGCCCCTGATCAGCTGCAGGCGGATCGCTGGCAGACCAACCCGCAGGCGCAGTCTGCCAGGATCCGTTGCCGGCTATCAGAAACTGAATATCCTGAATTCCGGATCGCGCATCTGGGCTGCCATTTCCACCGGAGTGGCAACGCCAACGCCCTCCAGCAGGTCGGCCTGGGTATATTGGCTGTTGGGTAGATACAGCGCACATACCTTGACCGAGGCGCCCTGGGTCATCAGACGCCGTAGCATCTGGCCCGGGGTCAGGTCCTTGGGCTTCAGCGGGCTGCCCTGGTAACTGGCAAGTGCCAGGTCTGCGGCCTGGTCACAGAGCAGAACGTGAACATCGGCGCCCTGATCGGACAGTGCATTGCCCAACACCATCGCCATCCCCTGGGTTTGCAATGAGGCGGAGGAGAGAATGAACAGAACCTTTCCGACGGGCTGCTCGGGCCCGGTTGAAGACTGATGGTCGTCGGCATGGGTCGACAGGGAGATAAAGAGCGGCGTCAGCGCCACCAGCAACCATTTCTTGATCAATCGAGACATGCTGTGCACTCCTGTATTATCGCGAGGTTCGGGCTTTGCAGGTATTGATGCCGAGCAGCGAGTACGCCGGGCAGATACCAGCAAGGGCCGTCAGCAGCGGCACCAGGCCGATCCAGCCCCAGGCCGTCTGGGGGCCGACGAATACCAGTGCGATAAGGATGACGCCAGCGATGATGCGGATGGCCCGGTCTGCTGTGCCCATATTCGTTTTCATGTTGTATTTCCTGCTTTGTTCCAGTTGGAAGAATGCATTGTGCTCGCGCTCCGCCCGGAAACTCGGTGACTAAGTCACCGAACCGGCAGATCAACCAGAAGGAATCATCGCGATGAAGCATCCCGTGCTTGAGGCCCTGCCTCCCCTTCTCAGGCGAGAGGCACAGAGCACCCTGCAGGTCATGCCCCTGCCCGCCGGCCAGATCATTTTCGGCCCCGGCGACGCCTGCCAGGGCCTGCCCCTGGTGCTCAGCGGATCGGTGCGGGTGCAGATGACAGGGGTATCCGGGAATCGAATCGTCCTGTACCGGATGGGCGCCGACGATATCTGCACGCTGTCGATCGGCTGCCTGATGAGTGATCGGCGTTACCGCGCCGAAGCGGTGGTCGAGGCCGACGCCGAAGCCCTGATGCTGCCCCGGGAGCTGTTTGATCGCATGATGGCCGCCTCGGCGGCTTTCCGCGCCAGCATCATGGCCTCCTATGGCCGCCGCCTGGACGATCTCATGCTGCTGGTCGAAGAGGTGGCCTTCCGGCGCATGGACCAGCGCCTGGAAGAATGGTTGAGCACCCGAGCCCGTCAGGGCGAGATCAGCGTCACCCACCAGGAAATCGCCGAGGAACTGGGCACGGCGCGGGAGGTGATAAGCCGGCTGCTCAAGGAGATGGAACGTCAGGGACGGGTGACGCTGTCCCGGGGCCGGATTCGCTGCCTGGACTGAAGGCGCATCGCCCTGCGCGCGCTCAGTGGTAGCGGTGCAGGAGCATGTTGAGCAAATCCGGCTGGAATATGCGCTTGACGGTTATCGCATAGAAGCGCTCATGGACGCTGTCCAGGGGCGCCCGTTCAAGCAATACCCCCGTGGCCAGCTCATCCTTGACGACAACCCGGGGCAGCACCGCAAAAGCCTGGCTGTCCCTGGCCATGAGACGCAGCATTGCCATATCGTCGACTTCAGCCTTCAGAGCCGGATCGAGTCCCTCACGCAGACAGAAGGCGTCGAACTCCCCGCGAATGCCGTGCTTGCGGCTGGGCAACACCCAGGGGTGCTGATCCAGTCCGGCCGTTTTCAGCTCCGGCGGACACACGATGCTGACGGGTTGACGCGACAGGAGATGAATCTGCCATGGCTGGCTGTCGTCGGATTCGATACTGGCATTGGTGAGTACCACATCCAGCTGGTGGCGGGTCAGATCATCCAGCAGCGTGTGCTGGTTATCGGAAATCAGGGTTACGCTGGCTTCACCGTCCTGCATGGCCGGTCCGATGAATTCCTCGATGAAGTTTCGCGACATGTAACTGGTGGTACCGATCCGCAGCCGCTTGTTGGCCGAACTGATGCCCTGTCGCAACAGCACTTCCAGCTCCTCCCCGCGGTGAAAGATATCCTCGGCAAACTGCATGGCCTGCCGGCCGGATTCTGTCAGCACCAATTTGCGCCCGCTGCGGTGGAACAGCTGGCAGTCCAGGCTCTCTTCCAGGCTGCGTATCTGTGTCGACAGGGCTGACTGGGAGACATGCAGCTGCTGCGCGGTGCGTGTCAGATTACCCGAGACCGCAACCTGCCAGAAATAGTACAGATGCCGGTAGTTGAGTCGGCTCATGGGCGCCTCCGGGGCAATTAGTTCTTTAAAAAAGAACGAATGCATACCAATTATGAATTTTACCTAATCGATTGAGCCATCAATACTCCCTTCAGGTCAACGGGAGGACACCGATATGGAATCTTTAACTGCTTTGAGCGTGCTTGCAGTACCGCTCGTCTTTGCCGTCGCCATGTGGCGTTCGGCGCGCAGTGCTGGCGCTCTGCCGGCGCTGCTGGCCGCGGCGGCGATCGTCTGCGTCGATGCATTCGGCATTGTCGATCTCAACCTTGGCGCAGTGCAGAACATCATGCTGCTGCTGGTCGCAGGGCTGGGCTGGATCGTCAGCCGATTCAGTGAGCACTATCTGGCCGGTGACCCGGGTCAGCCACGCTTCTTTCGCTGGCTCAATGCCCTGCTGGCCAGCGTCACCCTGGTGATTGTGGCCGACAATCTCGTCGTGTTCTGGCTCGCCTGGGTCAGTATCAGCCTGAGCCTGCACCAGCTGCTGCTGTTCTATCCGGAGCGGCCGCGGGCGGCGCTGGCCGCGCACAAGAAATTCGTCTTTGCGCGCATTGCCGACGCGGCACTGCTGACCGCTTTCGTTCTGTTTTACTGGCAGTACCAGACCCTGTCCATCGACAATCTTGCCACTATCTGGCGGTCCGGCGAGTCACTACCGGTCTCCATGCAGATCGCCGCCTGTCTGATCGTCCTGGTGGCGGTACTCAAATGCGCGCAGATGCCCTTCCACGGCTGGCTCATCCAGGTTGTCGAAGCGCCCACCCCCGTTTCCGCGCTGCTCCACGCAGGCGTCGTCAACCTCGGCGGTTTTTTGCTACTGCGTTTGTCCGGCCTGCTGGAACTATCGGGCGTGGCCTCCGGACTTCTGCTGTTGGTCGCCGGCGCCAGCCTGGTACTGGCCGCGCTGATAGCCATTACCCGGATAAGCATCAAGGTCAATCTGGCCTGGTCAACGGTGGCGCAGATGGCGCTCATGCTGGTGCAGATCAGCCTGGGGCTCTACGCGCTGGCGATGCTTCACCTGGTAGCGCACTCCTGCTACAAGGCTTACGCCTTCCTCAACTCCGGCAGCCAGGTCCAGCAATTCGTCACGGCCAGCGCAGCCCCGGGCGGGGGCGCCAGGTTTCATACGGCGCTATTCGGCACCCTGGTAGCATTTGCCGGTTACCTTTACCTGGCGAGCCAGTTCGAGCTGGCCATCAGTACGCCGGAATGGCTGCTGCTGGCCCTGTACAGCATCGGCTTTGGCAGCCTCTGGCGCCGGCGCGGCTGGCTGCTTTCACTGGGCATGGTAGTGGCTCTGGTGAGTCTGCACCTGAGCCTGAAAACAGCCATCGAGTTCCATCTGATACTACCTGCCAGCAGCGCGCCGGACTGGGCTCTGATCTGGACGGCCCTGGTGATCCTCGCGCTGGCCACCGGCGGCTGGCTGATGCGCTTTGGCCGCAACAGCGCCTTGCGCCAGACGCTGTCTCGTCATCTGTATGCCGGCCTGTACCTGGATGAATGGGCAACGCGCCTGACCCTGGCGGTCTGGCCGGTGCGTCTGCCCAAGCCTTTCACTCTCAAGCCCGATACCATCGTCAAGGAGACTCAGCCATGAATACTGTTGCGCACACCCTGACCGCACCGGTTGCCGTACTTGCCGCGGCCGATGCTGCCTGCGAGCGCATCGCGCCCACCTGGCCGCTTGATCAGCTGATCGCCGTCAATCCCTGGTGGTCCCTGCGCCAGCATCCGATGCCGGTCATTGCTGGCGAGCTGTCCTGGCTGGCAGGGGCAAGCTGTTTTCTCTCCGCTGCGGAGTATCGCGCGCAGCAGATCCCCGAGGACATCATCGCTGCAATCCTGACAGAGCAGGAGATGGGCCTCACGCTGGAGGTGTTCTGCACTGCCGATCCCGTGCGCCCTGCCACCTGGCAGAATCTGGACCGGCTGTTTGACCAGCACCGCAATCTCAACCGGCAGATCAGCTGGCGGGAGGAAATCACCCATCAGCTGAGCCAGTTTGCCGGTCGCTACTTTGTTGACCAGCGCAGCGGTTTCTACCAGGCCTGGCTGCACACCACTCGCAACGATCATGGCCTCTCGATCCTGATGGCCGAGGCCGGCCTGGTCAGGCAGTTCGACCAGCTCCCCGATTCGGCGGAAGAGCTGCTTGAAGTGGCACTGGAGGAATTGCAGGTACCTGCGCAGTGGCACACCGAGTACTGCCACGCGCTGCTTCTGAGCTTCAATGGCTGGGCAAGCATGGCGGCCTATCAGGCCTGGCAAGCCACGTTGAACAATAATGCCGACGGCACCACACGCGAGCTGCTCGCCGCCCGGCTGGCCTGGGAGCTGGTGTTGTGGCGCCATCTGGGCGCCCGCCACCCCGGCGTGGGCACGGCCTGGCGCGACCAGTTCGCCCGGGCAGCGCAGCAACGCCTGGCGCACGGAGCCTATGCCCGGCACCTGCACTGCTGGCAACTGGCTAGCGAACGCGCCTTCCAGCAAGGCCTGGAGCGCAAGCTCGGCCTGCCCGAGCCATCCGGCTCGCCAGGGGCAACGTCCGCCCCCGCGCCACGCCTGCAGGCCGTATTCTGCATTGATACCCGCTCTGAAGTCATGCGTCGGGCCCTCGAGGCGCAACACCCTCAGATCCAGACGCTCGGCTTCGCCGGCTTTTTCGGTCTGCCGCTGGCCTATCGCAGTGGCGCCTACAACCGACCGCAACTGCCCGGCCTGCTGGCGCCCGATCTGCAGGTGAGCGACGCCGACAGGCACTACGACGAATCGGCCGGGACAAGCCTGGGCAGCCGCTGGCTGGGACTGGCCAAATCCACCAATGGGGGCTTCAGCCTGGTCGAATCCTCCGGACTGGCCTACGGCTTCGGATTGCTGCGCAACACCTTCGGCTGGCGCTCAGCCGCAAATGCGGTCAGTCCCGCACACCGGCTGCAGATTCGCCGGGATGGCCAGCCCCTGTCAAAAGCCGCGCTGGCCGAACTGGCAGCAGGCGTGCTCGGCGCCATGGGGCTGGGTCAGAATCTGGCGCAGCAGGTGCTGCTGGTCGGGCACGGGGCGGACTGCCAGAACAACCCCCATGCTGCCAGCCTCGACTGCGGTGCCTGCGGAGGGCAAAGCGGCGAGGTCAACGTACGCATACTGGCGCAGATACTCAACGACCCCGACGTCAGGCCCTTGCTGGCTGAGCGGGGTCTGCCGATACCAACGGACACTGTCTTCTTCCCGGCGGTGCACAATACCACCACTGACGAGATCCGCATTCTTGCCGGCAACCCGGACGCCGAGCTGCTGCAATGGCTGGCGGCGGCGCGCACCCAGTGCGCGGAAGAACGGGCTCGCCACCTGGATATTGCCGGTCAGCCTGCGGTAAACGCCGTCGCCAGACGGGCCCGGGACTGGGCCCAGGTGCGCCCGGAATGGGGCCTGGCCAACAACGCCTGTTTCATCATCGCGCCCCGGTCGCGCACCCGGCACCTGAACCTGGAGGGCCGCAGTTTTCTGCATGACTATCAGTGGCAGGACGATACCGAGTCGGCGCTGCTCACACAGATCCTGACGGCGCCCATGCTGGTAACCAACTGGATCAACACGCAGTACAACGCCTCGGTTACCGAGCCGCACCTGTACGGCGCGGGCAACAAGACCCTGCATAACGTGGTGGGGGGCAATCTGGGTGTCTTCGAAGGCAACGGGGGCGACCTGCGTATCGGCCTTCCCCTGCAGTCAGTGCATGACGGCCAGAAGTGGATGCACCAGCCCCTGCGGCTGAGCGTCTACGTGGATGCGCCCAGATCAGCCATCGCCGCTATCGTGGCCGCCCATGATGATGTGCGCTGGCTGATCGATAACCAATGGCTGTA
>JAESUC010000244.1 GCA_016763285.1 Pseudomonas sp.
CAGGCCTGCAAGCATGGCGTAGGCCAGGCTCTGCGGGATCAGCATCAACGTCACGATCAGGGCTGCCAGAGCGTCCTGCGCTGCAACGGCCCGGTCGTATTGGCGGCCCCACTCTAGCCAGGGAAACCAGTGCCGTAGCTTCATTTACCCGTTTCCTTGCCAAAATCGCAGGCAGCGGGCGCCTCCACCGCCAGTGGCTCGTGGGGCAGATGCTTGGGGTGCGCCAGCCATTCGCGGCCACGCAGCATCATGTCGAAGTAGATCCCGGGCATCATTTTCACCTTCAGGTCCCAGGCCAGGCGGCGCGGCACGGCGGGGTCGAGCGGGAAGGTTGGCAGCAGCTTACCGCCGTAGCCGAACTCGGCCAGTATCACCTTGCCCCGTTCAACCGTCAGCGGGCAGGAGCCATAGCCGTCATAGAGTGCCCGCGGGCCTTTGCCGGCCAGCACCGCAATCACGTTCTCGGCCACTACCGGGGCCTGCTTGCGCACCGCCGCAGCCGTCTTGGCATTCGGCGCGGCGCACACATCGCCCAGACTGAAAATGTTCCCATAGCGTGGGTGGCGCAGGGTTTCATGATCCGCTTCTACCCAGCCATCGGCATTCGCCAGGGGGCTCTGGCTGACAAAGCCAGGGGCCTGTTGATGGGGCACTGCATGCAGAAAGTCGAACGACTTCTCGATCACCTGGCTATTGCCCTCGGCATCCACCTGCTTGAACCAGGCCTTGTGTGCAGGGCCGTCGACTTTGGTCAGCGTGGTATTGAAACTGAGCTGCGCGCCGTAGCGTTCGACGTAGGTCATCAAAGGCGGCACAAAGGTCGGCACACCGAACAGCACCGCCCCCGACGAGCAGAATTCGACGTCGATGTCGGAGAGCACACCCTGCTTCAACCACCAGTCACAGGACAGATACATGGCTTTCTGCGGCGCGCCGGCGCACTTGATCGGCATGGGCGGCTGGGTGAAGAGGGCGCGGCCGCGCCGCAGATTCTGCACCAGTTGCCAGGTATAGGGTGCCAGTTCGAACTTGTAGTTCGAAGTCACCCCATTCTTACCCAGGGTCTCCTTGAGTCCTTCGACGGCATCCCAGTTCAGGCTCAACCCCGGACAGACGACCAGTGTCCGGTAACCCAGACGGTTGCCGTCTTCCAGCACCACTCGCTGCTGGTCCGGCTCGAAGGCCGCCACCGCCGAGCGTATCCACTGGGCAGCCCGGGGGATGCACTGGCCCATGGGTCGCTCGGTCTGGGCCCGGTCGAAAATACCTGCACCGACCAGAGTCCAGCCGGGCTGGTAGTAATGTTGTTCGCGGGGTTCGACGACCGCAATGCGCAGATGCGGATCGCGCTTGAGCAGGCTCGCGGTCACCGCGCAGCCCGCTGCACCGCCGCCGACCACCAGCACATCGTAGCGCTGGGTCGGGCTGATGGTGCCGGCCGGCTGCGGGCGCGATGACGTCTGCGCATACTGCTCCAGACGCGGCGCGAGGCCAGTCAGGTCGTAGCCCTGATCCCGGGCAGCGGCCAGCAGCGCCAGCGGGTCGAGGTGGTGGGCTTCGCTCAGGGCCCAGAGCGAGATGGACCGGGTGCCGGTACGGCAGAATGCCAGAACCGGTCCGCGTACCTGATTGAGCAGCTCGCCAAAGCCGGCTACATCGGCATCGGTGATCTGCCCGGAAACCACCGGCAGGTGGTGGTACTCGAGCCCGCTGGCCTCGGCGGCCGCGCGCATCTCGGCAGAGCTGGGCTGGCCTTCATCTTCATTGTCGGGACGATTGTTGATCACACTATGATAGCCGGCGGCAGCCAGCGTACCCATGTCTGCCGGTTGCAGCTGGGCGGCGACGGCGATGAAAGGGCCAAGGCGCTTGAGCGAATCCATGATCAGTACCTCAGAGTACGTCGAGGGGGATTTTCAGGTAACGGGTACCGTTGTCTTCGGCGGGGGGCATTTGTCCCGCCCGCATGTTGATCTGCACCGACGGCAGGATCAGGCTCGGCATGCCCAGGGTCGCGTCCCGGTCGCTGCGCATGGCAACGAAGTCGGATTCGTTTATGCCCTCATGCACATGCACGTTGTGCGCACGCTCTTCGGCGACCGAGGTTTCGTAGCGAAACTCATCGCGGCCCGGCGCCTTGTAGTCATGGCACATGAACAGGCGCGTTTCACCAGGCAGCGCGAACAGCTTGCGGATCGACTGGAACAGCACGCGTGCGTCCCCGCCCGGAAAGTCGCAGCGGGCGGTGCCGTAGTCGGGCATGAACAGGGTGTCGCCGACAAAACCGGCATCGCCGATCAGATAGGTCATGCAGGCTGGAGTGTGGCCTGGGGTATGGATGGCGCGGGCTTCGATATTGCCGACCTGGAAGCTGTCGCCGTCCTTGAACAGATGATCAAACTGTCGGCCATCGGTGGCGAACTCGGTGCCGGCATTGAACAGCTTGCCGAAAGTGTTCTGCACCACGGTGATGTTCTCGCCAATGGCCAGGCGGCCACCCAGCTGCTGCTTCAGATACGGCGCAGCGGAGAGGTGATCGGCGTGCACGTGGGTTTCCAGCAGCCAGTCGACCTGCAGCGCCTTTGCCCGCACATGGGCAATCAGGCGATCTGCACTCTGGCGGGAAGTTCTTCCGGAGGCCGGGTCATAGTCGAGTACCGAGTCGATGATGGCGCAGCGTCCGGTCTCGGGATCGCTCACCACGTAGCTGTAGGTAAAGGTGGCGGGATCGAAAAAGGGTTCTACTAGAGGTTGCATGATCAGACTCCGTCGCTGGGCTGGGTTGCTCAATTAAGATTAATCATAACTGTTTTACGGTTATAAGGTTATACCGAATAAGAATAACGGTCATGGTCAGCCGGTGGGCTGCACCATAAGTGGCCCAAGGATGAGCGAGCCCTTACATACTTACGTTCATGAATGTTTGTAAGTTGGTGCGGGGTTGGTTATCATCGGCTCCATTCGCGGATCTGCAATGGCAGACCGCCGGTTGGGTTTGGGCAAGAAGGTAGAGCAGGCAGATGGTGAGACGGACAAAAGAGGATGCGCAGAAGACCCGCGACGATATTCTCGGCGCGGCCGAGGTGTGTTTCCATCGCAAGGGTATTTCCCGCACCTCGCTGTCCGAAATAGCGACCGCGGCAGGCGTCACCCGCGGTGCAATCTATTGGCACTTTCAGGATAAATCCGCTTTGGTCGGCGCGCTGCTCGAGAGAGTGAGCATACCGCTACAGCCGTTGAGCGAAGCTACCCGCAATCCTGATGAGCCCGATCCGCTGGGAAGGTTGCGCGAGCTGTTGATCAGGGTCTTCCAAAGCACCGTCACCGACCCGCAGGTGCGCCGAGTGGGCGAGATTCTCTTTCACAAATGTGAATACACCGAAGATCTCGGCAACCTGCGCCAGTGGATGAAGGACTTCCGACGCGAACACGATCAACACGCAGAGCTTGCGTTGAGCAATGCGGTCGCCAAGGGCCAGCTGCCGGACGACCTGGATGTGCTGGTTGCCAGTCGCTGTGTGAACGCCTTTGTCACCGGCATGCTGGATCAGTTTTTGCTCATGCCCGAGGGGCTGGACCTGAATGCCAAGGCTGAAGTCCTGGTCGATGGTCTGCTGGATATGTTGCGTTTGAGTCCCGCGCTACGCACACCGTGAATCTATTGTATTAGCCGATCGTCCTCGGCCTCATTTTAAGGATCTCCCGTGACTGCTTCTTTCAGAAACAAACTTCGCCGCGGTATCTCCCCGGTCATGCTCGCTATCGTGATGGCTGTGGCGCTGGTGCTCTGGCTGCTGCTCGGCGATCAGCGCAGCGCCAAGGAGGACGCTCCGCCACCGAAGGAGCAGGCCGAGGAGCAGTTCCACAAGGTTGAAACGCGCTGGTCCCAGGCCGAGCCGCTGAGTCGCGAGCAGGTGCTGCAGGGCCAGTTGCTGCCCTGGCAGCAGGTGCAGGTCATGGCGCAGGTATCCGGGCGAGTCGAGAAACTGCTCAAGCAACAGGGTGAGCGGGTGTCGGCCGGTGAGCCCTTGCTGCAACTGTCCGATGAGGGGCGCAGCCAGCAACTGGAGCAGGCCAGGGCGATCTATCGTCTGCGGCAGAAAGAGCTGGAGGGTGCTCGCAAGTTGCGCGCCTCCAATTACGTCACCGAGAACGAAATCGTCCGGCTTGAGGGCGAGGTCGCCCGTGCCCAGGCGGACTTGAGCGCTGCGCAATTGGCGGTCAAATACAATCAGCCCGTGGCGCCGTTCGATGGCGTTGTTGATCGGCACCACGTCGAAGTGGGCGAGTACGTGCAGCCTGCTGATCCGCTGATGTCCGTGGTCAACGTCGAGCGCCTCAAGGCCACCGCGCAGATTCCCCAGCAGGAGGCCAACCGCGTGGCGGAAGGGCAAGCGGTCAAAATTCGGCTGCTCGACGGGCGCGAGCTCGAGGGTGAGGTGAACTTTGTCAGCCTGGCTGCCGATCCGCAGACCCGCAGCTTTTACGTGGAAGTGGCAGTGGCCAACCCCGAGAGCTGGCGCGTTGCGGGTGGCAGCGCCACGCTGCGCATCCAGCTGCCGCCGGTCATGGCGCACCGGTTCTCCCCGGCATTGCTCAGG
>JAESUC010000245.1 GCA_016763285.1 Pseudomonas sp.
ATTTCAATCGCTGATGGCGCACTCGCCGAGCTCAGACCTTTCTGTAAAGAGATCGTGGTCCATGATCATGAGAAGGTGACTTCTTTGATGGCCTTCAACTCTCTGGATGAGGCGCTGCAGAAAGTCGCAAATCGGCTGGCGCAGCAAGTTTCAGCACGGTTTGCTTGATCCGGTAGCGCACGTGCATGGGTGCAAGAGGGCGAATGTCCGAACCGCTCCGCCCCGACCAGTATTCAGCAAAAAGGCCGATCAGCAATGAACGGCCTTTTTTGTATTCATGCATCGCAGTTCCTGGAGCCCTGAGTTTGCACTAGAGCGTATTTTTGTAGATTACGCCCTGCTTGATGATCATGTGAAAGTTTTGCTCGGGATCGGCAATCAGGGTGAGATCGGCGGTGGGATCGCCTTCGACCAGCAAAAGGTCGGCTACAGCGCCTACCTCGATGACACCCAGCGGAGCGGGCAATGGGTAACGCGGGCCGGCCAGACTCATCAGTGCGCCGTTGTTGCCGGTAGCGATTTGCAAAACTTCGCCGGGTGTATACCAGCGTTGCATGGATACCAAAAGTGCGTTCTGGCTTTCACCCAGATTGCCGGTGCCGAGCATATCAGTACCAAAGGCGACCTTGATCTTGTGCTTGCGGGCCAATTCAAATGCACGATCGGTACCTTGCTGCACCATTTGCTGTTTGAGTCGTGCTGCCCCTTTCTTGGGGTTGGACAGTTCATTGTCGATAAACGGCTGCAGACTCCACCAGACATCTTTTTTCGCCATTAGCCGGACGGTGTCTTCGTCCACCAATTGACCATGTTCTATGCTGCGCACACCCGCTTCCAATGCCATGGTCACCGCCCGTGATGTGTAAGCGTGAACGGCAACATAAGTACCCCAGTTCTCCGCGGCTTGTACCGCTGCACGAAGTTCTTCAGCAGTGTACTGGGTGACATCCAGCGGGTCGTACATCGAAGAAACGCCGCCGCCGGCCATCAGTTTGATCTGAGTGGCGCCAAGCATCAGTTGCTCTCTCACCCGCTTCAGTACTGCATCGGACCCATCGGCAATTGCGGTAACCCCCACCCGATCAGCGTAATTCAAGGGCGCATTTTCCGCCTGGGGTACTTCATGGGGTAACCGGAAATCCCCGTGGCCACCAGTCTGGGAAATCATGGCGCCGGATGGGAAAATGCGAGGGCCAACCACCAGCCCCTCTTCAATAGCCCGGCGCAAGCCAAATGACGGCCCGCCCATATCGCGTACGCTGGTAAAGCCGCGCATCAGGGTGGCATCGGCAACACGACCAGCGAGAAGGTGGATATAGGCGATATCCGCGGTCATTGCATTGATTGAAGAGGGGCTGACCAGGGCAGAGTGCCAGTGGGCGTCAATCAGGCCCGGCATAAGCGTTCGTCCTTCACCATCAAACACGACCAGAGCATCCTCTGGTGCGACGTCGATGGGTGCGCTGCTGATCTGCTCGATCATTCCGTTACGCACCAGCACATGCATCGGTGCGCTGCTACGCTCGGCGGATGTGCCATCAAACACATAGACGTTCCTGAGCAGCATGTCCCGGGCGACGGGAGGCGCTGCCAGGCTGCTCAGAGAAACCAACAGGGAAACAACCAAGACAGGCATGGCGAGTAAGCGAATCATGTTGATACTCCGGCGGGGGCAGGGTAACTACTGGGACCCGGTGATATTTCGTGAGTGACAAGGTACGCGAGCCAGCCCCCATAAAGCAGGCACAGCCCAAACAGTACGGCGATTTCACGCCAGATGGCATCAAGCGGGGCGCCCATCTGATTGATCGCGAGGAAGCCTTGGATCCCCGCTTTGGCAGGAATCAGCATACTCAGGTAATCCAGCCAGCGCGGCAGGTTATCAGCGGGCCAGGCAAAGCCGGCGGTAAAGACGATAGGAAGCGATGAAAGCAGCACAATAACGGTGGGTAGCTCCGGACGGGATAGCAGATAGCCCAGCCAAAGTGCGAACAGCGCGCTGGTCAGGAAAAACAGACTGCTGAACACGAGCAGGCTGGATGGGGACGCGACATGAGGGACGCCATACAACTGGAAGAAGAAACCGAAGTAGAGCATGGCGAATAACAGGTAGATCGCCACAAAGTTGAACAACCGCAGCAGCAGTGCCAGCCCCAGCGGGGGGGCTGGAAACCCCCGACGTCGCCGCCCGCGGTCCTTGATAGTGATGCTGCCAGCGGCGATCAACAGTGTCTGGTGCAGAATCAGCACAAAGACTGCTGGAACGATGTAATTGATATAGCCACCGGTGGGATTGAACGCTGGCTTGGTGATCAGCCGCATCGGCATGACCTGGCCGGAAATGCGGGCCGGGTTTTCTCCCTGAAGCAGGCTCATGTTGATCTGGCTTTCAACTGACAGGGTCATGGCTGCGCTCATCAGACCCTCAACCACATTTCCGTAGATCAGGAAATAACTGGCATCACCGGCAAAGGACAGGGTGGTAGGCCGCCCGAGATACACATCCCGCTCGAATCCTGCTGGGATGATCATCAACCCGTGCACTTTTCCGCTGGCCAGCAGCGATTCGGTCTCTGCCATGCTCGTGGGATGGGCGGCCACACGTATTTGCGGTGTAGCATCCGCCATACGCACAAGGTGCCGGGCCATGGCGGTGTGGTCCTGATTCAGTACGGCAATGGCTTGTTCACCCGGTACATTGCGTTGATATGGCAGCGGGTAGAGCACGGCATAAAAGAGAATGCCCCCAGCCAGTACCAGCAACACAGCACGGTCAGTAAAGATATGCGCAAGCTCAGTCTGCCAGATTTGCCACAGGCTTTGTGGTCGATTCATGGAGTCACCTGCGCAACCGGGTCCTCGATGATGCGCGAGGGCAGGCTATGAATGGCCAGGGGCAGGGGCAACAGGAACAGCAGGAGTATGAACAAGGGTGGTAGAAGCACTGACAAGCCTGCGCCGTGGTCGGCCACGGCTACCTGCAACTCCATGTAGTGCGTTGAAGGCATCAAACCGCCCCATGTCCAGGCCAGAGCATTCATGTCACCCCGTGGAAAGGTAATACCCATGAAGGCAAAGGCCGGGGCCAGGTAGGCTGCGCAGATACTCAGGGCACGCACGGTGTTGGGCAGTACAGCCAGAATCAGGATCGCCATGCTTTGCACGGCCAGTACCATCAATGCCATGCCGACCATCAGCCAAAATACATTGCCCTCCGGGTCCCAGCCAAGCCAGCTCTGGAACAGCACCAGCATTATCAATCCCTGTAGCCAGAGCACGAGAAAGAGGGGGCCAAGCAAGCGGTAACAGGCGTGGCAACGCGGGCCGAAACCGTCAGGCAAGGGCGCTTTTTCCAGTCGCCAGCCAAGAAGTAAAACGGTGCTGACAACTATCAGGATCTGCCAGGCGGCTGGTGCAATGGATGTCACCAGAAAGCGGGCATAGCTCATGCCCGGGTTATACAGAGAGGTGATCTGGGGTCGCAGTGGCGCTGCACCTGCCATGGCCTGTGGCAGACTCTGCCCTTGGCCGAGACGCAGGGCAAGGCCGCTGCGGGCGGCAAAACTGAAACTGGTCTGGCTCAGCGCCGAGGCAATGAATTTGCCCGCCAGCAGATACTGGCTGTTGTAAAAGGCCGTTACCTCTGGACTGGTACCCCTGATCAGATCTCTGTTGAAATGGGCAGGGATTATTACCAGAGCCAGGATCTCGCCTTGCTTGAGTGCCTTTGAGCCCTCTTGTGCCGAGGGATAGGAATGGGTCAGCTCAAGTGCCGGATTGGCGTTTAGCAGCCGTTGCAGCGCACGGCTCTGCTGGCTGTGGTCCAGATCAACGACGCCGATCGATAGAGCTCGGGGCGAGCCAGTGACAAACACCGCGATAAACAGCAGCGTCACCAGGGGCGGCAGCCAGACTGCCACCGCCAGTATCCAGGGCTGTTCACGCAATCCGCGCCAGCCGGTCAGGGATGAAGGGTCCGAGGGCTTCACCGTTCAGCGGCCTAGGGCTGCAGGTTCAGTAAGACGCTCATGCCGGCTCGCAGTCCCGGCACTGCCTCTAGCGGGTGCATCTCGACTTCAAAAGTTCGCATGTCAAAGCCGCGGCCAGGCACCGTTGCACGCCATGTCGCAAAATCACCCAGAACGGCCACATGACTGACGCGAAAACGTACCTGTTTATCAAGCGCGGGAATATGCAAATCGAATTCCGTTCCCTCTGGCACGCGTGACAGAAAATCCTCGCGCACATTGAATAACGCCCAGGCGTCATTCAGGTCGGTCAACATGACGACCGGGAGCCCCTGAGGCACCAGCTCGCCCGGACTCAGTAACACGTTGCTGACGACCCCGCCGTGGTGAGCATAGGCCATGGTGTCATCCAACAACTCGGCAACCTCATCGCGTAGGCTGGTGGTTGCCGCCTCGCCGGCGCGACTGGCAGTGCGAGCCTCCTCGCGCGGTCCGGTCTCGGCCAGTTTCAGAATCTCGGCTGCGGTGGCCCGGGTCTTCAGGGCAATTTGCCAGAACGTGTAGGCTTCATCCAGGCGTTGTCGGGCTACCACGCCCTGATCCGCCAGCGAGCGAATCCGGTCATGGGTCGTTCGGGCAAGAGCTTCTGCGGTCTGGGCTTTTTCAAACTCACTGCGAGCCGCGGCGATCTTCTCTTCGCGGGTACCCCCCTCGACAGCCTGAGCCAGTGAGCGGCTGATGGTATCCAGTGCTTCAATCTGGGTCAGTCTGGCTTCCAGTTCCGGGCTGTGTATGCGAAACAACAATTCATCCGCCTCGACTACGTCGCCGCGTCTGACGAGAACCTCGGCCAGACGTCCGGGGACCTTCGAGGACACCATGTACTGCCGGGCTTCGATCTGACCTTGCAACTGAATTGGCGGTTCGCTGTAGGCGCGCCAGAAGACGACGCTGACGGCCACTACGATCAAGGCCAGCACGGGTAAAAGAATGAGGTGTTGTCTTTTCACGGGATGGGCTCCCCTTGATCAAGGTAGACAAAGAGTTGCTCAGGGTTTCCCGAGAGGCTGAGTATCCGCGCCAAGGACAGTACAAATCTGAAGGCGGCCGCATCGCGCCGGGTCCGCGTGGCTGACAGGAAGGTTTGGGCATCGATCACATCCAGTGCTCGGCCGAGGCCTTCAGCGAAGGCAAGCTGCTGTAGCCGCAATGTTTCTTCAGCAAGAGTCTGGGTGCTGGCCAGCGCGCGGTATTCAACGAGAGCGTGGCGAGCATCGCGGTATTGGTGATTGAACAGCAGTTCCAGACGTCGCTGCGTTGCCTGTTGCAGGTAGCCGATTTCATCCACTGTGCTTTGTGCTGCCTGGATCTTGCCTCTTGGCCCGTGGCGATCGACCAAGGGCATGCGTACCCCAACACCCAGCAGCCAGTCCGGGCTAAGATCGCTTGCCAGTGAGTCATTCTCGTAGAGGCTGTAACTACCGAAGAGGAAGAGGTTCGGCTGATAAAGGCCGCTGCTGGCGCGCGCGATGCTCTCTGCCTGCGCCCGCTTGGTGGCCAGTAGTTGCAGGCCCGGGTGGCTGCTCAGGCCAACCTGAAGATCGGCTCTGGCGGGCATTGTTTTGATGATGAACAGCGATGAGCCGGGGTTCGGGCCCTGCTCGACATCCGACAGCGAGTCCGCCTGGTAATGGACCATGGAGGCCAGTGTTTCCCGGGCTCCATCAAGCTGATCGCGAACGGAGGATGTAGTGATGCGTGCCTGGTCATAGGCTGTCTGGGCTGCAAGGCGTTCCACCTTGGCTATCTGAAACTCACCTTCCAGCGCCTGAGCTGAAGACAGGTGTTGAGCCAGGGTTGCTTCGGCTTGCTGCTGTACGATCAGTGCGCGCTGAGCCATGACCAGGCCGTAATACACCTCTACCAAAGCCAGAAAGCGCGCATGACGGATTTCCTCCACCAGCAATTCGGCTTCGCGGTCACCCAGTTGCAGCAGCTCGCGCGCAGCGGTGATCTTGCCACCTGTATACAAGGGCCAGAACATTGCCAGCGAGCTGCGCGAGATATCACGACCGGTAACGGGAGTGCGGAATGCATCAGGACCACCCAGGGCGTCGATCAAAATCTGTCCGGGAACGCTCTCGGCTGCGCTGTTCAGAGGGTTCAGTGCCAGTGCGTCGAGCTCTATCGGTTGTTCCAGTCGCGTATAGGAAGCTAGAAGGTCGATCTGGGGTAGCAGCAGGCTTGTACTGTTGGAGAGGAGCGCCGCCGCCCGCTCCTGGGCCGCCTTGCCCGCCGCCAGATTTTGATCCAGCGTCAATACCCGTTGCCAGGCGTCTGGGAGAAGAACCTTCTGCTGGGCGGCACAAACGAACGGAGTCGTGATGATGACCAGAAACGAACCAATAAGAGCGAATGCGGCGGGTCCAGGATTCAATTCGTTTCTCCCTGTCGAATTCTTTTGCTCTACAAAGCGGTGTGAAGAAGCATTCTTCTCTCAGCCACAAGCTTTGCTTGAAACCTGATGCGGTAACCCGAACGCACTAACACTGATCCTAGCAAGCTTTCATGTCGATAAGCGCTTTCAGTCCCCAGCGCAACATAGCGTAACAATTGTGGTGGAACTAACCGCCACCGCAGACTCGGCTGGCCCAGCAAGTCTCAACACGGCTTTTGTGCGCGCCGGTTAATGCCCACTAAGCTGGCACCAGCCACTCCAAATGCCCCAAATTAAACCACCTGAGCCCGACTGCCGAGATGTGGGCGGTTACTCACGGGCTTATGGGCTGCCGGCCGGGGTGGGTAAAACGCTTTATATTCAGCCAGATGGGCGTTATCTAGCGGGCGGTCCCGGTCTCTGATCGGGAATTGGCACCCCACTTGCAGAAATCAGCTGATACCGGGACGACCCGGGCGGCATTCCCCATGCCGGATTTATTCTGGACGACCAGATCACTCTGACTGATTTCAAGAGGTGATTCTGATGCCCGCAAGCACTCCCGCCAACACACGGCATACCGCCTTCCAATCCTTGCCCATGGTCGATATCACTGACCTGGCCTCGACCGATCCTGCACGCAAACTGGCTGCTGCCCAGGCCTTGGGCAAGGCGGCGCGGGAAGTCGGCTTTCTGTATATAACCGGCCACGGCGTGGAGCCGGCCGTGGTTGAGCGGCTCAAGCAACGCACCCGGCAATATTTTGCTCAGCCCAAGGCCGAGAAAATGCGCCATTACATTGGCCAGTCCAGCAACCACAGCGGCTATGTACCCGAGGGCGAAGAACAGTTCTACTCCAACAAGCCGGATGCCAAGGAGGCCTACGATATCGGCTTTGATTGCACGGACCCAAGTTATCGCCGGCCCATGGTGGGTCCCAACCAGTGGCCGACCCTGCCGGGCTTCAAGGAGGATGTGACCGCCTACTACAACGCCGTATTGAACGTCAGTCACCGGCTATTCGAAGGCTTTGCATTGGCATTGGGCCTGCCGGAGGACCGTTTTACCCGTCATATTACCCGGCCGCCCAGCCAGCTGCGGCTGGTGCATTACCCCTACAATCCCGAAGTACGCACCGACAGCCCCGGCATTGGTGCACATACCGACTATGAGTGCTTCACCATCCTGCTGCCGACGGCTCCGGGCCTGGAGGTCATCAATGGTGCGGGGGAGTGGATCGATGTGCCTCTGGTGGATAACGCCTTTGTCATCAACATCAGCGATATGCTCGAGTTGCTCAGCAACGGCGCTTTCCTCGCGACCGCCCACCGGGTGCGCAAGGTAGCTGAAGAACGTTATTCCTTTCCCATGTTCTGCAACATGGATTACGACACCGTCATTGCGCCGCTACCGGAACTGGTCAGCGCAGAAAATCCGCCCCGTTATGAGCCGCTGATCTGTGGCGAGCATCTCTATGCCCAGACCATGCAGACCTTTGCCTACCTCAAAAAGCGTTTGGCCCAGGGGGAGATTGCTTTGCCTACCGGCTCCAAGGAGCTGGCGTCGTTTGGTCGCAAAACCGAGGAGCAGCCATGACTCTTCAGGAACTGCTCAGCAGTATTGCCAGCGGCTCCATCACGGTCAGCCAGCCGCGCACTGCTACCTCCGTACCGGACTGGATGCTTGGTTGCTTTCGCCGTCACTGCATCAGCTTTGCCAACGGCGAGTCCGACAGCACCACGCTGGTTTTCTGGTTTCAGAGCCGCAATTTCACCATCGACCTGCGCCTTCCACGGCCATCCGAGCGGCTGCCGGCGAAGCCATTGCAGAACTGTACGGCCCGGGAGCTGCAGGTACTGGCCAATTACGAAGGGTGGGCTGCCAAAAGCAGCTGGGATGGTACCTGTATGGCCTGGCAGGAGGGCGCATCATTGCAGATTCACAACCGCTGGCCCGAACCTGCCGAGCTGCGCCGCATAGGCAACTGCATGATCGAATTCGCCCCCAGTGGGGCCTACGTCGAGGACTGGCGACTGCAACCCTCGGCCCCAGGCCCCTTGATCGGCCTGCAGCTGGTGGAAGAGCGCAACCAGACCACCGCAGAGGTGCTACACCGGGGCGGCGGCCTGATCATCTGTGGTGATTTCGCAGCCCTGGTCCGTGGACGTCCACAGCCGCTGAAAATCACTGCAGAGACCCTGCCAGAAGCGGTCAGCCAGACGACCGACCCGGAGGAGTTGGCGCACCTGCTGAACTTTGATACCTCGGTAGCCCGGGGCTCGCTGGCAGCCGGCTACACCGTCCAACACTCGACCCATGCCCAGCGCATCGGCCAACCCCTGTTGCCACTGCACGAAGGGGACTGGGTACTGGAGGACGGACAATTACTGCACATCACCGAGGAGAACGGCCAGCACATCGAGCGCCGCTTCGAGATCGACACCCTGTGTGCTCAGCAGGACTTTATACAGACCACGCCCTGGACTGCGCAGGCGCAGACCTGGTTTGCCCGCGAGGCGACCACGCTGGCGCGTTATACCAGTGAACTCACCAACGTCGACCGATTCAAGCCACTGAATCTGGCGGGCTTCAATGCGCCCACCCAGTGGCAGGGCAGGGCGACTGTTTTGATTGCCGCCGACCCGGCATTGGCGGACCAGGACCTGGAGGCCGTGCGCAGCAGCCAGGCTGATCTGAAACACCTGTTCGGTCCGGAGGATGACTGGCCGCCGCAGGCGCTTACCCTGGAAGAGGATCGCGCCGATCTGGCCTGGCATGCGCAAGAGTTTGCCGCCGGTCGCTCCTTTGCCTACCACCTGTTTGATACGTCGCGTACCCGGTGCCTCGGGTGTCTGTATCTGTATCCCACCGCCAGCCTGGCCCACGACGCAGAAGCCTACCTGTGGACCCGCAGCGATCTGGATCGCGCCAAAGCGGCATCTATCGAGGAAGAAGTTCTGGTCTGGGTTGCCGACCAGTGGCCGTTTGCAGCCCTGGTCTGGCCCGGCCGCAGTTTGCCTTTCTCAGCCTGGCAGGAATATCAGGCGCCGAGTTATTACGCCTCGACTCGCTTTATCGAACCTTTCACCCCAGGCAGCAATATTGCCGGGACCGTCAACTGAATCACTGCAACGCAGCTTCATTCAAGCCAGCTACCGGCTCCGGCCACCACTTACACAGAGGTAACACGCAATGATCAGACATATTCTGGGAGCACTGGCCCTGGCCACCACCCTGTCATTTACCGCCACTAGCGCAAGCGCCGAGGAGACACCGAAGAAGTTCTCTCTGGCCTGGTCCATCTACGTCGGGTTCATGCCCTGGTACTACCTGGACGAGTCCGGGATCATGGACAAATGGGCGGATAAATACGGCATAGAGGTGGAGCTGGTACAGATCAACGATTACCTCGAAGCCATCAACCAGTACACCGCTGGACGCTTCGACGGCGTGACCATGACCAACATGGACATGCTCACCATTCCCTCCGCTGCCGGGGTGGACACCACCGCGCTGATAACCGGCGACTTCTCCAATGGCAACGACGCTGTCGTGTTGAAAGGACGTGACAGCCTGGAAGAGATCGCCGGTCTCGACGTTTACCTGCTGGAGCTATCCGTATCCCACTACACCCTCGCGCGGGCCCTGGATTCGGTAGGTCTGAGCGAGCGTGACGTGCAAGTGGTCAATACCTCTGATGCCGATATTGCCACCGCCTTCAACGATCCCGCCGTGCAAGCCACCACCCTGTGGAACCCGCAGCTAGGCATCGTCATGGAAGATCCTGCCGCCAACATCGTCTTTGACTCAACGCAGATCCCCGGCGAGATACTCGACATCATGGGTGTAAATACCAAGACGTTGGCCGAGAACCCCGAGCTGGGCAAGGCCATGACCGGCGCCTGGTTTGAAGCGATGGCGATCATCAGCGGGGATGACGAGAAAGCGCGCGAAGCCAAGCAAATGATGGCCGCGGCTGCCGGTACTGATCTGGCCGGGCTGCAAAAGCAGCTCGATGCTACCTACCTGTTCTACACCCCAAAGGCCAAGGCAGATTACCTGACCACCGAGCAGCTCAGAGAGACCATGAAGTTCGTTACCGAGTTCTCCTTCAGTCATGGCCTGCTGGGCCAGGGCGCCAGCTCCCCGGGCGCCGTCGGCATCGAGTTTCCCGATGGCTCAGTGTTGGGTGATCCGGACTACGTGAAAATGCGCTTCAATCACGATTTTCTGCAAATGGCCGTTGACGGAAAACTCTGAGCAAGAGCATGGGGAGTCAGCCTCAATCAGCGGACTCCCCTGCAAAAGCGTTTGGGCCAAATAGGGTGTGGGTATGGCTCACCCCTGCGGGGTCAGTGCTATCTGCTCGCAGTAATGCAGCAGGTTCTCCGGCAGATCAGGCGGACAGACGCCGCATTGCTTGTTGCCAGGTACCGCGTGGTCTATGAACTTGGGGTAGGGCAGGTTCAGGTTGGCCATGATCATCTTGAACTCCTCCAGCGTCTTGTCCATGCCCAGCCGCGCATTGCGCTTCTTCTCCTGGGCAATGTTGCTGACGCGGCGGTCCTGATAATCATGGGCGGGGTACACCAGATAGTCGTCGGGCAGGGTAAACAGCTTCTCCCTTACGCTCTTGTACAGCGCGTCCGCGTCCCCATTCTGGAAGTCCGTGCGGCCGCAGCCATCGATCAACAGGGCATCGCCGGAAAAGAGACGGTCTCCCAGCACGTAGGCAAAATGCCCATCGGTGTGCCCCGGGGTATGTAATGGCGTCAGGTTCAGGCTGCCAATCCTGAACGGGCGGCCTTCTTCTATGCCAACATCCGCGCAGGGCAGATTATCGAATGCCGGGGCTGCGATCTGGCTGCCCACGCGCTTCTTGAGTTCCAGCGCTGCGGTGATGTGGTCGGCGTGTATATGCGTGTCCAGGCTATAGGCCAGGGTCAGGCCCAACCGGCTGATCTCTTTCAGGTCGCGGTCCATGGTCGCGATCACCGGGTCGATCAGGACGGCATGCCCGGTTTCCGGGCAGCCCAGCAGGTAGGTGTAGGTACTTGAGATGGGCTCGAATAGCTGTCGAAAAATCATGAAGTGTGCCTCGTCTGCCAAGTCGATCCTGGCAGTATAGGCAACCTCAGGCAGCTGGCTATGGAATGGGCCGCAACGGCCGCAACAGGGTCAGCGTGCATTTGCTAATCCTGGGCAGCGGCCAGCACCGGCCTCTCGCGGAGGCGGGGGGTGCGAGGCCGGTCTGCCGGTTAAAGACTCCCGAACACCTTCTTGGCCAGGCTGCTGGCCGCTTGTGCGGGGTTGCTGCGGATCTGCGCTTCCTGCTCGGCGATCATCTGGAACAGGCCGTCCAGGGTGCGCTCGGTGACGTAGCTTTCGATGTTGGCTGCGCTGCTATCGACGACGCCAAAGTTGGCTGCCTGGGAGGCGAAGGTATTGTATTGCTGCGCCAGCCCCACCTGATCTGTGGCTTTCTTGACCACCGGGAG
>JAESUC010000246.1 GCA_016763285.1 Pseudomonas sp.
CCTGTGGTCATCGCACAGTTCGTCACCTGCGTCATACTGATTCTCTTTCTGCTCATTTTCGGTCCGCGCCTGTTCAACGCCTATATTCATATCTTCGTGCCGCCGGAGTTGCGCGAGGATCGTGTCGATCTGGTGGGCACGATCCAGCTGGAGCTGTCGCGCTATATCGGCACGGTCAGCGTGATCAACGCCGGACTGGGGCTGACCACGGGTCTGGCCCTGTGGCTGGTCGGCGTCGAGGATGCCTTGCTCTGGGGCGTGCTCGTCGGTCTGCTTAATTTTGCGCCCTATGTGGGGCCGATATTCGGCATGGGTATGCTGACGCTGGCGGGGCTGGCCCAATATGGTCCGGTCGCCCTGGCAGCCCTTCCGGTGGTGATCTATTTCGCGATCAACCTGCTCGAGGCGCAGTTCGTCACACCCCTGGTGCTGGGCAAGAACATGCGGCTCAATCCGCTGATCCTGATTGTCTGGCTGTTTATCTGGGGTTGGCTATGGGGCGCGGTGGGCGTGCTGATCGCCGTACCCTTGCTGGTCTGCATCAAGCTGGCCGCGGGCAGGCTGCGCGAGACCCATCGCTGGGTCAGACTGATCGAAACCCGCGCCTGACGGTCGGTTACCCGGTCAGGCGGGTTTGGGTGCGCGTTCTACCAGGGTCAGCGCGGAGACAATCAACAGGCCGCCAAAGAGCATGGAGAGCGTTGGTTGTTCGGCGAACAGGAACCAGGCAAACAGAATGCCGTAGACCGGTTCCAGGGCGAAGAACAGTGACGCCACACGGGCCTTGAGTACCTGCAGGCTGGCGACGAAGAGCCCGTGTGCCAGCCCGGTGCAGAACAGGCCGAGCAGGGCGATCCAGAGCCAGTCCAGTGGAACCATCTGAGCAACGGCCATCGGGCCGAAAGGCAGCAGGCAGAACAGGATGACCAGATTCTGCCAACAGGCGATCTGCACCGGATGCAGGTAGTTCGCCGTGTAGCGGTTGCCAACCGATGCAGCGGCAAAACAGAAACCGGAGAGCAACGCCCAGAGCAGGCCTGCGGTGGCCTGGTTGCCCAGGCTGAAGTCCGGCGTTACCAGAATCAGGCCGATGCAGATCAGCAGTATCTTCAGCAGGTCCATCCGGCTGGCCGATTCCCGCCACATCAGCCACTCCAATATCACCACAAAAGCCGGAAAACTGGCAAATCCCAGGGTGGCAATGCCCACCCCGGCAATCTTGACCGCATGAAAGAAGGTCAGCCAGTGCACGCCCAGCAACAGACCGCAGGCGGCGAGCTGCAGCAGGCGTGTTCGATTCATGCCGCGCAGGATCGGCGAGCTGAAAATCCGGGCGAAGACAAGCAGCGCCAGCACCGCGAAAAACGCGCGGCCGAGCACGATCGCCAGCGGTCCGGCCACCGTCAGCTTGCCGAAGATGCCGGTGAGACCGAACATCAGTGCAGCAATGTGCATGCTGGCGATAGCCCGCCGTGGGGTCATGTGCATGTGCTGGTCCTGGTGGGTAAATGC
This sequence comes from Pseudomonas sp., assembly GCA_016763285.1. Taxonomy (GTDB): domain Bacteria; phylum Pseudomonadota; class Gammaproteobacteria; order Pseudomonadales; family Pseudomonadaceae; genus Halopseudomonas. Next base: position 1,513 of record JAESUC010000246.1, read on the forward strand.
TGCATGGCCCGGCAGTCTACTCACCCATGCCCGGTGGGCCAAGTTACAGCTGTGCCCGCACAGTTCTCCGCCTCTGGAAGAGATGTTACATTGGCATCACTTTGTAACATCCAATAATAATCAGGGCTTCGAATTGAGCGATGAAATACACGGTCTGGCGCAATGGACGGCCCGCCTCAACAATGCCGAGCTGCCTGCCATGGCGGTTGTGGTGCACGATCTTCTGCGCTTGTCCCAGTCAGAGACCGCTTCGGTCAGGCAGCTGGCGGAGGTCCTCCTGCGGGATGCGTCACTGACGTCCAAGGTCCTGCGCGTCAGCAACAGCGTCTACTGCAATCCGGGGCGGGAAGTCATCAAGACCATTTCCCGCGCGGTGGTGGTGATCGGCTTCGATCAGGTGCGCATGATCGGCCTGTCGGTGAGCCTGCTCGATGGTCTGCTCAAGGACTCGCCGCGCGAACAGCTGCAATCGCTTCTGGCCAGCTCTTTCCATGGTGCCATGCAGGCACGCAACCTGGCCAACTACCGCGCACTGGCAAAAAAGGAAGAGATCTTTATCGCGACCCTGTTGCGCCATCTCGGCGAGATGGCGTTCTGGTGTCACGGTGGTAAACAGGCTGATCAGCTCGCCGACGCGTTGGCGGTGCCCGGCGTGGACCGCGACAAGACCGTCAAACGGGTGGTTGGAGCGAGTTTCGACCAACTGACCTTCGGCTTGCTCAAGACCTGGAACATGGGCGAGATAGGTCAGCTGGTCAAGGCCAGTCATACGTCCTCGGGTCCGGCTGCCCGGGCGGTGACCCTGGGCTCGTCGATCGCAGAGGCGGCCCGCGAGGGGTGGGCGAGCGAAGCCATGCAGGCGCTGCTGGACCCGGTGGCCGAACTCACCGGCACGACCCCGGAAGAGGCGATGCAGCAGATCCTGGCCAGCACCGATGAGGCGATCCGGGTAGCCGGTACCTGCTCCAATGCCGACCTGGCAGCCTGGATACCCCGCACCGATGATCTGCCCCTGGATCTGTCCGAGCTGCTGCAGATGGACGCCGTACCGGCCCAGTCAGCCCGTTCGGCCGTGCAGGAGCCCCTGCTGCAGCCGAACCTGGAGATGCTCAAGTTGTCGGTGCAGAACATGGTGCTGATGAGCAAGAGTCCGATCAACGTGGAAAACACGCTCAACGGAGTGATCAACGGCCTGCACCTGGGCGCGGGCCTGGAGCGGGTCATGCTCGCGGTGCTGGCTGACAATCAGACGCGTTTTCGCGCCCGGCGTGTGGCGGGCAAGGGAACCCAGGGCTGGACCCAGGACTTTGACCTGCCCTGCGGGTCCGCTCAGCCGCATATCTTCAGCTACACACTGGAGAACAATGAGGTGCTGTGGATGGGCACCCTGGCTACCAGCAGCCTGCTGGACCTGGTCACGCCCGATATTGCCGGCTGGCTAGGCAACGGTCCGTTCTTCATCGCCCCCGTGATTGCCGGCAATCGTCGTATCGGCGTGCTCTACGGCGACATGCGGCTATCCGGCCGGGCACTGAGCAGTGCCCAGTTCAGTGCGTTCAAACGTCTGACCGATCTCACCGGCAGTTGCCTGCAGGCCCTCAGTCGGCGCGGCTGATCAGTTGCCTGGCAGGCATATCCCGGTGCCGGCGAGATTGCAGTAGCCACCGGGATTCTTGTGCAGATACTGCTGGTGGTAGGGCTCGGCATAGTAGAAGGTGGGCGCCGGCAGTATTTCGGTGGTCACCGGCTCCTTGCCGGCCTGCAACAGCAGATCCGCAAAGCTTGCCTTGCTCACTTCAGCGGCGGCCTGTTGCCCGGGGTTGCTGACATAGATGCCGGAGCGGTACTGGGTGCCGGTGTCGTTGCCCTGGCGCATGCCCTGGGTCGGGTCGTGGTTTTCCCAGAAAGTCTTGAGCAACTGCTCGACACTCACCTGCTCGGGGTCGAACACCACCAGCACCACCTCGTTGTGCCCGGTCAGGCCCGAGCATACTTCCTCGTAACTCGGGTTGGGCGTAAGCCCCGCGCAGTAGCCCACGGCCGTGGTGTGTACGCCGGGTATCTTCCAGAACAGACGTTCCACACCCCAGAAGCAGCCCATGCCGAAGATGATCTGCTGCGCGCCGGCGGGGAAGGGCGGGTGCAGCGACGTGCCCAGTACGGCATGCACCTGGCTGGTCGGGATGGGCTCGTCCCGGCCGGGCAGCGCCTCTTCGGCGGTAGGCATGCGCATCTTGTGTTCAGGAATACGACGGAAGAACATGGGCAACTCCGGTTGCAGAAAGAAAGTGACAGCGATCCTGGAGCATGGTGCTCCGTCTCGCATTCGACTGTCCAGCCGCTGTTTCGTTGCGGTGTGTGTCCTATCTGACGCCCAGGTCCAGGGCGAGAAGCAGCTCAGGGGACAAGCGACCCGCCGCGACGAAATGCGGATTGAGCCAGCTGTCGCGTTGCGGGTAACCGAAGCGCTCGCCATCGAGCCCCAGCACCTGCCCCCCAGCCCCTTCGAGCACTGCCTGGGCAGCCGCCGTGTCCCACTGGCTGGTGGGGGCAAAGCGCGGGTACAGGTCGGCTTCGCCTTCGGCCAGCAGGCAGAGCTTCAGCGAGCTGCCGATATTGATCAGATCGATCTGCTGCAGGGATTTGAGGCGGTCCAGCAGGGCTTCCTGCTCGGGACTGGTATGCCTTCGGCTGGCGACCACGGTCAGCTGATCGGTAGCAGCACGACAGCCAATTTGGCTCGCCGGAGCGTCACCTGAGCTGCGCCAGGCACCCTGGCCCCTGCCGCCCCAGTAAAGGCTGTTGCGAGCCGGGACGCCGACGATGCCGAAGCTGACCTGACCCTGCTCGACCAGCGCAATATTGACGGTAAATTCATCGGTACCGGCGATGAACTCCTTGGTGCCATCCAGGGGATCGACCAGCCAGAAGCGTTGCCAGTGCTGGCGCTCGCTCAGTGGCACCTGCGCGTCCTCTTCCGACAGCACCGGGATGTCCGGGGTGAGCTCGCGCAGGCCTGCCACGATCAGATGATGGGCGGCCAGATCGGCAGCCGTGACCGGGGAGTCGTCGGCCTTGGCTGTCACGTCCGGGTCCTGGCGCCACCATTTCAGGGTCTCGGTGCCCGCACGGCGGGTCAGTTGCAGCAGGGCCTGGATATCGATCACGGTATTCATGCCGGCAGGTCCCGGTGCAGCTCACCGCGTTGCTCAAGCAGGTCGCGTACCAGGTAGAGCGCGGCCAGGGCACGGCCTTCGGTAAAGTCGTCCCGGGCGGCCAGTTCACTGAGGCCATAAAGGTCGACGCTGTCGACTCTCATGGGCTCTGGCTCATCGCCCGGCAGACGTTTCTCGTACAGATCGCGGGCCAGCACCACAGCAATCTGCTGACTCATGTAATTGGGCGATAGCGACAGGTGGGTCAGAAATTCCAGGCGCCGTGCGCCGAAGCCGGCCTCCTCCATCAGTTCGCGGTTGGCCGCGTCGAGCAGGTCCTCGCCCGGCTCCACCAGGCCCTTGGGTACCGACATCTGGTAGTTGCCCATGCCGCCGCAGAATTCTTCGATCAGCACCACGCGGCGCTGATCCTGCATGGCTATCACCATCACAGCGCCATAGCCCTGGCCACGGTTGACCAGGCGTTCATAGGTGCGCTCGACGCCGTTGCTGAAACGCAATTGCACCTGCTCGACGGTAAACAGGCGACTCTTGGCGACGATCTGCGCCTCGAGTGTTTCAGGCAGTTTTGGCATTGCGGGCTCCGTGGTTAACAGCAGGTGGCTTGGGTATCATAGCGGCTCATGTCACCAAAGCCCAAACGCCCATGATCAACTGGAACCACATCGATACCGTCCTGCTGGATATGGATGGCACCCTGCTGGATCTGCATTTCGACAACCATTTCTGGGTCGAATATCTGCCGCAACGCTACGCCGAACACCACGGGCAATCCATCGAGTGGGCCAAGGCCGAAATCTATCCGCTGATGAAGGAAAAGCAGGGCCAGCTGGACTGGTATTGCCTTGATTTCTGGACCCGGGAACTGGACATGCCGATCGTCGAGCTCAAGCGTGAAGTGGCTCACCTGATCAGTCTGCGGCCCGATGCCGAGGTGTTTCTGCGCGCGTTGCAGGCCAGCGGCCGGGACGTGATCCTGATTACCAACGCGCACCGCGGTTCGCTGTCACTCAAGCTTGAGCGGGTAGAATTGCGCACCTATTTCCAGCGCCTGATCAGCTCCCATGATTTCGGTTTTCCCAAGGAGGCTCGGGCCTTCTGGACAGCGCTGCAGGCCGAGGTGCCCTTCGACCCGGAGCGCACGCTGTTTATCGATGACAGTCTGGGCATTCTGCGGGCGGCGCAGGATTACGGCATCGCTCACCTGTTGGCTGTGCGCCAGCCGGACAGCCGTGGCGCAATGCGCAATACCGAGGAGTTCGATGCCGTGGAGGACTATCGTGACCTCGCGACGGCCTGTGCCCGCTAGCGCGTTCAGCCTTCTCCCTTGGTCCGGGTCTGGTTGGGCTTGGCGTTCTTTTCGATGTATTCGATGATCAGCCCGGCAATATTGCGGCCGGTGGTGGACTCGATGCCCTCCAGCCCCGGGGAGGAGTTGACCTCCATCACCACCGGGCCATGATTGGAGCGCAGAATATCCACGCCCGCTACATTCAGGCCCATCACCTTGGCCGCGCGCACGGCGGTCATGCGCTCCTCGGGTGTGATCTTGATCAGGCTGGCGCTGCCGCCGCGGTGCAGGTTGGAACGAAATTCCCCTGCCTTGGCCTGACGCTTCATCGCGGCGATGACCTTGTCACCGACCACCAGGCAGCGGATGTCAGCTCCGCCGGCTTCCTTTATATATTCCTGCACCATGATGTTGGCCTTCAATCCCATGAACGCCTCCAGCACCGATTCGGCCGCCTGCTCGGTCTCGCACATGACCACGCCGATGCCCTGCGTGCCTTCCAGCAACTTGATCACCAGCGGGGCGCCGCCGACCATGCTGATCAGATCAGGTATGTCATCCGGGGAGTGGGCAAAGCCGGTTACCGGCAGGCCTACGCCCTTGCGTGCCAGCAGCTGCAGCGAACGCAGCTTGTCCCGCGAGCGGGTAATCGCCACCGATTCATTGAGCGGAAAGACGCCCATCATCTCGAACTGACGCAGCACTGCTGCGCCATAGAAGGTGACCGAAGCGCCTATGCGCGGGATGATCGCATCGAAGCCCTCCAGTACTGCGCCCTTGTAGTGAATGGTCGGCTTGTGACTGGCAATGTTCATGTAGGCTCGCAAGGTGTCGATGACTCGCACCTCGTGGCCGCGCTCGCGGGCTGCTTCAACCAGGCGGCGGGTGGAATACAGGTTGGCGTTGCGCGACAGTACCGCAATCTTCATGGTGGTTCCTTCAGGGGGTTACGGCAAACAGTGAGGTTTGGGGTTTTTCCTGGACAAAACGGCGACCGGGATCGATCACCAGCTCGCCCTCAAGCATCGCAGTGCAGCCCATCAATACCCGGTAGCGCATGGCCTTGCGGCAGGTGAGGGTAAAATAGACCGACCAGCAGCGGTCGCCGAGCACCAGGGGTGTACGAATCACGTGGCGCTCCTGCAACTGGCCGTTGGAGCTGCGAATGCTCTTGTAATCGACCAGCAGCGCTTCGCAGCGCTGGGTGCGTTGCTTCTTCTGGCTGCCGATGTGCGCATCAAAGCGGACCCAGGTGTCCCCCTGACGCTCGAATGTCTCGATATTGCTGGCGTGCAATGCCGAGGTCTTCGCGCCGGTGTCGATCTTCGCCATGATCTGATCAATGCCGAGTTCGGGCAGGCCGATCCACTCGCGCAACCCGATGACGTTGAGGTGGTCGAATGTCTTCACGTGGGCAGCTCCTGGTGCAAGATGCGCGCATCATGGGCCAAGTCTTGAGCAACGACAAGCCTGATACACTTGGCCTGAAAGAGGAGTACAGACGCTATGGCTGACGATAGCAAGGTGAGGTTGGATAAATGGCTCTGGGCGGCCCGGTTCTTCAAGACCCGGGGGCTGGCCAAAGCTGCCATAGAGGGGGGCAAGGTCCAGTGCGGTGGCGATCGATGCAAGCCAAGCAAGGAGCCCAGGGTCGGGGAAGAGCTGCAGATCCGCCAGGGATTCGAAGAGCGCACGGTGGTGGTGCGAGAGCTGAGCGGCCAGCGGCGCGCGGCGGCAGAGGCTCAGCTGCTGTATGAGGAAACGGCCGACAGCATCGTCCGGCGCGAGGAGGCGGCAGCCAAGCGTAAGGCCATGGGCCCCGGTTCGCTGATCAGCGAGCATCGGCCGAACAAGAAGCAGCGCCGTCAGATACACCAGTTCCGCAACGCACGCAATTCACCGCAGGAGGGGTGAGGGGGTATAATCCCCTTTTGTCGGAGGCCGAACATGGCATTTCAAGATACCACCCAGCGTTTTCTGTTTGAAAACGCCGATGTGCGCGGCGAGCTGGTCGCGCTGGAAAGCAGCTACCGCGAGGTGCTGGCCAAGCACGACTACCCGGAACCGGTCCGCGAATTACTGGGCGAGCTGCTCGCCGCGGCGGTGCTGCTGTCTACCACGATCAAATTCGACGGGTTGCTGATCCTGCAGGCCAGCTCCACCGGCCCGGTGTCAACGCTGATGGTCGAATGCACCAGTGACCAGGCTGTGCGCGGCATCGCCCGTTACGATGCGAGTCGCATGGGCACCGCCCTCAATGAGCTCATGCCCGATGGCATCCTGGCCATTACCGTCGACCCCCAGGAAGGGCAGCGTTACCAGGGCATCGTCGCCCTGGATGGCGCTACCCTGGCTGATTGTCTCAATGGCTACTTCGAAAATTCCGAGCAGCTGCCGACGCGGTTTCGTCTGCAGGCGGACGGTCGTGCCGCTCGCGGTCTGCTGCTGCAGGCGCTGCCTGCTGATCGGCAGCGGGATCAGGAGCAGCGTCAGGCCACCTGGGAGCACCTGAACATCCTGGCCGATACCCTCACCGGCGAGGAGCTGCAGTCGCTGGACAACCAGACCGTGCTGCGCCGGCTCTATCACGAGGAAGACCTGCGTCTGTTCGAGCCCCGCCAGGTACGCTTCGAGTGCAGTTGTTCGGTGGAACGATCCGGCAATGCGCTGGTCAGTCTGGGACGAGAAGATGCCCTGGTACTGCTGGAGGAGCACAACGGTGAGATCGAAGTGGATTGCCAGTTCTGCAATACCCGCTATCTGTTTGATCGCGAGCGCCTGGTAGAGCTGTTCGATGCCGCGCAGGAACACGCTCGAAGCCTGCACTGATCGCTGTTGCGCCGCTTTCATGCATATAGTGAATGCCTATGGTGCTGATATATAAGCAAGATTGATCAGGTTTAGCGCGGCCGGTTTTTTTTTGGCATAATGGCGCGCCCGCGCGCTGACCTGGCGTATTTTTGAAGAGCTGAGGCCGATCTGTCGGTCCCATGGAGATTTCGGCCCACGCCGAACGAGGATGAGGTTTGATGACGCACAG
>JAESUC010000247.1 GCA_016763285.1 Pseudomonas sp.
ATGTCAGAGACCAGACCAATGAACAGCGGGCCGAAGCCGTAGCCAATCAGGTTGACCAGCAGCAGCATCACGGCCGTGGCCATGGCGCGTACGCGCATGCTCACCACACCCTGGCCGATGGTGTACTGGGCGGCCAGGTAGCCGTACTTCACAAAGCCGCCGATGATCAGGCCAACTGCTGCGTAGAACAGGCTGTCGGTGGTGAAGGCGAAGATATAGAAGGGCACTGACAGTGCCAGGCCCATTGCCGGTACCCAGGCGATAGCGCCGGGGTGCTTCTTGTAGATCTTGGTCGCCAGCCAACCGGTAGCGAAGGTGCCAATGGCCGCAGACAGGGCGACCGGCGTGTTGATCCAGATTGCCGCCTCACCTGCGGTGATGCCGTAGGTGCGGACCAGAAAGAGCGACTGGAAAGAGGAAATACCGTAACCGCAGAAGGCAGCGATGGTGGCGCCGGCGGTCATCAGCCAGAAGGCCGGTTTGCCCATCAGCTCGTGGATCGCTTCGCCCAGGCTGGCGCGTTCTTTTTTCTCGGCCTGTTGCGGATCGGTGTAGCCGCGCGGCGGCTCCTTGACCGTGAGTTTGAATACCAGGGCGACCAGCAAGCCCGGCAAACCGACGACGAAAAAGGCGGTGCGCCAGTCGAACACGTCGGTCACCCAGCCGCCGATCAGGTTGGCAAACATGGTGCCGAGGGTGACGCCCATGGCGTAGAAGCCCAGCGCCTGGGAGCGTTCACGGGGAATGAAATAGTCCGCGATCAGGGAGTTGGCTGGTGGCGTACAGCCCGCCTCACCGATACCCACGCCGACGCGGCACATCAGCAGAATCCAGAAGGCGCCGATGGTCACCGAGCCGATGGTCACTTCCGTGGCCAGGCCGCACAGCGCCGTCATCAGCGACCACAGGGCCACACAGACGGTCATGATCCACACGCGGTGGGCGACATCGGCAAAGCGCGCCAGCGGGATGCCTACGGCGGTATAGAGCAGGGCAAAACCGAAACCGGTGAGCAGACCAAACTGGGTGTCGGTAATGCCCAGGTCCGGTACCAGATCGGGACCGACGACCGCCAGCAGGGCCCGGTCGACGAAATTGAGAATGTAGATAAGAGTCAGCGCGAAGAGCACGTAGTTACGGTACGCTTTGGAGCCGAAGCCGACCAAGTGGCCCTGGTTGCGGCCTTCATTGGTAGTGATGGCTTTCATTGACGATCCCTTCTAGGTTCATTGTTATGATTGGATGTGGGTGGTAATAACAGGCCGATATCAGAAAAAATTACACCTCCGCATCATGTTCCCGCTCCAGCGCCTCGGCCTTCTGCGCAGCAGGCCGCGCCAGGATACGCTGCATGTATAGCTCAAGATGGGGATATTCGCCCAATCCCTGAGTTTCCCTGATCTTCTCGAAGATGAACGAGTTCAGCACGTCGGCACCGGTAAACTGGTCGCCCATCAGGTAGGTCTTGTCGGCCAGTTCGTTGTTGGCCAGGGTCAGCACGTCGGCCATCTGTTCGCGGGAGAATCCGCCCAGAAAGCACTTCTGGCTGTTGTCCGCACTCAACAGGTACAGCGCAATCAGCGGGAAGGCGGCAGTGCCTTCGGCAAAGTGCAGCCATTGCACGTAGCGGGCATGGGCGGGTGTGTTTGCCGGCGGCGCGAAGGTGTCTGCGCCGTAGCGGCTGACCAGGTAGTCGATGATGGCGCCGGATTCGCAAATCACTACCCCGTCATCCTCGATCACCGGTGATCTGCCCAGGGGGTTGATGGCCCTGAGCGCCTCGGGTGCGCGGCGCGTGACCTTGTCCCGTTGGTAGGCCACCAGCTGATATTCCACGCCGAGCTCTTCCAGCATCCAGATGATGCGCTTGGAACGGGACTGGTTCAGGTGGTGTAACGTGATCATGTTGGACGCTTCCTGGAAATGGCTGTGGGCGTTCAGTAAAAAGTGACCGCCCATCCTATGCCAGAAGGGCGGGCCTTGAATACGATGGATTCGCCTTACGCAATTCGCTTATGAAGGGGTATCACTGAGGTCTGATTGAGGTGTGGTAACCGATGCCCCTGCGCGGGGTCAGGCTCCCTGGAGGGACCGCCAGGCTGCATCGGCCAGCATGTGCCTGTGAACGCTCGGGCTCTGCTTCACGCGGCCGGACAGCCAGGCTCTGCAATAGCTTTCCGCTGATCCGATGATCAGGGACGGGACCAGCTCAAGGGGAAAGGGCTTCAGCAGTTCTCCGACTCCCGGCCGTGAAAACCATTCCTGAACCTGTTTGTTGCGCAGCCTGTTTCTGTCTGCCAGTTCCTGTTTGTGGGGGCCGTTGGACACCGCAAAACGGGCGTTGAATTGATAGCGTGCCCAATCTGGCTGGCTATCTACCCAGTCGACGTAACTGAATACCAGGGCGTTGACAATGTCTCTCGCGGTCTGCGCTGACTCGAGATAGCGCTGGCGCAGATCTGCCTGGTCACTCATAGCTGCGAAGAACAGCGCAGCGACCAAGCCTTCCTTGTTGCCAAAATGATGGTAGATGGCGCCGACGCTGGTATCGCACTCGTGGCGAATCATTTCGATGGTGGTCGCTTCGATGCCGTTGTTGTTGAAACAACGCAAAGCCGCACCGAGGACGCTGCGTTTCAGCTCGGCGCGCCGCCCGGGAAAACTCCGTTGCAACAAGTCCGCTGCCGACATCTAAAGGCTCCAAAAGGAAAGAATGGTACCCGGTTCGTTCGGTAACGCACAGCATTGACATGCCAGGCCTTACAGAATAATGTTCTTTAACCGAACATTGTTCGGTTTAACCCCAAGGAGAGCATATGAATCCGTTGCTTAGCATGTTTCAGTCAGCCGGCCCTGAGGCCTTCAGCAAGATGAGCTGCCAGACGGCTCCCTATTTCAGCACGATCAACCCGCTGATCTCCGAGCTGGAGACGAACCACTGCGTGGTCCAGCTGCCGTTTGCGAAAGAGGTGACCAATCACCTGGGGACCGTGCATGCCATTGCCATGTGCAACGCGGCTGAACTGGCGGCGGGGGTGATGACGACCGTCTCGATTCCGACAGGCGCGCGGTGGATTCCGAAGGGGATGACAGTGGAGTATCTGGCCAAGGCCAAAACCGACCTGACGGCCAGGGCCAGCGGAGAAGGGGTCGACTGGAGCAGCGAAGGCGACAAGATCGTGCCGGTCGATGTGACGGATACCGACGGCAAGACGGTCTTCACTGCGCGCATCACCATGAACATCAAGCTGTCATAGCCAGCCTGCTGCACCGTTGATCGGCGCCGTCTTCAACCCGCCTGACGCGGAAAGATGAGGCGCTCGTTTTCCTGGATCGGCAGGTCGTTGATGCTGGCCTCCCGGCGCTGCATCAGGCCGTTGGGTGCGAACTCCCATTGTTCGTTGCCGTGGGAGCGGTACCACTGGCCGTCGGCATCATGCCATTCGTACTCGAAGCGCACGGAGATGCGGTTGTCGGTAAAGGCCCATAGCTCCTTGCGCAGGCAGTACTCCCGTTCCTTTTCCCATTTGCGGGTCAGAAAGGCTTCGATCTCGTTGCGCCCGTTGAGAAATTCGCTGCGATTGCGCCAGGTGGAGTCAGGCGTGTAGGCCAGTGCAACGCGGGCCGGGTCGCGGCTGTTCCAGGCATCTTCGGCCATCTGTACCTTGATCTGCGCAGTGACGTGATCGAAGGGCGGCAAGGGTGGTTTGTGTTCCATGGCTGTACTCGGCAGGTGAAGGAACCGGGGCCGTGGCCCCGGCGCGGCTTACCAGGTGCGGTAAGGGAGAAACTTGCCGTTCAGCGTGATCACCACGCGATCGCCCTTGGGGTCTTCCTTCTTGTCGATGTCCATGGAGAAGTCGATGGCGCTCATGATGCCGTCGCCGAATTTCTCGTGAATGATGCTTTTGATCGTTTCGCCGTATACCCCAATCATCTCGTAGAAACGGTAGATCACCGGGTCGGTGGGCACGGTCTTGTCCCAGGTCTTCATCGGGCATTTCTGCAGGGTAGTCTGGGTGGCGTCATCCAGCTTGAGCAGCTCGCACAGGCGCTTGGCCTTGTCGGCGGGCATGCTGTTCATGCCCAGGCAGGCGGAGGTGGTCCACACCGGAGACATCTCCAGCGCGGCGCCGATGTCTTCCCAGGACAGGCCCAGGCTTTCCTTGGCGGCAATGATGGTGGCGGTAGTTGAGTTCATGGTCGTGCTCCTTCAGGCGTGCTCGGGTGATTTGCTCGGGGTTTTGGTATCGGGCATACGGGTGGGGACGTTGTCGTCCGCACTGGCGTGCTCGTCACCGGATCGGTTGATCAGAAAGTCCACCAGGTAATTGCGCGTCTGGTAGTACTTCTGATCCTGAAAAATCGTGGTGCGCAGGCGTGGCCGGGGAATGTCCACCTGGACCATTTCGGCGATGCGTGCATTGGGGCCATTGCTCATCAGAAAGATGCGGTCGGCGAGCAGGATGGCTTCGTCCACGTCATGGGTGATCATGAACACGGTTTGCCGGGTCTCGCTCCAGACCTTGACCAGTTCGTCCTGGATCACGCCGCGGGTGAGGGCGTCCAGTGCGCCGAAGGGCTCATCCAGCAGCAACAGCGACGGCTGGGTGGCAAAGGCGCGGGCAATGCTGACGCGCTGGCGCATGCCGCCGGACAGCTGTGCGGGCTTGCGGTGCAGGGCCTCATCCAGCCCGACCAGCGACAGATACTTGCGGCTGTGGGCGTCAACCTCGGCCTTGCTCCACTGCGGCCAGCGGGCGCGCACGCCGAATATCACGTTCTTCAGGGCCGAGAGCCAGGGCATCAGGCTGTAGTTCTGAAATACCACACCGCGCTCCAGGCTCGGGCCGGTGACTTCCTTGCCGTTGAGAATGATGGTGCCGGCAGAAGGGGTATCCAGCCCGGCCAGGGCATTGAGGATGGTCGACTTGCCGCAGCCGGAGTGGCCGATGATGCAGACGAACTCGCCCTTGGCCAGACTGAAGTTGACCTCCTCGAATACGTCGACATCGCCGCCGCCGGGGGTGGGGAAGGTCTTCTTCAGGCCGTTGACCTGCAGGAACTTGCGGTTGGGGTCAGTGCTTTCGGTTTGGGTGTTTGGGTTATCAGTCATCGGGGGTTCCTATTCCTGCCAGGCGACAAGGCGCGCGGCGAGTGACAGCACGGCGTCGAGCAGCATGCCGATGACGCCGATCATGAGGATGGAGAACACCACGCTGGTGAGATCCAGATTGTTCCACTCGTTCCAGATGTAGTAGCCGATGCCGGTGCCGCCCACGAGCATTTCCGCAGCGACGATCACCAGCCAGGCAATGCCGATGGAGATGCGCATGCCGGTGAGGATGGTCGGTGCCGCCGCCGGCAGGATCACCTGAAACGCGGTGCGCCACTGACTCAGCTCATGGGTGCGCGCGACGTTAATCCAGTCCCGGCGCACGTTCATCACGCCGAAGGCGGTATTGAGCAGCATCGGCCAGATCGAGCAGATGAAGATCACGAAGATCGCCGAGGTTTCCGAGTCCTTGATGATGAACAGGGCCAGGGGCATCCAGGCCAGTGGTGAGACCGGCCGCAGCACCTGGATGAACGGGTTGAGCGACTTGTACATCAGCGGCGACATGCCGATTACAAAACCCAGCGGAATGGCGATCAGCGCGGCCAGGGAGAAGCCCACCAGCACGCGGCCGATCGAGTAGCCCAGCTGGATGCCGATGCCCTTGTCGTTCGGGCCGTTGTCGTAAAAGGGGTCGCTCAGCTCGGTCCAGGCATGGGCCAGCACCTGTGAGGGCGCGGGTACGCCCGCACTCGGCTGGCCGCCGCCCATCATCATTTCGTACTCGGTCAGCTCGCCGGTACTCTTGGTGGTGTTGATGGCGGCCTCCCAGATACCGCCCAGCACCAGCAGGATCAGGACGGTGAGGATGGCCGGGCGCAGGCTGTTGATGGTGTCTTTCATGTGCGCTTCCGGATGGCAAAGCTATCGATGTATTCCTCGGGTTTGTTGTAGTCGAACTGCTTACCCATGATGGTGTAGTTCTGGTAGGTGATATCCGGCGCGGCGTAGCCCAGTTCGCGCATGACCTTGCCGGCATCGGTGGCCAGGTAGACCTGCTCGGCGATCTGCTTGTAGTTCACATCGCCCTCGATGTAACCCCAGCGCTTGAGCTGGGTGAGGATCCACACGGCCATGGAATGCCAGGGGAAGGGATCGAAGTCGATGCGATCGGGCTCGTCTATGATGTTGCCCAGGCCATCGGCAAAGCGCCCGGTCAGCACCTGCTCGATCACCCCCACCGGCTGGTTGAGGTAGTTGCGTGGCGCAATGGCGGCGGCGATCTCCTTGCGGTTCTCGGCCTGGTGGGAATACTGCGTGGCATCGACGATGGCGCGGAACAGGGCGCCGTAGGTGTTGGGGTTCTCGGTGGCGAAGCGCTGGCTGCAGGCAAAGGCGCAGCAGGGGTGGCCTTCCCAGATGTCCTTGGTCAGCAGGTGGATGAAGCCGACCTTTTCCCAGACGGCGCGCTGGTTGAACGGGTCGGGCGACAGGTAGCCGTCCAGGTTGCCGGCGCTGAGGTTGGCGACCATCTCCGGTGGCGGTACCACGCGGATCTGGATGTCCTGATCCGGGTCCAGGCCGTGCTCGGCTACGTAGTATCGCAGCAGCAGGTTGTGCATTGAGTATTCGAAGGGCACACCAAAGCGGAAGCCCTTCCATTGCTTGGGATCGCGTTTGTCCTTGTGCTTGACGTGCAGCACGATGGCCTGGCCGTTGATGTTCTCCACCGCGGGCATGATGTAGGGCTCGGCCGTGGAGCCGGCGCCCATGGACATGGCCAGGGGCATGGGGGTGAGCATGTGGGCGGCGTCATATTCGCCAGCCAGGGACTTGTCCCGCGCCACGGCCCAGCCAGCAGTCTTGATCACATCCACATTCAGGCCGTATTTGGAATAGAAGCCCAGCGGGTGCGCCATGATGATCGGCGTGGCGCAGGTGATCGGCACAAAGCCGACGCTCAGCTTGGTCTTTTCCAGCGGGCCCATGCTGTCCATCAGCGCGGCCTTGGCCTGCGCCATCGGGAAGATGGTGGCCAGGGCGGCGGCCACGGTGCCACCGCCGAGCAGTTGCATGAAGCGCCGGCGGCTCATGTCGCTCTGGTTGAATACCGCGCGCACCACAGCGTTCTCGATGGCCCGCTCCATCATGTCTTCACTGGACATCGGCGTGGCCATGACCGGTGCGCGATTATCGACTGCCGACTGTTGCGCCGTCAGACCGGTGGGCAGGGCGATGTGCTTGCACTTGTCGCATTCACACTGGGCGTCGTGGGTCAGGCCCTTGCCGCCGTCATAGGGATTTCCCAGGCTCTTGATCGTCATGTTTGGCTCCTGCCAGTCGTATTCCGGTGCACGGCGTGGCGTGCTGCCCGAATGAGGTGCTGTGGCTGTTCACCCGGAGGTGTCCTGATGTAGCTATATCAAGCTCTGTGCCAGTTTTGGGTTTGACGATTTTTGCAGCCGGATCAATGGCATACGCGGGAGAATTGGCGAAGGCGCAAGTATGCATTTGCATAATTCACGCATTTGCACAGTTAAAAATATGCAATTGCATAAAAAGGCCTGGTCCTTGCAGGTGGGTGGAGAACGGTTAATCGAACACTGAACAGGTGAACGGCGATGACACTATTGACTCCCCACAAGCCCGCGGCCCACGAATCAACGGCCTGGCGAGCAGCGGCCCTTTCCAGCGGCGCAGCGATGCTCTGTTGCGATCCTTTGATCGATCGGGTGATGGACTGCAATCCGGCGCTGGAGGCCCTGCTTGGTAGCGAGCGCAGCGCGCTGATGGCGCAGCCGATGTCGGCGCTGTTTGCCGATGATCTGCCGCGCCTGATCAGTCTGACCCAGGCCTGCCTGGACAAGGGCCGCTATTACAGCGGCGAGATCAGTCTGCGCACCGCGCAGCAGGGCAGTCTGCCGGTGGAGATCCATGCCTCGGCCTTTGTCGAAAACGAGCGGCAGCTGTTGCTGCTGCTGATATTCGATGCCAGTGAAGTGCAGGCCCGCCGCGAGCAGACCGAGCTGCACTGGCTGCACCGCGGCGGCCTGCTGGAGTGGAAGCGCATCGAGGGCGCCTTTCGTGAAGTCGAGCGGAACAACCAGCTGATTCTGAGCGCCGCGGGGGAGGGGATCTACGGCGTGAATGCCGAAGGCGCGACGACCTTCGTCAATCCCGCTGCGTTGAAGATGCTCGGCTGGGAGGCCGGTGAGCTGATCGGCCGCGACGCGCATACGGTGTTTCACCACACCCATCAGGACGGCACGCCCTATCCCAGCCACTGCTGCCCGATCTATGCCGCCTTCAATGACGGCATCGTGCATGTGGTGGATGACGAGGTGTTCTGGCGCAAGGATGGCAGCGTGTTTCCGGTGGAATACACCAGCACGCCGATACGGGATGAGGGCACGCTGGTGGGCGCGGTGGTGGTGTTCCGTGATGTCAGCGAACGGCGCGATGCCGAGCGCCGCCTGCGCCTGGCGCTGGCGGAGGTGGAAACACTCAAGGAACGGCTGGAAATGGAGAATGCCTACCTGCAGGAAGAGATCCGTGCGGAGCACGACTACCGGCAGATTGTCGGCCGCAGCCAGCCGATCAAGCACTGTATTCGCCAGATCAAGCTGGTGGCGCCGACCGATGCGCCGGTGCTGATTACCGGCGAGTCGGGCACCGGCAAGGAGCTGATCGCCCGGGCCATCCATGAGAGCAGCCCGCGCAGCCAGCGCCCGCTGATCCGGGTCAACTGCGCAGCCATTCCCCGGGAGCTGTTCGAGAGCGAGTTCTTCGGCCACATACGCGGCGCCTTTACCGGCGCCACGGCCGATCGCCCGGGGCGTTTCGAGCTGGCAGACGGCGGCACCATCTTTCTCGACGAGGTCGGCGAGTTGCCGCTGGATCTGCAGGGCAAGCTGTTGCGCGTGTTGCAGGACCAGCAGTTCGAGCGGGTAGGCGATACCCGCACACGCACGGTGGATGTGCGCATCATTGCCGCCACCAATCGGCAGCTGCGCCAGGAGGTGGAGCAGCGGCAGTTCCGCGAGGATCTGTATTTCCGCCTGAACGTGTTCCCGATCGAATCGGCACCGCTGCGCCAGCGCACTGAGGATATCCCGCTATTGGCCACCCACCTGATCGCCCAGGCCTGCAAGAAACTGAAAAAGCCCGAGCTGGCGCTGTCGCTGGCGGATCTGGAAAAGCTGCAGAGTTACCACTGGCCGGGGAACATTCGCGAGCTGGAGAACATCATCGAGCGGGCCGTGATCCTCTCGGCGGCAGGCAGGCTGCATATCGAGCTGCCTTCCCGCCCGGCCCAGGCCAGCGGCGCGCTATCGGATGGGTTTGCTGCCAAACGCGCCGGAGCGGGCAGCAGCACCCCGGAAGGGCTGGTCATGACCGAGCAGGAACGGCGGCTGAGCGAACGGGAGAACATCATCAACGCCCTGCGCCAGACCGGCGGCAAGGTGTCCGGCGCGGACGGCGCCGCTGCGCTGCTGGGCATCAAGCCGCCGTCGCTCTACTCACGTCTGCGGCGCTGGCATATCGATCGGCGGGCGTTCAGTCAGGCGCGGCCCTACTGATCAAGGCTGCGCCTGAAAAACGGTTGTTACTCCGCCTGCTGGCGCATTTCGTGGAAATCATGCAGACGTGTGCTGCCATCTTCAGCCTGGGCCAGGGTGCAGGTCAGTGCGGAGAGGGACAGCATGATGGCGATGATCAGTTTCATGGGGTGGATCCTTTTACAGTGATTGCAGTGGCGAGTGCCGCCGCTTGACCTGTACAGGATATGGCTGTGGTCCCAACCCCGGCATGACGCCGGTATTACAAAGATGTCATGTTCCTTGCGTGTCCGTGGACCTGGGGAAATGCAGTTCGAACTGCACGCCGTCGGCCACATTGGCCACACTCGCCGAGCCCCCGTGCAACTGCATGATCGCCTCCACGATGGACAGTCCCAGCCCGCCGCTGTCACCGGGCTGGCTACGTGACGGGTCTGCCCGGTAGAAGCGCTCGAACAGCCTTGGCAGGTGCTCTGCGTCTACGCTCGCTCCCTGGTTCTGCACGTTGATGTGGACATGTGTGGGCGCTTCACGGCTGGCGATGGTGATGGTTGAGCCCGGCTCGGCATGACGCACCGCGTTGGCGATCAGGTTGGCCAGGGCGCGGGTCAGCATATCCGGCTCGACCACCAGCTGGCCGCTGCAGTGGTTGGCCAGGGTCAGCTGCTGGTCCTCGGCCATCCCCTCGAAGTATTCACATAGCCTTGCGGTGATGGCGTGAAGGTCCGTCGATTGCAGCTCGAGACTCTGGCCGGGCTGCACGCACCGCGCCAGAAAAAGCAGGCTGTCGATCATCCTGGCCAGGCGCTCGAACTCCTCCAGGTTTGACTCGAACAGCTGTTCGTACTCCTCTGCCGAGCGCGGCCGACTCAGCGCCTGCTGGGTCTGTCCGATCAGATTGTTCAGGGGTGTGCGCATTTCATGGGCCAGATCACCGGAAAAGCGCGACAGTTGCTCGAAACCCGTCTCCAGTTTGGCCAGCGCCAGGTTGAAGCTGTGCACGAGCATATCGAGTTCGCTGGACTGGCTGGCGGTATGCAGCCGCAGGTGGAGGTGTTCGCTGTCGATGGCGGCCGCCTGCTGGGCAAGGCGGCGCAAGGGGCGCAGGCCCCGCTGGCTGATCCAGAAGCCCAGCAGGAAAACCAGCACGCTGCCGGCGCCCAGTACGGCGATCAGGTTGGAGCGATAAGCAGCCAGCATCTGCTCGCGGTCGGCCAGCAGGTAACCGGCGATCAGCGTTAACGGGCGTTGATTGATATTGACCCGCTGGATCACCAGGCGATAGGTATCGGCCGGGTCCTGGTGAAATCGCGGCTCGGGTGTTGCCGGCAGTTGCGGCGCAGCCAGGTCGGCCGGATTGATACTCACCAGAGTGCGGCCATCGCCATCCTGCACCCAGAGAAAATGCTGCGTGTTACCCAGCATGTTGGCGTAGAGCTCGGGGCGGTCGGTGGGGGCGTTCAGGTCCGGGCTGTTTTCCAGCAGCAGCTGCACGCGTTCGAGACGCCCGAGCAGGGCCTGATCATCACGCCAGGCGATCTCACGCTCCAGCGACTGGTACAGGTATATGCCGATGATACCCAGCAGCAGAGCGCCCGTAACAGCGAATGCCAGCCCGAGTCGCAGGCTCAGGGAGCGCCACAGGGTGCTCATGGCGAGGCGTCCAGCTTGTAACCCATGCCCCGCACCGTATGTACCAGCTTGTGCTGGAACGGATCGTCGATCTTGGCGCGCAGGCGGCGAATGGCGACGTCGACCACGTTGGTATCGCTGTCAAAATTGATGTTCCAGACATCGGAGGCAATACGGGTGCGGGACATGACTTCCCCGGCATGGCTGATCAGTAGCTGTAGCAGGGCGAACTCCTTGTTGGTCAGCACGATGCGCTGGCCGCCCCGGCTCACTTGCCTGCGCATGACGTCCACTTCGAGGTCATCCAGGCGGTAATGCTCGAGCTCCCTCAATGGCGCGCGGCGCAGCAGGCTGCGCACCCGGGCCAGCAGCTCGGAGTAGGAGAAGGGCTTGATCAGGTAATCATCGGCGCCCAGCTCCAGGCCCTTTACCCGGTCCTCGATGCTGTCGCGGGCGGTCAGAAAGAGCACCGGTGTCTGACCGCGCATGCGGATCAGCTTGATCAGTTGCCAGCCATCCATGCCGGGCAGCATCACGTCCAGGATGATGAGATCGAAGGTGTCCTCTTCTATCAGGTGGCGCGCGTCCAGCCCTTCATGGGCGACAGCGACCTGGTACCCCGACTCGCTCAAGCCCTTGCGCAGGTACTCGGCGGCCTTGCGTTCGTCTTCGACAACCAGAATCCGCATGCTCATCTCCCGTGGTGTGCCGC
Organism: Pseudomonas sp.; assembly: GCA_016763285.1. Lineage (GTDB taxonomy): Bacteria > Pseudomonadota > Gammaproteobacteria > Pseudomonadales > Pseudomonadaceae > Halopseudomonas. Next base: position 11,960 of record JAESUC010000247.1, read on the forward strand.
CAGATTAGAGCGAAAGCCGGTGGCTGCCCATTACAAATACGTAATGAACCGGCAAGGGCACTGACAGTTGCGGGTAGGCACCCTGCACCGGTGCTGCAAACAGCATGTAGCGCACCAACCGATTCCACTTCGCAGGAGACCTCCATGCTGCATCGATTGTCCCTTATCACATTACTCCTCGGCGGCCTGGCAGCTGGCGCGGCGCAGGCCAGCAGCTCCGGCATTGCCGAGCGCAAGGACCTGACCCTGGCACTGGGTAATCAACTGGCAGCGGCCACGCTGAGCGCGTGCCATGCGCAGGATCGCAGCGCCGTGGTGGCGGTTGTCGACCGTTCAGGCCATCTGATGGCTTTGCAGCGCGACGACAATGTCGGCCCGCACAACACCCTGGCAGCCCAACGCAAGGCGTTTACGGCGCTGTCGACCAGGTCCGCTACCAGCGAGCTTGCCAGGCGCGCGCAGGGTGATCCGAGTTCGGCCAATCTCAATACCCTGGATGAATTGCTGCTGCTTGGCGGGGGGCTGCCGGTGCGCATCGACGGCCAGGTGATTGGTGCGCTGGGTGTCGCTGGCGCGGGCGGCTCCAGTATCGATGAAGGCTGTGCCCAAAGTGCAATTGATCAGGTTTTTCAACCCAACCCATAAGGCAACTACCATGACCACTACCTCCCGCTGGACCCTCGCGCTGCTGCTGAGCAGCCTGGCCAGCAGCGCCCTCGCGGCAACCAATCCGCTCAGCGTGCACGTATTGAACCTGGAAGACGGGCTGCCATCGCCGGACGTGCGCGTGACGCTGGAGCAGCTTCAGCCCGGCGGCTGGCAACCCCTGAACGAGGCGGTTACCAATCAGCAGGGCCGCATTCCTGAACTCTTTCCAGAGGGCAAAACGCTTGCAACCGGTACCTACAAGGTGACCTTCAAGACCGGAGACTGGTTTGCCATGCACCAGGCGCAGAGCTTCTTTCCCGAGGTCCCGGTGATTTTCGAGGTGGATGGCGCCGTTGACCACTACCACATCCCGCTGCTGCTGAGCCCATACGGGTACTCGACCTACCGCGGAAATTGAGCGGGACGGTTCTGATGCCACACCATGGCGACCAGCACCGCCGATGCCAGGCCACCGGCCAGTGTCGTCATCGGCCCCGGGAAGCTGAAGGCAAAGCCTGCCGCAATCAGCGGCAGGCGCTGCCAGGGTTTGACCAGGCCCGCACCCAGCAGGTAGCCCTCCAGCCCGCCGGAAATCAGCATGATGCCGATGATGATCGAGGGCAGCACGTAGAACAGCGGGGTCAGGTCGCCCTGCAGCAGTAGGGCCGGCTGGAACAGGAAGAACAGCGGTACAAAATAGATCACAACGCCCAGGCGCATCGCAGTGAACGAGGTGCGCATGGGCTTGGCGGCGGCGATGGTGCCGGCCAGGAAGGCAGCTGCGCCGACCGGTGGGGTGATCACCGAGAGCATGGCGTAGTAGACGATGAAGAAGTGCACGGCGATGGTGTTCAGCCCGCCCACCTCAATAATCGCCGGCGCCAGGGTAACCGCCAGGAAGATATAGGCGACGATGGCCAGCCCGGCCATGCCCATGATGAAACAGGCGGCCACGCCAAACAGGATCACCAGGAACAGATTATCCCCGCCCAGACCGACCAGGCCTGAAGTGACCGAGCCGGTGACGCCGGTAATGGTCAGGGCGCCGACCACGAAGGCGATGGGCAGAATAATGGCGGAGGTCTGGGTAACGAGTACGCCGATCTGGCGTATGGCCTCATACAATCGGGCGGGCGTCAGGCGGGTTTCCTTGCGCAGGAACGACAGGCCGATCATCAGGATGCAGGCATACCAGGGCGTGTAGTATTCCCAGCGCATGTACAGCAGCCCCCACATCAAAAACGCCATGACGAACAGGAAGGGCCAGCCGCGCAGCAGTACCGAGCGGGTGGAGGGCAGATCCTCCTGCGGCATGCCCTTGATGCCCGTGCGCGCGGCATAGCCGTCCACCTGCAGCAGCAGGCCGAAGTAGAACAGCAGCGATGGCAGGATGGCGGCGATCATGATGGTGGCGTAATCCACGCCGATGGTGATCGCCATGACGAATGCGATCGCGCCCATCACCGGCGGCATGACCACGCCACCGGTCGAGGCGCAGGCTTCGATGGCCCCGGCGTAGTGGGGCGGATAGCCGGCTTTTTTCATGGTCGGGATGGTGATTGAACCGGTGCCGGCGATATTGGAGAAGATCGATCCGGACAGGCTGCCCATAAAGGCACTGGCCACCACAGCCACCTTGGCCGGTCCGCCGCGATAGCGGCCGAACCCGGCGTTGGCCAGATCGATAAAGAAGGCACCCGCGCCCGTTGCCAGCAGGATGCCGGCAAACACCAGGAACCCGAGGATGATCTCGGCCACGATCTTGGTGGTGATACCCATCATGCCTTCGGCGCGGAAGACGTAGGACTCGATCATGTGGTCGAACTGATAGGGCACGCCCATGATCAGGCCGGGAAAATGCTCGGCCACCAGCGGATACAGCCCGATCAGCAGAACGACCAGCAGGAAGGGGGTGCCGCCGCTGCGCCGTGCCAGCTCCATCATCAACAGCCAGATGAGAATGCCCGGATACAGATTGCTCCAGCCGGCCTGGACCATGTCCCAGGCGTTGCTGGCGAAGTAGAAGCTGATGACCACAACGGCAATGGCGGCCAGTATGTCGTAGAAGGGTACCTTCGCCTGCCCGGATTTGGCTGGTAACGCGAGAAAGGCAGCGGCGGAAAAGAAGCCGATAAAGATCCAGTAGTACTCACCCTCAAGCAGGCGCCGTCCGTCCCAGGAGAGCCCGAATATATAGGCTATGCCGGTGGCCAGCCCACAGACAGTCAGTACCACAAAGGCAATGCTCTGCCATGAACCTGCCGACCCCAGCCGGGTAACCTCGTTGCCCGGTGCCTCCTCCTGCGCAGTGATGATGTCAGTTTTCATGGCAATCCCTTTTATCAAAGACGGGTACGAAAGCCTTCCAGCCCCTGCGTATGCTTCTCGACGATGGCCATGAACTCCGGGTTATTGGCATTCGGCGTGATCTGGCCTTGCTTTGCTTCGGCCAGAGCTGCCCTGCGGGCCGCCATCCATCTCTCGGTTTTGCTGATAGCCACCTGGTTCCATTGCTCGTCCTGCTCGGTCCAGGCGCCTATCTCCCGGAGGTAACGCACTGTGCCTTCATGAACGGGCAGCGGTGAGCGATCCAGATACTCGCGGAAGACTTCCAGGCTCATGCGCGTGGACAGGGGGTGCGAGCCCTTATAGCGGTCGTAAGACTGGTGAAACCACTTGGCGATGCGGTAGGCGAAGGCTTCGTCGACATCCGCCGGGGCGGCGTAGAGAAAATTGGAGGCAAGACCGTCGATGCCTTTGGCCGACGAGACGCCCATGGTGATGGTGCCGGGTACGACCATTGGCCGATGCTCCAGGAAGCCATCCCAGGCCTGGGTGTTGTCCAGGTCCATGGGCAGCCAGCGGATGCCGCCGGGCGCGCCCTCCATTTCCGCCATCACGGAACTGACGGTGGCGCAGTAGGAGACGTCGGCACGGCCTTCAACCACGGTACGGCAGTTCTCGACGTAACTGCTGGCGGGCACGAAGGTGAAGTGTTCGGCACCCTCTGCACTGGTCATGCCGAGGTAGGCGGGCAGGCCGTCTCTGACGGCAGCCATCATCGGCGGCGAAAACTGACCCTGGGCCACCCTGAGACCCGCCTGTTTGAGATCGTCCATGGTGTGCAGGTCGGAATCGCCGGACACCACAAAGGCCCAGGGGGTGTCGTTGTGATGCCAGATCACCCGCTGTGGCACGGGTTCCATGGTGGCGTAGTGGCCGATGCCCTGGATCTGGAAGCGCAGCTCGGCCGCGGAGACGGAACTGAGCGCCAGATCGCGCCTTTCGGTCAGGCGCCGATGGCGTTGGACCTCGCTGTCCTCGGGCACCACACGCACGTTGATGCCCAGGTCCTTCTGCAGAATCGGCCCCCAGCCATTGGTCGAGGCGAAGCTGCCGCTGGAGGTGCCGGGCGTGCCTATCACCAGCAGGTTCGGCAGGACGGTCGTGGCATCGTCGGCCAGGCCGAGAGGGCCAAACGCCAGCACGCCTGCAAGCGACAGGCTGACACCCAGCAGGGCCTTCAGCGGTGTGACCTTCATGGAGCTTCCTCCGGGCCTGTTGTTTTTATCGTGGTGGCGCTGCCGGGTAATTCACCGACTGTTGAAATTCAAGCTAAGGGTGGGGCCGCTTGCATGTCAACACGGCGGGGCCACCATGCCGGTTGGAGAAGAGCCCTGATTTACCGGATGAATGACGGGGTTCTGACTCACCCCTCGCGTAGCAGCATCGCCTGATTCAGCTTCAGTGCCCGCAGCGTGGGCAGCAACCCGCCCAGCAAGGCCAGGGCACTGACCGCTGCAGCTATCAACGCCCCCAGCCACCACAGATCACCTGCCGGCAATTTCAGCAACGTGGCGGCCAATGGCAGGGCGATCAGTGCGCCGAGTGCGGTGGCGAACAGTGTGGCGACACATGTGAGCAGGCCGGTTTCCAGCAGCATTGCCGAGCGAATGGCCGGGTGCCGGGCCCCGAGGATATGCAGCAGGTTGGCCTCATACAGCTGGCGCCTCCGGCTGACGCTGACCACGCTGGAAAGCACCAGTAGACTGGCGGTAAGGCTGACCAGGGCAACCGCAGCGAGACCGGCGGTGGCCTTGCCCAGCAGGTCGCCGGCGGTCTCCAGCCAGTCGGCGGTGCGCAAGGTAATGACGTTGGGTATGTTGCGCGCCAGCCATTGTTGGGAGGCCTTGGCGGCAGGATCGCTCTGGTAGACCACGCCGACGTAGCGGCCGATCAGTGCATCCAGGGCGCCGTTCTGCAATACGCCCTCAAACCAGAAGCGCGTCTGCAGGCCTTTCTGCCGGTAGATGGCCTTGATCTCGGCGGGGATGGTCTGACCCTCGACGGTAAAGTCGATCTGATCGCCGACCACAAGGCCCAGCTGGTTGGCCTCCCGGTCCTCCATGGCCATGTAGGCGGGTTGGCCCTGCGGCGCAGGTGCGCTCCACCAGCTACCCGAGACCAGCTCAAGATCCTCGGGATTGCCGGACAGGTAGCTGAGTTTGTACTCATCACCCATGGCTTCGCGCCTGGCCTGTGCGTCGTCCGCCAATGCTTCGGCGATGGGTTGCTGGTTGATGCTGGCCAGGCGTCCGCGTACCAGGGGGAGCAGTTCGGTTTCTGCGCCTGGGTCGAGGGACTGCAGGCCGGTCTCCAGGGTCTCGATCTGGTCTGGCAATACCTCATACAGAATCAGCGCCGGGGCCTCGGCGGGGATGGTCGATTCCAGCGCGCGCAACAGGGTGCCGACCAATAGAGTGCAGGCGACGACCAGAGTGAGCGCCGTTCCCAGCGAGAGCAGGGTGGCGCGCAATGGCGAGTCGGGCCGGTGCAGGTTGGCCAGGGCCAGGCGGCGGGCAAAATTGCGTTCGGCAAAGCCGCCGTTTTCCAGCGCCTTCGCGGCGAGCTGCAGGCCCTTGATCAATGCCTCCAGCAGACCCCAGAGCACGACCAGTGCGAGCAGGAACGCAAAGCCCAGTTGGGAGGAGGGCAGCCAGAGCAGCAATGCAGCGATATACACCGCCAGCAGTCCGTAGCTGGCGATGCGCCAACTACGTGGCTCATGGGCTGCGGCCTGCACCTTGCCGCGGAACAGCCCGGCGGGGGAGGCCGCCAGCGCGCGGGCCAGGGCCGGTAGCGCAAATACATAGGCAGTGAGCACGGCGAAAAGCCAGCTTAGCAGCAGAGGCATGGCCCAGACCGATAACCACTGGCCGGCGCCACTGGATTCGGTGGCGGCAAAGGTATCCCCGGCCAGGTTAAGAGCGAGGGTGGAAAGCCCCAGGCCGATGGCGCCGCCGATCAGGCCGGCAATACTGCCGAGAATACCGATCTGCAGCAGATAGATGCCGACCAGTGGCCTGCGCCGCAGACCCAAAGTTTGCAGGGTGGCGATGGTGCCGAGCTTTTCGTCCAGGTAAGCATGGATGCTGTTGGCCACGCCCAGGCCGCCGATGAATAGCGTGGTGAAAGCGATCAGGATCAGCGCGGTGGCAATCTGGTCCAGCCGTTCGGCCAGGCGCTCGCTGCGCTCGGCGAATGTGGTGGTATCCCATTGGGTCTCGGGAAAGGCCTGCTCGAATTCGGCCAGCCACAGGGTCAGATCCCGGTCGGTCTGTACCCGATACTCGTAGTCTATCCGCGCGCCGGGGCCCAGCAGTTGCGCCGCTTGCAGGGCGTCATCGGAGATCATGATCGGCAGCCCGCGCCAGTTGGCATTCAGGTTGCGGTCGGGCTGGTTCTCGATCAGGCCGCTGATGCGAAAGGTCGCAGCGCCAATGTCGATCTGGTCGCCAATACCCTGGCCCAGCCGTTCGGCCAGCACTGGGTCGATCACCGCACCCCACAGGCCATCCTGTTGTGCCGTCAGCATGCTCAGGGGCTGGTCGGGTATCAGTTGCAGTTCGCCATACAACGGGTAGGCGGCATCCGGCACCAGGATGCCGGCACGCAGAAAGTTCAGGCCGCCGTCTGCGCTCGTGCCGCTGACCATGGTGTCCAGTTCGCGCACCAGCGAGAGCTGGCCGCTGGCGCGGATCCAGGCCTGCACCTCATCGGGTAGCGGTTGGCTAGCATCCAGTTCGACATCGCCGCCAAGCAGTGCGCGGGTATCGGCCAGCAGGCTTTGTTCGATCACGCGATACAGGCTGGCGGTGGCGGCGACCAGGGTAACGCCGAGAATCAGGCAGGCGAGAAAGATCTTGAGCACCGACAGGCGCGAACGCAGATCGCTGAGCGCAAAGCGGCACATCCAGCCAAGTGAGGTGGGGGCACTAGAGCGCATGCAATCGCCCTGCATCCATTCTGACCCGGTGCTGGCAGCGTTCGGCCACGCGTTCGTCGTGGGTGACCAGGATCAGGGTGGATTTGCTTTCGCGTTGCAGGTCGAACAGCAGCGACAGCACTTTCTCGCCGGTCTGCTGGTCGAGGTTGCCGGTTGGTTCATCGCCCAGCAGCAGGCTGGGTTGGTGCACCAGGGCGCGGGCAATCGCCACCCGCTGTTGTTCGCCGCCGGAGAGCTGCGCCGGGTAATGACCCAGGCGGTGACTCAGACCCACCGCATCGAGCATGGCCCTGGCGCGCTCACGGGCCTGGCTCTGGCCGGCAATCTCCAGCGGCAGGCTGACGTTACCCAGTGCGCTTAGCCCGGGCAGCAGATGGAAGGACTGAAAGATGATGCCCAGATGCTTGCTGCGCCAGTCGGCCAGGGCGTTGGAATCCATATCGCCCAGGCGCTCGCTGCCAACCAGGATCTCGCCCTGATCCGGCCGCTCCAGACCGGAGAGCAACAGCAGCAGAGAGGTCTTGCCGCTGCCCGAGGGGCCGGTGATTGCCAGTGATTCGCCCGGTGGTACGGTGAGCGATGCGTTGTCGAGTACCGCAACGGTGCCCGACTCGGTGGGGTAGCTGAGGTGGATGTCGCTCATCTGTACGCGGGTGGACACTGGGGCTCCTTTGGCGGAATGCGATCAGCCAATACTATGCCATGCCCGTCTGCCATCCGCCGCCCTGGACACCTGCGGCAACACTCTGCCGATCCGTTATTGCGCCTGTGGCTCCTTGACCGCCCATTCGTCGGGAAAGCGGCGGATCAGCAGGGTCAGGCCGAAGCCGACCGATAGCACCAGGAAGGTAAAGCCGAATGCGGCGGTAAAGCCCCCGGTGGTTTCGATCAGCCACCCGGCGATGGCCGGCCCGAGGAACTGGCCAACCGCAAAGAACAGGGTGGCAAAGCTGAAGGCGATGGGAATGTAGCGGGGTGCGACCTGGTCGGTAGCGCTGGTCTGGATCATCGCAAACAGACCATTGATCGAGACACCCATGACCAGAAAGTGGAAGAAGAACCAGGGCAGCGTCTGATCGATCAGCGGCAGGCTCATCGCCGTGATGACCAGAAAGAAGCAGGCCCCGAGCGCGTTACCCCGTCCCCAGAAGTCCGATACCCAACCCCAGATCGGCCCTGCGGCAATCGACAGCAGGCCGGTCATGGCCATGAAACGACCGGCGATGGCCTCGCTGTGACCGCTTTCGACCATGAAACTGATCATGAACACGGCCTGGATGATGTAGCCCAGACCAATGATCCCGTAGGTGCAGGCAACGATCAGCACGCGTGGATGGCGATAGATGCGCCATTTCTCATCGGACGGCAGCCCGCTGGTACTGTTGCTTTTCGCCCGCGGTGGATTGCGCACGAACAGCCCGATCATGACCGCCACAAACAAGGCTACGCCGGCGAAAACACCCCAACTCACTCTCCAGCCCTGGTCCCCGAACAGCGTGAACAGATAGGGCACCAACATACCGGTAACCAGGGCGCTGAGGCCGACGCCGCTGGTCATGAAGCCGATGACCAGACCGCGTTTGTCGGGGAACCAGGTAGCCAGCAGCGCCACCATGGGGGCAAAGGCAAAGGCGGTACCGAAGCCCAGCAGCCCCATCAGCGTGAGCACTACCCAGAAATCCGCAGCGAAGGCGAGACCCACAAAGCCAGCAGCCACGGTGAGCATGCCGAACAGGATCGACGCCTTGGCACCCCAGCGTGCGGCAGCGAGGCCGCCAGCCAGCACGAAACAGACGTAACACAGCGCAGTGGTGGTGCTGAGGATGCCGGCTTGCTGATAGGAGAATCCAAGGTCAGTGCGCATGGAAGGCAGGATGATGCCGTAGGCCAGGCGGGCAAAGCCAATCACCACCAGGGAGGTAAGGGTGCCGCACAGCACGGTAATAACCATGTTGGGGCGGTTGGCAGTCTCGGGCATCGGGATTCTCGTTGGCGCATTTGGCAGCTGCCAAGGGTAGCAGTTATCCACCGGAGATGGTCTGA
>JAESUC010000248.1 GCA_016763285.1 Pseudomonas sp.
GAGACGCACAACCATCCCACCGCGATTGCGCCATTCCCCGGCGCTGCCACCGGTTCCGGTGGCGAGATCCGTGATGAAGGTGCCACCGGCCGTGGCGGCAAGCCCAAGGCGGGCCTGGCCGGGTTCACGGTATCCAACCTGCGCATTCCCGGCTTCATTCAGCCCTGGGAAGAAGACAACGGCAAACCGGGGCGCATCGTTACGCCGCTGCAGATCATGATTGATGGTCCGCTGGGCGCAGCCGCCTTCAACAACGAATTTGGCCGGCCGAACCTGACCGGTTACTTCCGCACCTGGGAGCAGACCGTCAGCTCGCCACGTGGCCCGGAAATCCGCGGCTACCACAAGCCGATCATGATCGCCGGTGGCATGGGCAATATCCGCGCCGGCCACGTTGAAAAGGCGGAAATCCCGGTCGGCGCCAAGCTGATCGTGCTGGGTGGCCCTGCGATGTTGATCGGCCTGGGTGGCGGCGCCGCCTCCTCGATGGATACCGGCAGCAGCGCCGAGGATCTGGACTTTGCCTCCGTGCAGCGCGAAAACCCGGAAATGGAACGCCGTTGTCAGGAAGTGATCGACCGCTGCTGGCAGCTGGGCGACAAGAACCCGATCGCCTTTATCCATGACGTAGGCGCGGGTGGGCTGTCCAATGCCTTCCCCGAACTGGTCAACGATGGCGGCCGTGGCGGTCGCTTTCAGCTGCGTAACGTGCCCAACGATGAGCCGGGCATGAGCCCGCTGGCGATCTGGTCGAACGAATCCCAGGAACGCTACGTGATGGCCGTGGACAACAGCGACTTCGATCGCTTCCAGGCCATTTGCGAGCGCGAGCGCTGCCCCTTTGCGGTAGTGGGTGAAGCGACCGAAGAGCAGTTGCTGTCCCTGAGCGACAGCCACTTTGACAACAAGCCGGTCGACATGCCGCTGTCGGTACTGCTCGGCAAGCCGCCGCGCATGCACCGCAGTGTCGAGCGCGAAGCCGAGCCCAGTGATGAATTCGATGCCAGCGTTTTGCCGCTGGAAGAGGCGGTCAATCGCGTACTGCGTCTGCCATCGGTCGCCAGCAAGAGCTTCCTGATCACCATCGGCGACCGCAGCATCACCGGTCTGGTGGCTCGCGATCAGATGGTCGGTCCCTGGCAGGTACCGGTCGCCGACTGCGCCGTGACCGCCAGCAGCTTTGATGTGTATACCGGTGAGGCCATGGCCATGGGCGAGCGCACTCCGCTGGCCCTGCTTGACGCGCCGGCCTCGGGCCGCATGGCGGTGGCTGAAGCCATCACCAACCTGGCCGCCTCGCGCATCGACAGCATCTCCGACATCCGCCTGTCCGCCAACTGGATGGCAGCCGCCGGCCACCCGGGTGAAGACGCCCGCCTGTACGACACCGTGCGCGCCGTTGGCATGGAACTGTGCCCGGCACTCGGCATCACCGTACCGGTCGGCAAGGACTCCATGTCGATGAAGACCCGCTGGGACGAGGCGGGCGAGGACCGCAGTGTGACCTCGCCGATGTCCCTGGTCGTCACCGGCTTTGCGCCGGTGCAGGACGTGCGCGCCACCCTGACCCCGCAGCTACACTTGGACCAGGGCGCTACCGACCTGATCCTGATCGACCTGGGCCGCGGCAAGAACCGCCTGGGTGGCTCCGCATTGGCGCAGGTGTATAACAGCATTGGCCAGACCGCTCCGGACCTGGATGACGCCGAAGATCTCAAGGCGTTCTTCGCCGTGATTCAGGGGCTGAACCAGGACGAACTGCTGCTGGCCTATCACGACCGTTCGGACGGCGGTCTGCTGACCACGCTCGCCGAAATGGCCTTTGCCGGCCACTGTGGCCTGAAAATCCAGCTTGATGTACTGGCCGACGCCGCCAGCGAGCTGCCTGCGGTACTGTTCAACGAAGAGCTGGGCGCGGTGATTCAGGTGCGCCAGAGCGATACCGAAGCCGTACTCAGTCAACTGTCCGCAGCGGGCCTGGGCGACTGCAGCGCCGTGATCGGTCAGCCGCAGACACCGCAGGACTTCTGGTTTACCTTTGCCGATGAAAATGTGCTCACCGGCACCCGGGCAAACTGGCAGCGCGCCTGGAGTGAAACCAGCTGGCACATCCAGCGCCTGCGCGACAATCCGGACTGTGCCGACCAGGAGTTCGAACTGCTGGCCGACGACACCAATCCGGGTCTGCAGGCATTGCTCAGCTTCGATATCAATGAAGACGTCGCCGCACCCTATATCAGCGGCAGCGCGCGTCCGCGCATTGCCATTCTGCGCGAGCAGGGCGTGAATGGTCAGACCGAAATGGCCGCCGCATTTACCCGCGCCGGTTTCACCGCTGTTGACGTGCACATGAGCGACATCCTCAGCGGCCGGGTGCACCTGGAAGACTTCCGCGGCCTGGTGGCCTGTGGTGGTTTCTCCTACGGTGACGTACTCGGTGCCGGTGAAGGCTGGGCCAAGTCGATCCTGTTCAATGCCCAGGCAAGGGAAGACTTCAGCGCCTTCTTTGCTCGCCCCGATACCTTTGCCCTGGGTGTGTGCAACGGCTGCCAGATGCTCTCCAATCTGCGCGAACTGATCCCCGGCAGCGAGCACTGGCCGCGCTTTGTGCGCAACCGCTCCGAGCAGTTCGAAGCGCGCGTGGCCATGGTCGAAATTCAGCCCTCGCCATCGATCTTCCTCAGCGGCATGGTCGGTTCACAACTGCCGATCGCCATCGCCCACGGTGAAGGCCACGCCGAGTTCGCTGATACTGCAGCGGTCGACGCTTGCGAAGCCAGCAACAGCGTCGCCCTGCGCTACGTCGACAACCGCGGCCGCATGACCGAGCGTTACCCGGCCAACCCGGGTGGCTCTGCCCGCGGCATCACTGGCCTGACCACCCGCGACGGCCGCGTCACCATCATGATGCCGCACCCGGAACGGGTCTTCCGCGCCTCGCAAAACTCCTGGCACCCCAGGGACTGGAGCGAAGATGGCGCCTGGATGCGCATGTTCCGCAATGCCCGAGTCTGGGTCGGTTAAGGCCGATTCGAGCTGTAACCAGAACCCCGGCGCCTGCCGGGGTTTTGCTTTGTGGGCGTAAATCACATCCGCCGAAAATCCCTTTGGACAATTCCAGCTGCTCTGGATTACTCTCAAGACAAGCAACGGAATGCCAGAAACATCCCCGCTCTTCGGGCACGGACAGCCTGCACTCCTTGCAACCCTAAGAACGTATTTTTCCAATTGTCCGGGAACAGGATCGGGCGGTAGCGTGCCTGAACACGGCTCAGCCCAGCGGGCTCTGCACCCCCGCAAAGCCCTGGCCGAGCACATGGGTGTAGATCTGGGTGGTTTTGACATCAGAGTGGCCCATCAGGGTCTGCACAGTGCGTATGTCGCTTCCTCGCCGCAACAGTTCAGTAGCGAAGGTGTGCCGAAACGTATGGCATCCCGCCGGTTTACCTACCGCCGACTGCCGCACTGCCTGCTTCACCGCTTTTTGTATCGAGCTGACGTGAATATGGTGGCGAACGATTGTGCCATCCTCGTCGACAGACATCGTCGAGGAAGGAAAAAGCCATTGCCAGTCGAAAGAGTAGGGTGCACGGGGATACTTCCGGCGTAACGCAAAGGGCAAGCTGGCCGGGACCTGGAAGAACCGATCCTTTGCTTCCCAGGCATGACGTATTGCTTGTCGCCTCTCCCTCAACTTGTCAACCAGGGCAGAACTAGCTGAGGCGCTTGATGAAGTCCTGCGATTAGAGCCAAACCCAATCTTTCATTCGCTCCTTCAAGTCCGCGAATATCTAGCTAAACATACTATTGATGAACAAGATGGAGCCTAACAAATCAATCAAAACGGACGCCATAGACTCCGCAGCTTTTGCGCATGGCTTCGCCATTTTATGCGCAAAAGCCGCTCCGCTATGCCGCCGTTTATTGAGGCGTTAGCTGGATGAAAGTATGGCCATGGACTACATAGGTACCTTTTTTACTGACGAAGGCTTCGACTTCACTGGGCTACTGAATGCGGACTTTTTTGAGCCAATTCGCATTCTTTTCCGCGCAGAGCACTATGTTTCAGCCACCAAGCTTTTAGTAGTTGCAATCGATTCAGTCGCATACGTCGAATTCGGCGATGGAGAGCGCAATCCATTTGTGGCCTGGCTGTACCGGTACGCGAACCTCGGTCCTATAGGAGTTACCCCTGAAGAGCTTTGGGAGCAACGGAACTCATTGCTTCATATGAGCAACCTCGACTCAAGAAAGGTTAAGAAAGGAGAAATCAGGCGGCTTGTTGCATATGTCGGTGGGTCACCTTTGGATGCACCGCGAAGCAGGGGTTCTACCCCGTTTCCACGGACGGTTATAAAACGACTGTGAGTTTCCGATCCTGAGCAGCAACTCTACGTCGCATCCTGGGATTATGGAACCGCTCGATGTATTCAAACAGATCAGC
>JAESUC010000249.1 GCA_016763285.1 Pseudomonas sp.
GCGAGCCCCACGCTGAAGACCGGGTTCTGCACTAGACGCATTACGCGTGCGCGTTTCCCTTTGACGCCGTGCGCGCCGGCTAGTGCGCTTGGATCCCCGCCTTCGCGGGGATGACGTCACAAGGGCGGGGATGACGTTAAAAGGGCGGGGATGACGTCACAAGGCCGGGGATGACGTCAAAAGGGCGAGGATGACGTCATAAAAGCCCGCACTCTCAGGCTGCCAGGCAGCTGTCCAGGCATACGTTCAGGCTCTGACACTTGCCCGTGGCGGCTGCGGCACGCAGTTGCTGACTCGCCAGCCCCTGCTGCCCGTCGGTGGCCAGCCAGCTGACCACGGTGTGGCTGCAGCCCAGTCGCAGGAGTTCGCAGCACAGGTCCAGACTGTTCATCCCCGGCTTGCCACGTACGATCAGAATCCGCTCGGGGTTGAGGCCGGCATTGCGCAGCCACTGGTGGCTTACGGTCTCCGGCGGGTCAAGCAGCGTAAGCCAGCCGGGTGCATCGGCCTGACTCAGATCCCGCAGCACCGGTGCCAGCCACTGCAGGCACTGCCTGGGCGCGCCATTCAGGCGGATCTCGCTGAAGGTGTCCTCCGTTTCCCGGGCCGGCGTGGCCGGGCGAGGGCGGCTGCTGCGCTTGGCGGGCATGGCGTAGCGCGAAGCCATCAGCGCATTGTGGAAAAGCTCCGGCTGGACCGGGGCACCGATGGAACGTTGATGGTCGTGGGAATACAGCATGTTCAACCCCCTTTAGCGGCGTATGACGCCGACACTCAAGCCTTCGATGGTCAGTTCCTGTTCACCCAGATCCACCTCGATCGGTGCGAAATCCGGGTTTTCCGCATGCAGCATTACCTTGCGCCCCTGCTTCTGGAAACGCTTGACCGTGACCTCGTCGCCGATCCTGGCGACCACGATCTGGCCATTGCGGGCCACGGCGGTGCGATGGACCGCCAGCAGGTCGCCGTCCAGGATGCCGACATCACGCATACTCAGCCCCTGAACCCGCAACAGATAGTCTGCGCGGGGGCGGAAGAACCCCGGGTCGATCTGGCAGTGATCCTCGATGTTCTCCAGGGCCAGCACCGGTGCGCCGGCAGCGACGCGGCCGATGACCGGCAGGCGGTCCTCCGGTGCATCCATATCCTGCTCGGGCAGGCGGATGCCCCGCGAGGCGCCGGGAATCATCTCGATGGCACCCTTGCGGGCCAGGGCGCGCAGATGGTCCTCAGCAGCATTCGGCGATTTGAAACCAAGCACCTTGGCGATATCCACGCGGGTCGGCGGGTATCCGTTGGCGTCCATGTATTCCTTGATGAAGGCAAGGATCTGTTGCTGTCTGGCTGTGAGTTTCTGCATCCGGCGTCACCTGTTTTTATATACAGTACCTGTGATTATATACAGTTGTTGCCCGAGGGCAAGCTTCAGGATATTTTGTTGTTACCCGTCGCCAGCGCCGGGTCGGAATGTCCGCTTGACACTGAATGCGTTTGAAACGTATGTTTGAAACAATTGTTTATGAGCGGAAGAACCCATGGCCCAATCTGATACCGTCGAGCGCATCCTGGATGCCGCAGAGCAACTCTTTGCGGAGAAGGGGTTCGCCGAAACCTCCTTAAGGCTGATTACCAGCAAGGCAGGGGTCAATCTGGCTGCGGTCAACTACCACTTCGGCTCGAAGAAGGCGCTGATTCAGGCGGTCTTCGTACGCTTCCTCAATCCCTTTGTGGCCAGCCTTGAGCAGGAGCTCGATCGACACGAACAGAAGAGCGGCGGCGCGCCACTGACTCTGGAGCAGCTGCTCGAGATGCTGGTCAGGCAGGCGCTGACGGTCAAGCCCCGCAGCGGCAACGATCTGGCCATCTTCATGCGTCTGTTGGGGTTGGCGTTCAGCCAGAGTCAGGGGCACCTGCGCAAGTATCTGGCGGAGGTCTATGGCCGGGTATTTCAGCGCTACATGAAGCTGGTTTACGCCGCCGCACCCCAGTTGCCCCCGACCGAGCTGTTCTGGCGTGTGCACTTCATGCTGGGGAGCGCCGCATTCACCATGTCGAGCATGAAAGCGCTGCGGGCGATCGCCGAGTCGGAGTTCCATGTCCAGACCGGCATCGATCAGGTGCTCAAGCTGATGGTGCCTTTCCTGGCCGCCGGCATGCGTGCCGAACCGGCCATGCCGGCGATCCAGAGCCGCGCCGCGAAGGAGATGGAGCCGGTCTGAGCGCCACCTGGCGTATTTCCTCATGCAGCCTGATCCGTTATCGTGTGTGCACTTTTGACGGAGATGGCAATGCCGCTGGACCAGATTCATATTTCCCTGCCTTCCCAGCGCCTGATTGGCCTCAGCGCTGGCGCGCTGGTGTGCGACTATCCGGTTTCCACTGCCCTCAATGGGGCCGGTGAACGGGACGGCAGCGGTTGTACGCCGCGGGGTCGGCATCGGATCAGAGCGCGTATTGGTGCAGGGCAGCCCGAAGGCGCGGTATTCATCGGCCGCCGCCCCACCGGGGAGGTCTGGTCGCCCGCCCTGGCTGCCCAGTATCCCGCTCGTGACTGGATCCTCAGCCGTATTCTCTGGTTGTGTGGCGAAGAGCCCGGCTTCAATCGCGGGGGAGCGCAGGATTCACAGCGCCGCTACATCTACCTGCATGGCACGCCTGATGATCAACCCATGGGCGTGGCCCTGTCCCATGGCTGCATCCGCCTGCGTAACCACGACATTCTTTCGCTCTTCGAGCTGACGCCGGCCGGGTGCCGCGTCGATATTCACGAGCAGACCATCGAGTCGCTCCTCCCCCCTATGAATCAGACGGAGTAATACTGTTGAAACAAGGCACCCTGATGCTGGATGTGGCCGGTACCTGGCTGGACGCTGCAGATCGCCAGCTGCTCAGACAACCCGAGGTGGGCGGTATCATCCTGTTTGCACGCAATACCGAGTCGCCCCGTCAGGTTCGCGAGCTGGTCCGCTCGATTCGCGCGGTGCGGCCGGAGATGCTGATAGCCATCGACCAGGAAGGGGGGCGGGTGCAGCGTCTGCGTCGTGGGGTGGAACGTTTGCCGGCGCTGGGCCGGATCGCTGCGCTGGACAGCGCCGACGCCGAGCCGGCAGCGCGCCACGCGGCCTGGCTCATGGCGACCGAGATGCTCGCCTGCGGTATCGACATCAGTTTTGCGCCGGTGCTGGATCTGGATTATGGTCGCAGTGAGGTGATCGGCAACCGCTCCCTCGGCGGTGATCCGCGTCGTGTCAGCCAGCTTGGGCGCGCCTATATCGAGGGGTTGCACGCCGCGGGCATGGCCGCGACCGGCAAGCACTTTCCCGGCCATGGCTGGGCGGAGGCCGACTCGCATACCGATCTGCCGGTGGATGAGCGCAGCGAGGCCGAGATCCGCTCCAGCGATCTGATTCCCTTTGCCGAACTGGCGCCACTGCTTGATGGCATCATGCCGGCCCATGTGGTCTATCCGGCCATCGATCCGCAGCCGGCGGGCTTCTCCCGGCGCTGGCTGCAGGACATTCTGCGCACCGAGCTGGGCTTTGCCGGGGTGATATTCAGTGATGACCTGACCATGGCGGGCGC
>JAESUC010000250.1 GCA_016763285.1 Pseudomonas sp.
ACGCCTCCAGCCGTAACAGTGAAGTGATCCACGCCGGTCTCTACTATCGGCCGGGCTCGCTGAAGGCGCGGCTGTGCACAGAGGGGCGCGATCTGCTCTATCGCTGGTGCGCTGATCATGGCCTGCCGCACAGGCGCACGGGTAAGCTCCTGGTTGCAGTTGATGAGGCCGAACTGCCGGCGTTGCGCGCCCTTCAGGACAATGCGGCAGCCTGCGGGACCCACTTGCAGTGGCTCGATGCCCGCGAAGTGGCGCGCATCGAGCCGCAAGTGCGGGCTGTGGCAGGCCTTTTCTCGCCGCTGACCGGTATTGTCGACAGCCACGCGTTCATGCAGTCGCTGGAAGCCTCGCTGCAGGAAGCTGGTGGCGCGGTGGCATGCCACTCCCGGGTCGAGCGCGTCGAGAGGCTGCAGCGCGGTTTTCGGTTGCACGGCAACAGTGCCGGCGAGTCCTTCACGCTCGACTGCCGCTATCTGATCAATGCCGGCGGTCTTTTTGCCCAGCAGCTGGCAAGCTCGATCAGCGGCATCAGCGCCAGCAGCATTCCTGCGCTGCATCTGTGCCAGGGCCGGTACCTGGCCTACAGCGGCCCAGCGCCCTTCAAGCACCTGGTCTATCCGATGCCCAGTGCCAATACGGCCGGGCTGGGTGTGCACGCCACCCTGGATATGGCCGGGCAGGTCCGGTTCGGGCCGGATGTGCGCTACCTGCAGCAGATCGATTACCAGGTTGCTGACACATTGGCTGACGATTTTGCCCGGGCGATCCAGCGTTACTGGCCGGGCTGCGAGCCGCAGCGGCTGACCCCGGGTTACGCCGGCGTGCGAGCCAAGCTCAGCGGCCCCGATGAGCCGGCGGCCGACTTCGTCATACAGGATCACCGGGAACATGCTATAGAGGGGCTGGTCAACCTGTTCGGTATCGAGTCGCCTGGCCTGACCGCGAGCCTGGCGTTGGCCAGGGAAGTGGCTATGCGTCTCGACACCCTCTACCCTATGACAAAGGGCGCGATGCCCGGAACTGCTGACAAGGAACATCCATGAAAGCGCTTGGCAAGGTCCTGGGGCTGGTCATCTTCGGCGTGCTGTTGCTCGCCGTAGCGATCCTGTTCTTCCTGACCCGCATATTCGATCCGAACGATTACAAGGACACCATACGTGAGGTGGCTCGCGACAAGGCCAACGTCGAGTTGACCCTGGGCGGCGATATCGGCTGGTCGCTGTTTCCGTGGCTGGGCATCGAGCTGGAGCAGGTCGGCGTGGCTCCGGTGGACCGGCCCGACCAGGCGCTGGCCGAGGTCGGCAGCCTGGGCCTGGGGGTGCAGGTCCTGCCCCTGTTGCGCAGGGAGTTGCGTTTCAGCGACGTCATCCTCAATAACGTCAGCCTCAGCCTGGTGCGGGACGCGGACGGCCGCGGCAACTGGGAAAGCGTCGGCCCGCAGGGCACGGACGAAGCTGCTGCCGAGCCCGCCGGGCCCGAGTCGCAGGCCGGGCAGGAGATGGATATCGCCATCCAGAGCGTGAATATCACCAACGCCCGGGTCCTTTACGAGGACCAGGCCACCGGTCAGAGCGTGCAGCTCAGTGACGTCAATCTCGAGACCGGCGCGCTGGTCGAGGGTCAGCCCTTTGATATCGCCTTCATTGGTCTGCTGACCACCGATCAACCCGCCCTGCGGATGCGTATCGATCTGCAGACCGTAGCCGAATTCGATCTGGGTCTGGAGCGCTATCAGTTCGACGCGATCGATCTCAAGCTTGATGTCAGTGGCGCCCCCCTGTCCGGCAGGGCGGTATCTCTGCAATTGCAGGCAGACAGCGTGGTTGATCTCGGGGCCCAGGTCGCCGAGCTCAATCAGGTACGCCTGTCGCTCGCGGACATGCGCGCGACCGGCCAGCTTCATGCGAGCCAGCTTGACCAGGAGATGAAACTGCGCGGTCGGCTGGACGTGGCATCATTCAACGCCCGGGATCTGCTCCAGGCGCTGGGCCAGGAATTGCCGCAAACGGCAGACCCGCGCGCACTGGAAGACGTAGCGCTGGCCGCGGATATCACCGGCACTGCCAGCAGTGTGATGCTCGAGGATCTGACGTTGAACATCGACGGCAACGCCCTGGCCGGCAGCCTGGGTGTCAGCGACTTTGCGCGTCAGGCGCTGCGCTTCGAGCTGAGCGGCAACCAGCTGAATCTGGACAATTATCTGCCCCCGGTCGATGAGGCAGCTGCTGTGCCTGCGGGTACCAGTGGCGGGAGCAAGTCCGAGTCGACCCCGATAGCCTGGAGTGACGAGCCAATTCTGCCGCTGGGTGTTCTGTCCGGGCTGGACGTGAAGGGCAGTCTGGATATGCAGGAGGTAGTGCTTACCGGTCAGACGATTCGTCCCCTGGGTGTCAGTGTTCAGGCCCGCGACGGTCTGGTGCAGATGACGCGGCTTGAGGGCGGTGTCTTCGGGGGCGATTTCAGCGCAACCGGGCAGATCGATGCGCGTACCCGCCCGGTGACGCTGCGGGCGAAAAAGAATCTGGCGAGCATGGATTCGCTGGCCATTCAGCAGGCCTATGAGGTTGCACCCCAGCTGCGCGGAGCTATCGACCTCGAGCTGGACGTGCGTGCCGCTGGCAACAGCATGCAGCAATGGATGTCGACCCTGAACGGCCAGGCGCGCTTCAACGTCGATAATGGCGCGTTGCTGGGCGTCAATCTGGAGCAGAAGCTCTGCCAGGCCATTGCGCTGGTCAATCGCGAGTCGCTTGGCGCGCCGGTGGGCAGTCAGGACACCCCGTTCAACGACTTGCGTGGCAGTTTCCGGATAGTCGATGGAACCGTGATCACGGAAAATCTGGTCGCCGACCTGCCCGGCATCACGGCGAAAGGACGTGGGGAAGTCATGCTGCCGACCCAACGCATGGATTATCGTCTGGCGCTGGTGCTCAAGGGCGACAAGACCGAAATGCCTGACCCCGCCTGCCGGGTCAACGAGCGCTACGCCGGTGTCGAGTGGCCGATCCGCTGCAGTGGCTATCTGCATAATGCGGCAAGCAGTTGTGGGGTCGATACCGAGGGTGTCACGCAGCTGGCCGGCCGATTGCTCGGCAATGAAGCCAAGCGCAAGATCGGCAGCAAGCTGGAAGAAAAACTGGACGAGCAGGCGCCCGCGGTACGCGATGCCTTGCGGGGGTTGTTCGGTCAGTGAGCGAAAAGACGTTCGCCGATGCCGTACTGCGCTGGTATGACCAGTACGGCCGCAAGGACCTGCCCTGGCAGCGTGAGATGACGCCATACCGTGTCTGGGTGTCGGAAATCATGCTGCAGCAGACCCAGGTCGCTACGGTCATTCCCTACTATGAGCGCTTCATGGCAGCCCTGCCCGATGTGCATGCGCTGGCTGCGGCGCCCGCTGACGAGGTACTGCACCTGTGGACCGGTCTGGGCTACTACAGCCGCGCGCGCAATCTGCACAGGGCCGCCAAGCGGGTGGTCGAAGAATGTGCCGGCCAGTTTCCCGGTGACGTGCAGGGGCTTACCGATCTGCCGGGCATCGGTCCTTCCACTGCCGGCGCCATTGCCAGTCTGAGCATGGGGGTGCGTGCGCCGATCCTCGATGGCAACGTCAAGCGCGTGCTGGCGCGCTACCACGCGGTACAGGGCTGGCCTGGCGAGAAACCGGTGCATGATCGCCTGTGGGCGATTGCCGAAGCACACACGCCCCATTCCCGCGTCGCTCACTACACCCAGGCCATGATGGATCTGGGCGCCACCCTGTGCACACGCAGCAAGCCCAGCTGTCTGATCTGCCCCCTGCAGGCAGGCTGCCAGGCGCGCATGCTGGGCGAGCCCACGGCCTATCCGCAGGCCCGGCCGCGCAAGCGCATTCCCGTGCGCCAATGCCTGATGCCGCTGCTGGTCAATCCCCAGGGCGATATCTGGCTGCAACGACGCCCGGACTCCGGCCTCTGGGGCGGGCTCTGGTGCCCGCCCCAGCTCGACAGTCGCGAACAGCTCGACGCCCTGGTGATCGCGCAGGGATGGCAGGCAGCCGAGCCGGAGGCGCTAAGCCCGCTGCGGCACACCTTCAGTCATTTTCATCTGGATATACAGCCGTTGCTGGTCCGCGTGGATGCCCCGGACCGCGTGACCGAGAGCGGGCAGGTCTGGTATAACCTGCGCGAACCTTCCCGCCTGGGGCTGGCCGCACCGGTCAAGAAACTGCTCCAGCGGGCCGAACTGAACACCCAAGCCGACGAGAGGACCAGTCCATGACCCGTATGGTGATGTGCCGCAAGCACCAAGAAGAACTGCCTGGTCTGGATCGACCTCCCTATCCGGGCGCCAAGGGCGAGGCCATTTACAACGATGTCTCGAAGAAAGCCTGGGATGAGTGGCAGGCTCACCAGACCATGCTGATCAATGAGCGCAGGCTGAACATGATGGATGCCGAGGATCGCAAGTTCCTGCAGGAAGAGATGGACAAGTTTCTCTCCGGTCAGGAATACGCCCAGGCCGAGGGTTATGTACCCCCCGCCGAATGAGTCTGCGGTAAGCGGCTGAAAGAATGGCAAATAGTTGGTGCGGCCGCTTGACAGCGCAGGCCTTAAACCGTTTAATAGCGCCCCGTTGCCCAGATAGCTCAGTTGGTAGAGCAGAGGATTGAAAATCCTCGTGTCGGCGGTTCGATTCCGTCTCTGGGCACCATTATTTGAAAAGCTCGCCTCACGGCGAGCTTTTTTTTGCCCGCATTTTGATCAGGCGCTTCCAGGGTCTGCCCTTGCCGATTAGAATTTCGCTCTGTAATTACGCCTGGCTACGGAACTTTGACACCCACCACGGTCTAGTGTTTTGATCAATGTTCCCGTGTCGCCGGGTTCAATTCAGGGCTCGGCTTGAACAATGGATACATGCAGTGATCGATAACACCGACATTTCCGAGATGGAGCGCATTCAGACCGGTGTGCCCGGGCTCGATAAAATACTCTGTGGCGGCCTGTTGCCCCAGGCGGTCTACATCGTCCAGGGCGGCCCGGGCGAGGGCAAGACGATCCTGGCCAACCAGATCTGTTACCACCGCGCCGCCCGTGGTGAACGCTCGCTCTATGTGACCCTCCTCGCCGAGACCCACCATCGCCTGCTGCGACACCTGCGCAAGATGAGTTTCATGGTCGATGCCGAAGACGATGACGCGGTCTATTACGAAAGCGCCTTCGACACCCTGCGCAAGGATGGCCTGGACGGCGTGCTGCGCTTCCTCATGCGCAATGCAAAAAGTCGCAAGGCCTCGATCATCGTGCTCGATGGTCTGTTTGCGCTGGAAGAGACCGCCGAGACCGAGCGTAGCTTCCGCGAGTTCATCAATGACCTGTCCGTGTTCGCCGATGTCAGCGGCTGCACTGTGCTGCTTCTGACCAACAGCGAACGCGGTGCCGGAAGTCCCGAATTCACCATGGTCGATGGCTGGCTCGAGCTTAACAGCGGCGATCTGGAGTGCCGCAGCTTTCGCTATCTGCATGTGCACAAGCTGCGCGGCAGTGGCTTCATCTCCGGTCGCCACATGACCCGGATCGACCAGCAAGGTTTCCATGTCTATCCGCGCCTGGAGGCGGTAGCCGGTAATGCGCTGGCCTCGGAAATGCGCGATGCGCGCGTTCAGACCGGCATACCCTCGCTTGACGAACTGATCGAGGGAGGCTTTCCCTACTCATCGAGTACCGCCCTGGTGGGGCCTACGGGTGTGGGCAAGACCTCTCTGGGCCTTAGCTTCATCTGTGAAAGTACCCCGGAGGAGCCCGGGCTGCTGTTCGGTTTCTACGAGGACAGCCGCCGGCTGGAGCGCCGTGCCGCTTCCCTGGGCCTGGACCTGACCAGCCTGCTGGAATCGGGCGCGGTGGAGATCATGCATTACCCGCCCACCGAACAGATCGTCGACGAACTCGCCCAGGAAATGCTCGATGCGGTCCGCCGCCGCGGCGTCAAGCGCCTGTTCGTGGATGGTGTCGACGGCTTCCACAAGGCGGCGGTTTACCCGTTGCGATCCGGTCGTTTTCTCGCCGCATTGATCAGCGGGCTGCGCGCCGAGGGTGTGACTACCGTATTCACCGCAGAACTGCCGGAGTTGATGGGTGGCGAGAACGCCATGCGGTTCACCGCCATCTCCGCCGTGGCAGAGAACATCCTGCTACTGCGCTACGCCGAGCTCGAGTCAACGCTGCACCGCTCGCTGGCGATCATGAAGATGCGTGAGAGTGCATTCTCTCCGCATATCTATGAATTTCATGTGGGGCGGGAAGGCTTTCGCATAGGCGCCCGGATGCGCCATACCGAGGGCGTCGTGCTGGGGCGGCCCCATCGCCGGAAACACGGAGAAGACGCTGATGGCTGATGCCGCCGGCAGGTCCGGCAAGCCACTCATTCTGCTGGCCGAGGACGAGCGGGCGATCAGAAAGGTGATGGAGATCCTGCTGGAAAGCGAGGGGTACGATGTGCTGTCCGCGCAGAATGGCAGAGAAGCCTTTGATTTGCTGCGCAATGTCACTCCCCACGTGATCATTACCGATTACATGATGCCGGAAATGGACGGTGCCGAATTACTGCGTGCGATCCGCAGCGACGAGGGTCTCAATCGGATACCGGTGTTGTTGATGAGTTCTGCGCATCCGGCTGATCTGCCCGATCACGACCTGGCAGACCAGGTGTTTCTCAAGGGTGGCGAGCTCGCCACCCTGCTTGCGACGGTCGCTTCCCTGGTTGCCCTTGCTGCGCCATCTTCGGGCGGCAGGGCCTGAGCGCCCCGTTTCCGTGCGTCCTGGCTGGACTGGCCGCTGTTTCCTGATTCTCTGTTGCGGGTGTTCCCCCGATTTTCCGTTAGCGTGGAGTTTTTGTCCGCCGGGTTTGTTCTGGAAAGACTTTTGCATGCATATTCGGGACATGACCCGGACAGGTTTCTTGGTCATGTGACGTACCTGTGCTAATTTTGCCTGATTACAGGATCATGACCCACATGCAGACGGAACTGTGTTGGTTCGCCGGACCGTCCGGCCACATTTACTGACGCCACTGGCGCCGATCTGGAATCTCATACGTGACACCGCCCGCTCTGGAAGTCCGCAACCTGCACAAACGCTTTGGCGATCTTGAAGTACTCAAGGGCGTCGATCTGGTCGCCAACGATGGCGCTGTGATTTCTATTCTGGGTTCCTCCGGCTCGGGCAAGAGCACGCTGCTGCGCTGTATCAATCTGCTGGAAAATCCCAACGAAGGCCAGATCATCGTTGCCGGCGAGGAGATGAAGCTCAAGGCCGGGCGCGACGGCGCGCTGGTGGCTGCCGACAGCAAACAGATCAACCGGCTGCGGGCGCGGGTCGGCTTCGTGTTCCAGAGCTTCAACCTCTGGCCGCACATGAGCATTCTCGACAACATCATCGAAGCGCCCCGGCGCGTGCTCGGTCAGCCGAAGGCAGATGCAATCGCTGCCGCCGAGCTGTTTCTGGAGAAGGTGGGTATCGCCGACAAGCGTCATGCCTTCCCGGCGCAACTGTCCGGCGGCCAGCAGCAGCGCGCGGCCATTGCCCGCACCCTGGCGATGCAACCCCGGGTAATCCTGTTTGACGAGCCCACCTCCGCGCTCGATCCGGAGATGGTGCAGGAAGTGTTGTCGGTCATTCGTGCGCTCGCCGATGAGGGGCGTACTATGCTGTTGGTAACTCACGAGATGGGCTTTGCCCGGCAGGTGTCGAGTGAGGTGGTCTTTCTGCACCAGGGGCAGGTCGAGGAAATCGGCACCCCGGAGCAGGTTTTCGAACACTCGAAATCAGAACGCTGCAGACAATTCATGTCCAGCCACAAGTAAGGAGCAGTACCCATGAAAAGCTACAAGAAGGTTCTGTTGGCGGTCACCGCTGCCATGGTATTCAGTGCCCCGGCCCTGGCCGACAAGCTGCGCATCGGTACCGAGGGCGCTTACCCTCCATTCAACATGATCGACAGCAGCGGTGAAGTCACCGGCTTCGACATCGACATCGCCAAGGCGCTGTGCGAACGGATGGACGCTGAGTGCAGCATCGTGATCTCCGACTGGGACGGTATCATCCCCGCTCTGAACACCCGCCGCTTCGACTTCCTGGTCGCTTCCATGTCGATTACCGAAGAGCGTGAGCAGGCCGTGGACTTCACCATTCCGTACTACACCAACAAGCTGCAGTTCGTGGCACCGAAGAAGTCCGACTTCTCGGTTGACGAGGCCAGCCTGAAAGGCAAGACCATCGGTGCCCAGCGCGCCACTATCGCGGGCCAGTGGCTGGAAGAGAACATGGGCGATGTGGTCGATATCCGCCTGTACGACACCCAGGAAAATGCCTACCTGGACATGAATGCCGGTCGCATCGACGGCGTACTGGCTGATGCCTTCGTGCAGTACGAGTGGCTGCAGAGCGAGGCCGGTGCCAACTTCGAGTTCAAGGGTGAGCCGGTATTCAGCAACGACAAGATCGGTATTGCCGTGCGCAAGGACGACCCCCTGCGCGAGCGTCTGAACAAAGCCCTACAGGAAATCGTTGATGACGGTACCTATGCCGAAATCAACGCCAAGTATTTCCCCTTCAGCATTTATTGACCTGACTGGCCGGGCCCTGCGGGGCCCGGAACTGATACCCGCCCATGCTTGATTTACACGGTTTTGGTCCGGCCCTGATCGAAGGGACCTGGATGACCATCCGCTTGTCCCTTGCGTCCGTCGCACTCGGGCTTCTGCTCGGTCTGCT
>JAESUC010000251.1 GCA_016763285.1 Pseudomonas sp.
AACTGAAAGCCGGTCTGCCGGCTTCCGCCAAAACGGGAGCCTGCCGGATCCCATCTGGCAACCACCTCGCCAGATCGCTGATTCGACAGACTCCCCGACCATGCCTGTTGCGTTGGTGTTGGGGGGATCATGCTTCACTATAAACCGTCGCCCTTTACTGGCCGTCAGGCTGGCTACCGCCCGGAAGCCACAGACCTCATTCCAGCACTTGCGAGGTCGAGTCATGAGCATATTCAGCCATTTCCAGAACCGCTTTGAAACTACCCGGCAGGAGGAATTCAGCCTGCAGGAGTACCTTGACCTGTGCAAGTCAGATCCCCTGACCTATGCCACAGCCTCGGAGCGTCTGCTCAAGGCCATCGGCGAGCCCGAGCTGATCGATACCTCGCTGGACCCTCGGCTGTCGCGGATCTTTTCCAACAAGATCATCAAGCGCTACCCCGCCTTCGCCGACTTCCACGGCATGGAGGACGCCATTGAGCATATCGTCTCCTTCTTCCGCCATGCGGCCCAGGGCCTGGAGGAGCGCAAGCAGATTCTCTACCTGCTGGGCCCGGTCGGTGGCGGCAAGTCCTCGCTGGCGGAGAAACTCAAGGCGCTGATGCAGCAGGTGCCCTTTTATGCGATCAAGGGCTCGCCGGTCTTCGAATCGCCACTCGGCCTGTTCAGCCCCGAGGAGGACGGCGCGATACTCGAGGAGGATTACGGCATACCGCGGCGCTACGTGAACAGCATCATGTCGCCCTGGGCCGTCAAACGCCTGCACGAATTCAATGGCGATATAAGCCAGTTCCGCGTGGTCAAGCTGTACCCCTCGATCCTGCAGCAGGTGGGCATTGCCAAGACCGAACCGGGCGATGAAAACAACCAGGACATCTCCGCCCTGGTCGGCAAGGTGGATATCCGCAAGCTCGAAGAATTCCCGCAGAACGACCCTGACGCCTACAGCTATTCCGGTGCCCTGTGCCGCGCCAACCAGGGCCTGATGGAATTCGTCGAAATGTTCAAGGCGCCGATCAAGGTGCTGCATCCACTGCTGACCGCGACCCAGGAAGGCAACTACAACAGCACCGAAGGTCTGGGCGCGATCCCGTTCAATGGCGTGATCCTGGCCCACTCCAACGAGTCTGAGTGGCACACCTTCCGCAACAACAAGAACAACGAGGCCTTCATCGACCGTATCTACATCGTCAAGGTCCCCTACTGCCTGCGCGTCAGCGACGAGATCCAGATCTACCAGAAGCTGCTCACCACCAGCTCCCTCGCTCACGCCCACTGCGCGCCGGACACCCTCAAGATGCTGGCCCAGTTCACCGTGCTGTCACGCCTCAAGGAGCCGGAAAACTCCAACGTCTACTCCAAGATGCGGGTCTACGACGGCGAGAACCTGAAGGACACCGACCCCAAGGCCAAGTCTATACAGGAGTACCGTGACAATGCCGGCGTCGACGAGGGCATGAACGGGCTCTCGACCCGCTTTGCGTTCAAGATCCTGTCCCGTGTATTCAACTACGACAATACCGAAGTGGCGGCCAACCCGGTGCACCTGCTCTACGTGCTCGAGCAACAGATCGAGCAGGAGCAGTTCCCCAACGAGGTAAGCGACCGCTATCTGCGTTTCATCAAGGAGTATCTGGCACCCCGCTACGTGGACTTCATCGGCAAGGAGATTCAGACCGCGTACCTTGAGTCCTACAGCGAATACGGGCAGAACATCTTCGATCGCTACGTGATGTACGCCGACTTCTGGATCCAGGACCAGGAGTACCGCGACCCCGACACCGGTGAAATCCTCAATCGGGTGGCTCTCAACGAAGAACTGGAAAAGATCGAGAAGCCCGCGGGTATCAGCAACCCCAAGGATTTCCGCAACGAGATCGTCAACTTCATGCTCCGGGCCCGCGCGCAGAACAATGGCCGCAACCCCTCATGGCTGTCCTACGAGAAGCTGCGCATGGTGATCGAGAAGAAGATGTTCTCCAACACCGAGGACCTGCTGCCGGTCATCAGCTTCAACGCCAAGGCCTCCAAGGAGGATCAGAAGAAGCATGGCGACTTTGTCAGCCGCATGATCGAACGCGGCTACACCGAGAAGCAGGTTCGGTTGCTGTCGGAATGGTATCTGCGGGTGCGCAAGGCGCAGTAAAGCGAGCGGCAAGCTTCAAGCCGCAAGCTTCAAGCGAAAAGATGCCTCGCAAGCACAGGCAGACATCAGTGTCAGAATTCAGCACGGCCAGCTTCAAGCTTGTAGCTTGCGGCTTGCAGCTTGAACTGGAGGGGCCATGAGCTATGTGATTGACCGACGCCTGAACGGCAAGAACAAGAGCACGGTGAACCGTCAGCGGTTCCTGCGCCGTTACAAGACGCATATCAAGAAAGCGGTCGAAGAGGCCGTCGGGCGGCGGTCGATTACCGATCTGGAGCACGGCGAGCAGATCAGCATCCCCGGTCGCGATATCGACGAGCCGATCTTTCACCATGGCCGCGGCGGCAAGAATACGGGTGTGCATCCGGGCAACAAGGATTTCAGTACCGGCGACCGTATCCCCCGTCCCGATGGCCAGGGCGGAGGCGGCGGGGGCAGCCAGGCCGGGGATAGTGGCGAGGGTATGGACGAATTCGTCTTCCAGATCACCCAGGAGGAATTCCTCGATTTCATGTTCGAGGACCTCGCCCTGCCCAATCTGGTCAAGCGTCACCTGGTCGGCACCGACACCTTCAAGCCGGTCCGCGCCGGCATCAGCAGCCAAGGCAACCCGTCGCGGATCAATATCGTCCGTTCCATGCGTTCGGCCCAGGCGCGGCGCATTGCGCTCAGTGGCGGCAGCCGGGCGCGCCTGCGCGAGGCCATCGCGGAGCTGGAGCAGCTCAAACTGGAGCAGCCGGACAATTTCGGCGACAAGCGCCTGCTGGAGGAGGAGATCGAACAGCTGCGCCAGCGCATCGACCGCATCCCGTTTTTGGATACCTTTGATCTGCGCTACAACCTGATTTCACAGCAACCCAGCCCCAGCTCCAAGGCGGTCATGTTCTGCCTGATGGACGTCTCGGGCTCCATGACCCAGGCCACCAAGGATCTGGCCAAGCGCTTCTACATCCTGCTCTACATGTTTTTGCAACGTAACTATGAACGTATCGAAGTGGTCTTCATTCGCCACCACACCAGCGCCAAGGAGGTCGATGAAGAGGAGTTCTTCTACTCCCGGGAGACCGGCGGCACCATCGTTTCCAGCGCATTGCGGCTGATGCAGGAGATTGTCGAGCAGCGCTATTCACCCAACGAGTGGAACATCTACTGCGCCCAGGCATCGGACGGTGACAACTGGAACGACGACTCACCGATCTGCCGCGAGCTACTGATCCGCAAGATCATGCCCGCCATGCAGTATTACTGTTATGTGGAGATCACCCCCCGCGAGCACCAGGCCCTGTGGTACGAATACGAACAGGTGGCCGAGTATTTTTCCGACAGCTTTGCCCAGCAGCAAATCGTGGACGCCAACGACATCTATCCGGTGTTCCGCAAACTCTTCCAGAAGAGGATGGCTACATGACCCGCAAGCCCATCTCCACCGGTTCGGAATGGACCTTCGACCTGATCCGCGAGTACGACAGGGAGATCGGCCGTATCGCGCACGAGGTTTACGGACTGGACACCTACCCGAACCAGATCGAGGTGATCACCGCCGAGCAGATGATGGATGCCTACGCCTCGGTAGGTATGCCGCTGGGTTACCACCACTGGTCCTACGGTAAGCATTTCCTGCATACCGAGAAGAACTACAAGCGCGGCCAGATGGGCCTGGCCTATGAGATCGTGATCAATTCCGACCCCTGCATCGCCTACCTGATGGAAGAAAACACCATGACCATGCAGGCCCTGGTCATCGCCCATGCCTGCTATGGTCACAACTCGTTCTTCAAGGGCAACTACCTGTTTCGCAGCTGGACCGACGCCAGCGCAATCATCGACTACCTGGTCTTCGCCCGGCATTACATCAACGAGTGCGAAGAGCGGCACGGTATCGACGCCGTCGAGGACATCCTCGATTCCTGCCACGCACTGATGAACTACGGTGTGGACCGCTACAAGCGGCCCTACCCGGTTTCGGCCGCGGAGGAACGGCAACGGCAACAGGAGCGTGAAGAACACCTGCAACGTCAGGTCAACGACCTGTGGCGCACCATTCCGGTTTCCCCCGGGGCGCAGCAACGTCATGAGGAGGAACCGCGCTACCCCAGCGAGCCGCAGGAGAACCTGCTGTACTTCATCGAAAAGAATGCACCGCTGCTTGAGCCCTGGCAACGCGAGATCGTCCGCATCGTGCGCAAGGTCGCACAGTACTTCTATCCACAGCGCCAGACGCAGGTCATGAATGAGGGCTGGGCGACCTTCTGGCACTACACCTTGCTCAACCACATGTATGACGAGGGTAAGGTCACCGAAGGCTTCATCATGGAATTCCTGCAATCGCATACCAGCGTGATCTATCAACCGCCCTTCGATAGCCAGTGGTACAGCGGCATCAATCCCTATGCACTGGGTTTTGCGATGATGCAGGACATCCGCCGCATCTGCGAACACCCCACCGAAGAGGACCGCCGCTGGTTTCCCGACATCGCCGGCAGTGACTGGCTGGAAACCATCAAGTTCGCGATGCGCACCTTCAAGGATGAAAGCTTCATTCTGCAGTTCCTGTCGCCCAAGGTGATCCGTGATCTCAAGCTCTTTGCGATCACCGACGATGAGCGGGACGACCACCTGGAAATTGCCGCCATCCACGATGACAGCGGCTATCGCGCCGTGCGCCAGCATCTGGCCGCGCAATACAACCTGGGCAACCGTGAGCCGAATATCCAGGTGTGGGAAGTCGACCGCCGCGGCGACCGGTCCCTGACCCTGCGCCACCAACGCCACGACGGCAAACCCCTGGGTGACACCACCGGCGAAATGCTCCGCCACCTGCACCGTCTGTGGGGCTTCGATATCCACCTGCACAGCCTGGATGGCGAGGAACTGGCGGACGAAATGCACATCCCACCGCGCCCTGAAAGCACCCTGGACCGGCTACCGCGCTTCGATCTCAACATCCCACCGATCTAGGGGAAGCGGCAAGCGGCAAGCCGGAGGCTGGAAGCTGGAAGCCAAAACCAAGCCACAAGCTTCAAGCCACATGCCACATGCCACAGCCTCCAGTGAAGCGCCCAGCCCCACCCTGTCATTCCCGCGAAGGCGGGAACCCATTTTGACCTCGGGGTTTGGGACTGAATTTTTTGCTTCCAGCTTCCAGCTTCCAACTTATGGTTTCGCTTGCAGCTTGCGGCTTGAAGCTTGAAGCTTGGAGCAACACCGGTTCGGAGTTTGCTTGATGTCCAAATACACAACCTACCTGGTCGGCGGCGCTGTGCGTGATCAACTGCTGGGCCATCCCTTCAGCGATTACGATTGGGTGGTTGTCGGCGCCACGCCTGAAATCATGCTGGATGCCGGCTTCCGTCCGGTTGGCCAGGACTTTCCGGTCTTCCTGCACCCGCAGACCGGCGAGGAGTATGCGTTGGCTCGCACCGAGCGCAAGAGCGGCCAGGGCTATGGTGGCTTCACCTTCCACACCAGCCCGGACGTCACCCTGGAGCAGGACCTGATCCGCCGCGATCTGACCATCAATGCCATGGCCATGGATGCGGACTGCCAGGTAATAGACCCCTATGGCGGCCAGCGTGACCTCGCCGACCGCGTACTGCGTCATGTGTCCCCCGCGTTCGTCGAGGACCCGATGCGCGTGCTGCGCGTCGCCCGCTATGCCGCCCGCTATCACCGCATGGGTTTCACCGTTGCGCCTGAAACCATGGCTTTGATGCGGGAACTGGCTGAGAGTGGCGAACTGCAGGCACTGACGGCCGAGCGCAGCTGGAAGGAAATCAGCCGCGCCCTGATGGAGCCCAATCCGGAAATTTTTATCCGTGTACTCCGCGACTGCGGTGCGCTGGCCGAGCTGCTGCCCGAGGTCGACCGTCTGTTCGGCGTACCCCAGCCCAGGGCGCACCACCCGGAAGTGGATACCGGCGAACACCTGCTGCTGGTCCTGCACACCGCCGCGCAGATGCAGCTATCCCTGCCGGCACGCTGGGCCTGCCTGCTGCATGATCTGGGCAAGGGTCTGACCGATCCCGCCCACTGGCCGAAGCACCATGGCCACGAAACCAAGGGCCTGGCTGCCGTCAAGGCGGTGAACAAACGCTGCAAGGCGCCGCGCGATTGTCAGGAACTGGCGCTGCTGACCTGCGAGTACCACACCCATTGCCACCGGGCCCTGGAACTGAGGCCCGGCACGCTGCTCAAGCTGTTCAAGGCATTCGACATCTACCGCCGACCGGAACGCTTCGAGCAGTTTCTCGGTACCTGCGAGGCCGACGCCCGCGGCCGAACCGGTCTGGAGAACGAGCCCTACCCGCAGGCGGATTACCTGCGCGCAGCGGCCCGGGCCGCGCGCAACGTCAGCGTCGAATCGCTGCTGTCGCAAGGCCTGGAGGG
>JAESUC010000252.1 GCA_016763285.1 Pseudomonas sp.
AGAAGAAGAAGTGACCAACAGCGCTTCTTTTGTTGAAGACCTTGGCGCTGACTCGCTTGATACCGTTGAGCTGGTCATGGCTCTCGAGGAAGAATTCGAGACCGAGATTCCGGATGAAGATGCCGAGAAGATCACCACCGTTCAGGAAGCTATCGACTACGTGAATGCTCATCAGAAGTAATCACCCAGTCTGCTGACTGTAATCGGAAAAGCCGCAGATCCGCTTCGGAACTGCGGCTTTTTTGTGTCTGTTTGATCTGCAGGGCGGCATACTTCGGCGTCTGATATTGCCGAGGACGCTCTTTATGCGGACAATACCGTCCGATTGCCGCGAGATATCAGTAGTCTCGTCATCCCTGAGAGTTGAATAAGGAGCATCCTGTGTCGCGCAGACGCGTCGTGGTAACCGGCCTTGGCATGTTGACCCCCCTGGGCAATACGGTAGACAGCAGTTGGCAGGCGGCCCTCGCGGGCAAGAGTGGTATCGGCCCGATCGAGCATATGGACGTCAGTGCGTTCGGTACACGCTTCGGCGGATCGATCCGCGATTTCGATATCGAGCCCTACATGGCGGCCAAGGAAGCGCGCAAGCTCGATCTGTTCATCCAGTATGGAATAGCCGCCTGCATGCAGGCCTTCGATGACTCCGGCGTGGAGGTGACTGATGAGAATCGCGATCGTATAGGCGTTTCCATGGGCTCCGGGATCGGCGGTCTGACCAATATCGAGAAGAACCATGAATTGCTGATGGCCAGTGGTCCGCGACGCATATCACCGTTCTTCGTCCCCGGTTCGATCATCAACATGGTCGCCGGCTACTTCTCCATCCAGTACGGCTTGCAGGGACCCAACTACGCGCTGACCACAGCCTGCACCACGGGTACGCACAGCATCGGCATGGCCGCTCGCAATATTGCCTATGGCGAGGCCGATGTGATGGTTGCAGGCGGGTCCGAGATGGCTACCAGCGGTCTGGGCCTGGGCGGCTTCAGTGCGGCGCGGGCGTTGTCCACGCGTAACGATGACCCGACTGCCGCGAGCCGGCCCTGGGATCGCGACCGTGACGGCTTTGTCCTGTCCGATGGTTCCGGTGCCCTGGTACTGGAAGAGTACGAGCACGCCAAGGCGCGTGGCGCGAACATCTATGCCGAGCTGATCGGTTTCGGCATGAGCGGCGATGCCTATCACATGACCGCTCCGCCGGAAGACGGACGTGGCGGTGCCAAGTGCATGAGCAATGCTCTGCGCGATGCCGGCGTCGAGCCTGCCCAGGTCGGTTATATCAACGCCCATGGCACGTCCACCTCGGCGGGTGACCTGGCCGAGACGCGCGCGGTGAAAACCGTGTTCGGCGACCATGCTCGGCACCTGGCGATCAGTTCGTCCAAATCCATGACCGGCCACCTGCTGGGTGCTGCCGGCGCGGTAGAGGCCATTTTCAGTATCCTCGCCCTGCGCGACCAGGTGGCGCCACCGACAATCAATCTGGATAACCCCGATGAGGGTTGCGATCTGGACTACGTGGCCCATCAGGCCCAGGCGCGGCCGCTCGAGGTGGTCGTGTCTAATTCCTTCGGCTTTGGTGGCACCAACGGCAGTCTGGTGTTCCGTCGTCCCTGATGACCGATTCCAGCGTGGATAACGCGTCCGCGGCCCGATGCCTGATTAATGGCCATCTCGGCGCGGGGATCCCGGTCACCGACCGGGGTCTGGCCTACGGCGATGGCGTTTTCGAAACCATGCGCGTGGGTCGCGGCCGGATTGCACTGCTGGATTACCATCTCAACCGCCTGCGCAGGGGGCTTGCAGCGCTGCGCATGCCGGTCGACCTCGCGGCCACCGTCCTTGAGCTGGAAGCTGAGGCCGAACGGCTGCATACCGGAGTGATCAAGCTGACACTGACCCGGGGTACCGGACGCCGTGGCTATGCCATCCCTGCCGAGTTCACGCCGACCCGGATCTGCCAGAGTTTTCCCCTGGTCAGTCATGCGCCGGAGCATGCCCGTGAAGGGGTGCGCCTGTTTGAATGCCAGACGCGGCTGGCGCTGCAGCCGATGCTGGCCGGGATCAAGCATCTCAACCGTCTGGAGCAGGTGCTCGCGCGCAGCGAATGGTCGGATCCGGGTTATGCCGAGGGGCTGGTGCGTGATACTCAGGGCAATGTGATCGAGTGCACCATGAGCAATCTCTTCCTGCTCGAGAACGGTTGCTGGGTGACGCCGGACCTTGGCAGTTGCGGCGTGCAGGGCGTGATGCGCGATTATCTGATCGATCAGCTGGCGCGCATCGATGAGCCCGTGTCGATCCGTTCGGTGCCAATGGCGACCGTGCTGAGCAGCGATGAGGTATTTTGCTGCAATAGTCTGTACGGTGTCTGGCCGGTGGTGGGCCTGGCACAGAGCCGTTGGCCAGTTGGTCCTCGAACACGCCGGGTCCAGGCCCTGGCAGAGCAGGTATTAGTGTGAAGTCGATTCTACGTTTGTTTTTCTTTGTCGTTGTTTTTTCAGTTTTTTTGCTTTTTGGTGTAGCGGTATGGGGGTATCTGACCCTGCAGCAAACCTTGCAGCAGCCCCTGCAGGTCGAGTCCGTCACCACGCTGGATGTGGCACCCGGCAGTACCCCTGCCAGCCTGCTGGGCAAGCTGGAACGCGACGGCGTGATCGAACGGGCCCAGTGGCTGCGCCGCTACTGGCAATGGCAGATGCCGGAGGCCGTCCTGCAGGTGGGCGAGTACCGTATCGAACCGGAGATGACGGCCGCTGCCCTGCTCGCGCGGCTGGACGCCGGTGAAGTGGTCCGGCGCAGTGTGACGCTGGTCGAGGGATGGAGCTTCGCGCAGGTACGGCGGCAACTAGCGGGGGCCGAACGTCTGCAACAGACCCTGGATGCCGAGCTGAGCCATGCCGAGGTCATGACCGCCCTGGGGCTGGAGGGCGTGCACCCCGAGGGCCGTTTTTTTCCGGACACCTATCAGTACACCTTCGGCATGAGTGACAGGGATATTCTGCTGCGTTCCTATCAGCGCATGGAAGAAGTCCTCGACGAGGTCTGGCAGGGTCGCGCCGATGATCTGCCGATCAGTACGCCCTACGAGGCGCTGATTCTTGCCTCGATCATTGAGAAGGAGACCGGTGTGCCCGCCGAGCGTCCGGAGATCGCCGGAGTCTTTACCCGCCGTCTGCGAATCGGCATGCGCCTGCAAACTGACCCCACCGTCATCTACGGCATGGGCGATGACTATGCCGGCAACATCCGCCGCAGCGATCTGCGTCAGCCCACGCCCTACAACACCTACACCATTGATGGCCTGCCACCGACGCCGATCGCCATGCCGGGGCGTGAGGCCATTGAAGCGGCCGTCAATCCCAAGCCCGGCACCAGCCTGTACTTCGTCGCCCGGGGCGACGGCAGTCATGTATTCTCGGACTCGCTGCGCGAGCACAACCAGGCCGTTCGCGAGTACCAGATTCGCCGGCGCGCGGAGAATTACCGTTCCAGCCCGCCAGCTGCAGGGACAACAGGGGAGGGCGCGCAGTGAGCGGCATGTTCATCACATTCGAGGGGCCGGAAGGCGCGGGCAAGTCTACCAATCTGCAGTTGTTTGCCGCGGCCCTGCGCGAGGCCGACTGTGATCCGCTGCTCACCCGCGAACCCGGAGGAACCCCGATTGCCGAGCGGATCCGCGAGGTACTGCTCAGCCACCATGAGGAGCCGATGAGCTCCGATGCCGAACTGCTGCTGATGTTCGCCGCCCGGGCGCAACACCTGGAGCAGTTGATAAAGCCGGCACTGGCGCAGGGGCAGGTGGTGATCAGCGACAGGTTCACGGATGCCACCTATGCCTACCAGGGCGGTGGCAGGGGTATAAGCAGCCAGCGCATCGGTGTGCTCGAAGACTGGGTGCAGGGCAGCCTGCGGCCGGACCTGACGCTGGTCTTCGATGTGCCCGTCGAGGTAGGCATGCAGCGTGCGCGGGCGCGCAGTGAACTGGACCGTTTCGAGGTCGAGCAATCCGCCTTTTTCGAGGCCGTGCGCAACAGTTATCTGCAACGCGCTGCCGCCGACCCGCAGCGCTACCATGTGATAGACGCCAGCGGCAGTCTCGAGCAGGTGGCCGCCCAGATGCAGCCGATGGTAGCCCGGGTGCTGGAGCGCTGGCATGCCTGAGGTCGCCTTTCCCTGGCACGCCGAGGTCTGGTCGCAACTGACCGGCCAGCCACAGCATGCGCACGCCTATCTCTTCAGTGGTCTGCCGGGGGTCGGCAAGCGACGTTTTGCCAATGCCTTTGCCGCCTTTCTGCTCTGTGAGCAGCCAGCCCAGGCGATGGCCTGCGGACGTTGCCGCAGCTGTCTGCTGCGTGAGGCGGGCACTCATCCGGATCTGCTGCTGGTCGCGCCTGAAGAGGAGGGCAAGGCGATCAGGGTCGATGCCATACGGCATCTTGTCGACTTCATGGGCCAGACCTCCCAGCAGGGCGGCAGCAAGGTGATCGTGCTGCATCCGGCTGAGGCCATGAACCAGAATGCGGCCAACGCCTTGCTCAAGTCCCTGGAGGAACCGACCGCCAATACCTACCTCCTGCTGGTAACAGATCACCCGGGACGATTGCTCGCGACCGTGCGCAGTCGTTGCCGCGCCCAGAAGTTGCCTACGCCAGGGCAGGAGGCTGCACTGGCCTGGTTGGGCGAGGCCGCGCCGGAACTGAGTGCCGAGCAACGGCTGACGCTGCTGCACATGGCTGGCGGGGCGCCGCTGCGCGCCGCAGCCCTGCATGAAGTGGATGCGGTGCAGTTGCGTGCGGGCGTGGTGGAAGCCGTCAAGGCGCTGCTCAAGGACAAGCAGTCTGCCAGCCAGGTTGCCGAGAGCTGGGCGAAGATACCGCTGGAGCTGCTGATCGACTGGTTCTGCAGCTGGACCCTCGACCTGCTCAAGTTGCAGACGGGGGCCGTGGCCCATGCAGCCAACGCTGACATGGATGTGGTATTGGGCTACATGGCCCGGCATGTGGCAGCACAGCCCCTTATGGAATGGCAGGACTGGTTGCTGGCGCACCGTTCGATGACCCTGGGCAAGGCGAACCTGAACCGGGCGCTGTTTCTCGAGAGCATGCTGCTGGAGTGGAAACAGTTGCTGAAAAAGCGTTAATCTGCAGTCACTATTGATCAGGATGAACAGACCATGAGCAATCCGACCGCACCCGGTCCCCGCAACGGGATCCTGTCGCTCACCATCAAGGACAAATCGGTGCTGTATGCCGCCTACATGCCCTTCGTCAAGCACGGTGGGCTTTTCATTCCGACCAACAAGAGCTACCGCCTCAGCGACGAGGTGTTCATGTTGCTCAATCTGATGGATGAGCCGGAAAAGATTCCGGTGGCCGGCAAGGTCATCTGGATCACGCCGAAGGGCGCGCAGGGCAATCGCGCGGCGGGTATCGGTGTGCAGTTCAGCGACCAGGACAACACGGCGCGCAGCAAGATCGAAACCTATCTTGCCGGCGCACTGAAATCCGACCGCCCCACCCACACGATGTAAGTTGCCATGCAATGCTGATTGACTCCCACTGCCATCTCGACCGCCTTGATCTGACACCCTACGAAGGTTCCCTCGACGCTGCTCTGGACGCTGCCCGCTCCAGGGGCGTGGGCAAATTTCTCTGCATCGGCGTGGACGCTGCCAACGCCCCGGTCGTCAAGACATTGGCCGAGCGTTACCCCGATGTGTTCTGCAGTGTGGGCGTGCATCCGCTGGATCTCGTCGACGCGCAGACTACCGAGCTCGACTGGCTGCTCGCCGAACTGGCCCATCCCCGGGTGGTGGCCATTGGCGAGACCGGGCTGGACTATCACTACCAGCCCGACATGGCGCAGCAGCAGAAGCACTCCTTCCAGTGTCACCTGGAGGCGGCCGGACAAACCGGCAAACCGGTCATCATCCATACCCGGGCGGCGCGCCAGGATACCCTGGACCTGCTGCGCGAAGCGGATCTGGCACATGCCGGGGTACTGCATTGCTTCACCGAGGACTGGGACATGGCGCGCCAGGCCCTGGATATGGGCTATTACATTTCCCTGTCGGGTATTGTCACCTTCCGCAATGCCGAGGCCCTGCGTGATGTTGCCCGGCGCGTGCCGGCCGACCGCCTGCTGGTCGAGACCGATTCACCCTATCTGGCGCCTGTCCCGCACCGCGGCAAGCCCAACGAGCCGCAGTTCGTCTGTGACGTGGCGGCCTTCCTGGCCGAGCTGCGTGGTGAGCCGATCGAGACCCTGTGGCGCAATACCACCGACAACTTCCATCGGCTGTTCCCGCTGGCTGCCTGAGCCGACAGCTGAGAAACAGGCAAAAAAAACCCGAATACTGGGGGAAGTATTCGGGTCAAGACCATTAGGAGTGTTGCGAGGTCGGGCGTAGCATCCTGTCGTACTTAGGTCTAGCCCAACCACTCAGGCCGTGCGCTTGGGGGAACGCGTTGACCTGATGACTTGAGTATTACCCAAATCCCCCAGCCCGCCAGTCCTTGCGTCACCTTTGATAAACCGATTTGGAATACGCGAGCGGCATTTTATCGTCAACCGTTGTTAGCTGTTCACGGGCAGCTTTGCCAACCGTAACTATACTGTCACGGCCATGACTTAATTTCGGGAATCAACGACGATAAAAGGAAGTACATCATGCGTTTGAAACAGTTGGTTGTGCCCGCGGTAATAACCCTTGTCATTCCGTTCTCTGCCGTTGCCGAAGAGCTTCGGCTGCTGACCTGGGGCGGCTATGCCCCGGAAGAGGTGATCAGCCAGTTCGAGGAGCAGACCGGCATCGACGTGCAGGTTACGCTGTCCAATAACGAGGACATGATTTCCAAGCTGCGGGCCACGGGTGGCTCGGGCTTTGATCTGGCGCAGCCCAGTCAGGATCGCATCACCAGTGCCCAGCAGGAGTATCGGATCTACAAGCCGATGGATCTCAGCCAGATTGATTCCTCCCTCTTCATTCCCTCCATGCTGGCCGCTACCAAAGACAGCGCCGAACTGGATGGCGAGGTGTATGCCGTACCCCACGTGTGGGGCACCACCGGTCTGATCGTGCATGACAGCGTGCGCGACCAGGTCAGCGATTTTGCCGACCTGTGCAAACCGGAACTGGCCGGCCGCGTATCCTATCGCCTGCGCCGACCGATCCTGATCGGGATGGCTTTTTCCATGGGCGAGGACCCCTTTGCCGCCTATGACGATCCGGCGGCCTACGAGGCGATGATGACCCGCGTGCAGGAAAAGCTGATCGCCTGCAAGCCCAACGTGAAGACCTACTGGACCGGCGGTGACGAGCTGATCAATCTGGTGGCCTCCGGAGAAGTGGTTGCAGCCAAGGGCTGGGATGCCGGCGGCTGGAAACTCCAGGCGGGGAATCCGAAGATCAGTTTCGTCGCACCTGCCAGCGGTGCGCTGGGCTGGATTGATACCTTTGCGCTGCCCCGTCGTGGCGAAAACGATGCAGCAGCCTACAAGTGGATCAACTTTGTCATGCAGCCGGAGATCGCCGCATTGATCACCCAGTCTGCGGGTAATTTTACCGCAGCGCGGGGGGCTGAAGCCTTTGTCGACGCCAAGCTCAAGCAGAGTTTCGAGAGCAGTTTCGATGAGGCAGCGTTGAACAATATCAAGTGGTATCCACCGGTACCGCCGGGTCTGGAGGCAATCGAAGGGCGCATACTTGACCGTGTGAACGCCGCGAACTGAACTCTCCCAGAGGTTCTGCCCGGCGCAACGCCGGGCGGATCAGTACCTCCTGCAACGGAATTGCCATGCCGCCTACTGATACCATCCTGGACCTTGAGTGCCAGCAACTGTCCAAGTCGTTTGCCGGACAGGCTGCAGTCGATAATATTTCCCTGAGTATTCCCAGCGGATCCTTCTTTTCCATCCTCGGGCCGTCCGGTTGCGGCAAGACCACGCTGCTGCGCATGCTGGCCGGCTTTGTCGAACCCGACAGCGGCGATATACGCATCAAGGGTCACTCCATGCTGGGTGTACCACCGAACAAGCGCCCGCTGAACATGGTGTTCCAGCATCTGGCCCTGTTCCCGATGATGAGCGTGGCGGACAATATCGCCTATGGCCTCAAGCGCCGTGGCACCTCGCGCTCGGAGATAGCCCGGCGCGTGGCTGATGTGCTGGAGCGCGTAGGCCTGCCGGATGTGGGGCAGCGCAAGCCGGACCAGCTGTCCGGCGGCCAGAAACAACGTATTGCCATTGCGCGCTGTCTGGTGCTGGAGCCGGCAGTGCTGTTGCTGGACGAACCCCTGGGTGCGCTGGATCTGAAGCTGCGTGAGCAGATGAAGCTGGAGCTCAAGCAGTTGCAGCAGACCTTCGGCACGACCTTCGTGTACATCACCCACGACCAGTCCGAAGCGCTGGTCATGTCCGATCAGGTGGCGGTGATGAACCAGGGGCGGTTCGAGCAGGTGGCGAGCCCGCAAACCCTCTACTACCAGCCAGCCACTGCCTTTGTCGCCGGCTTTGTGGGCGACTCCAACCGTCTGAGCGGTCGTGTGGAGGCCCCGGGGCGGGTTGCCCTGGCGTCGGGTCGGATCATCCGTGCCACGGCGGCCGGAGCAACACCAGCGGACCGCGGCGCGCCGGTCTCGCTATTCGTCCGTCCCGAGGGTATCAGCCCGCTGCTGCCGGGCCAGCCCTGTCAGATGGATAACTGCCTGGATGCCCGGGTGTCGACGCTGTTGTTCGATGGCGCCAACAGCCGCATTGGCGCGCTACTGGACGAGGGCACCGAGTTGACCGTGCGGCTGCCGCAGACCCCCGAGTTTGCACAGCTGCGTCCGGGTGATCGGCTGCAGTTGGGCTGGATGGGCAATCAGGCCCAGTATTTCGCGGCGCCAGCCCTGTGAGGTCGTCCACAACGCCAGCCAGCGGGCTGCGTCTGGGCGTGTTTCTGCTCATGCTGCCGCTGTTGCTATGGCTGCTGTTGCTGATCCTGCTGCCCCACGTGGATATGGTGCTGGTTTCACTGCGTGAGCGCATCGGCTTTGCCGAGCATCGCTTCAGCTGGATGCACTACGAGCTGTTCTTCACTGAATCCCTGTATTGGCGCACCTTCTTGCGTACCGCCCTGATTTCCATATTCACCACGGTGCTGACACTGGTGATTGCCTTTCCGGTGGCCTGGTATATCGCCAAGCTGGTGCGGGGCCGCCGGCGAACCCTGCTGTTTCTCGCCTGCCTGGTGCCGTTCTGGGTGAGTGAGCTGGTGCGAACCTATGGCTGGATGATCCTGCTGCGTGAAAGCGGCGTGCTCAGTGGGCTGCTGCAATGGAGCGGGTTGGCGGCGGGGCCGGTGGAGATGCTCTACAACGATGTTGCGATCATGGTGGGGCTGGTCTATGCCTCTA
Organism: Pseudomonas sp.; assembly: GCA_016763285.1. Lineage (GTDB taxonomy): Bacteria > Pseudomonadota > Gammaproteobacteria > Pseudomonadales > Pseudomonadaceae > Halopseudomonas. The sequence continues at coordinate 9,405 of JAESUC010000252.1, forward strand.
TCCTGTTCATGCTGGTTCCGCTGGTCACCACCCTGGACAGCCTGGACGACAGTCTGGTGGAGGCCGCCTACGACCTGGGCGGCAACCACCTGAGTGTGGCGCGGCACATCGTGATACCCCATGCCATGCCGGGGATTGTTTCAGGGTCCATTGTGGTGTTCATGTTGTCGGTGGGTAACTATCTGACACCGGTGTTGCTTGGCGGCAAGGACAGCATGTGGTTTACCGAGCAGATCTTTACCCAGTTCATCACGCGCTTCAACTGGGAGCAGGGAGCCGCCTTCGGCGTGCTGCTGCTGGTATTGTCATCACTGATTGTCTGGTCGGGTCTGAAGCTTACCCGGCAATCCTTTGCGGAGACCATGCGATGATCGCGACGCTGCCGCTGACGCGGCGCTTCCGCTGGACCTATGCCGCTTACGTGCTGGTGTTCTTTGTCTACCTGGCGGCGCCGCTGTTGGTGGTCGGCGTCTTTGCGTTCAATGACAGCCGGTTCCCGGCTTTGCCCTGGCAGGGGTTCACCCTGGACTGGTTCATTGCCAACACGCCTGAGCGAACCGGACTCATGCACGACCGCGGCATCATTCGTAGCGTCGGTGTCAGTGCGCTGGTCGCCGGCTGTGTCACGCTTCTGGCCGTCACCCTTGCCACCTTGAATGCCTTTCTGTTCGAACGTTGCCAGTTTCCGGGCAAAAACCTGCTGTTCATCCTGATGCTGTTGCCCCTGGTGATTCCGGGCGTGATTCTGGGCATCTCGATCCTGATCTTTGCCAGTCGCATTGCCAATCACTTCGACTTCAACCACGACATCCTGCTGGACATGCTCAGGCCAGGGCTGCTGTTGGTGGTGCTTGGCCAGTTTGCCTTTCTGAGCACCATTGCGACCCTGGTTATCTCGGCGCGCTTGCGCACCTTCGATGTGCAGCTCGAGGAGGCGGCCCGCAATCTGGGTGCCTCGCCACTGACGGCCGTGCTGACAGTGACCCTGCCTTTTCTGGCACCGGCGATGATCGGCGCCGGGCTTATCTGCTTTCTGATGTCATTCGAGAATTTCAATACCACGCTGATGCTGGTGGGCTCCGATGCACCGCTGACGATTACGCTGTTCAGCCGCCTGCGGGAAGGGGCCACGCCGGTACTCAACGCAGTGTCACTGTTGCTGATGCTGGGCTCGATGCTGCTGGCTCTGCTAGCCGTTCGTGTTCAGAAAAGGGCCTAACAGTCAGGTTTCAATCAAACATGGGAATTTGGTCACCACCTTGGCATAATGCCGATTTTGCCGGTAGGGGATTGCACAATCGTCATGCAGAAAGAGTCACGTAAGGTTCGCGAGTTTCGGCGCCGCGAGCAGGAAATTCTGGATACCTCCCTGCGCCTGTTCCTGGAACAGGGTGAGGACAGTGTGACCGTTGAGATGATCGCCGACGAGGTGGGCATCGGCAAGGGCACGATCTACAAGCATTTCAAATCCAAGGCCGAAATCTATTTGCGTCTGATGCTCGATTACGAGCGCGATCTTGCCAGTCTGCTGCACTCCGAAAGTATCGAACGCGACCGCGAAGCCCTGTCCCGTGACTACTTTGCCTTTCGCATGAGCGACCCGGAACGCTACCGTTTGTTTGATCGTCTGGAAGAAAAGCTGGTCAAGTCCAACCAGTTGCCGGAGTTGGTCGAAGAGCTGCACAAGATCCGCGCATCCAACTTCAACCACCTGACCGGTGTGATTCAGGAGCGTATAGACGAGGGCAAGCTGGAGAACGTGCCGGCCTATTTCCACTACTGCGCGGCCTGGGCGTTGGTGCACGGGGCCATGGCCATGTATCACTCGCCGTTCTGGCAGGACGTGATCGAGGACAAGGAAGGCTATATGCAGTTTCTGATGGATATTGGCGTGCGCATGGGCAACAAGTCCAAGCGCAAGCGTGATGAGGAGCTGCCCAAGGCTCAAGCGTAAGCGCTATGGCATACACAAAAAGGCCCCGTCAAGACGGGGCCTTTTTATTGCCTTGGATAGTCCTCAGATCCTTGGGGGGTTCTGCCAGAACGCGCACTCGTGAACGGTTCTGAAGTCGGCAACCGGGACCACAACGGGAGCGGGTGTACCCAGGCTGATAATCGAGCCGTCGGCCGTCAAGCGCGGCCAATCGACTGCGCCGGCAGCTCCGTCAGTGCCGTTCGGGCCGATCGCAGGGTCTTCTCCGTACTTGGCGAAATTCGCCCAGTAGGCCGTCATCTCGCTAGCCAGGTCCAACTGCGCCTGGGTTGCGCCACGGTCCTCCATGTTCTTGAAACTGCTTAATACGTACTGAATCTCGAAGGAATGCGATGCACCCAGAGGGAAAGGGGCTTGTAAACCAGCGAGCGGGGGCGCCGCGCGATCCGTAAACCAGTAACCATAGGTGTCTACTCGATCATCGAGATAGCCCCATTGGGTATTGTTCGGGCAACTGAAGCGCCAATCGGTACCGATTGCGGTATATGCGTTAATGAATTTGAGCGGGCCATCTGCCTGTTTGGCGCTGTAGTAATCAGCGATGGCTACGGCGTCCAGAGTGGGGTCCTCGGCTAGCAGAGAGGCAACCGCGGTTCGATAGCTGGCTTCGGTCTGCAACAGCGCGGCATCATCGGCCAGCGCGAGCAGGGTGAAGAGCGAGCCTTCATCCCGGTTGCTGCCCATCATGACAGGCACCTGGTTGAAGTTTCCGCTGGATAGCGAGGCATTGATGGACGCCGGCAGCACGGCGGTGTTGGTCACCGGTATGATATTGCCCGGTTGCGCTGCGAGTACGTCCGCAACATCCAGTCCGCGCAAGCAACTGACCAGGGCTGCGTCGGTTTCTCCCTGGCACGTGGTTTTGGCAATGGTAGGCTCGCCAAAAAGGGTCTGGCCGCCGGGAATGGTGAAGGGCCCCAACTGAACGTCGCCGAGCGGCAACTGATCGCCGTTATATGAACCACTCTGCACGATGGCCTTCTGGAAAAGGCCGGCAGCTCCAGGAGACGCGATCTGGCTGAGTACGCTATGGCCACCGGCGGATTCGCCGAAAATGGTCACGTTGTCCGGGTCGCCGTCGAATGCGTCAATGTTTTCCTGCACCCATTTCAACGCGAGCTGCTGATCCTGCAGGCCGAAATTGGCACCGGGCAGATCTTCGTGGGGCAGGAAGCCGAGTGCTCCAAGACGGTAATTGATCGTTACCACGACCACGCCCTCGTCTACCAGACGAGAAGGGTCATAGCTCGGACCTCCGGAACCATATATGAAGGCGCCGCCATGTATCCATACCATTACCGGGTAGTCACCTGGCTCGGCCGGGCGGTAGACATTCAGGAACAGACAGTCTTCGTCGTTGCTGGCCTCGCCGAAGGGGCTCGCGACCTGGGGGCAGGCGCTACCGAAATCCGCGGTTAATTGCAGGGGGTCATCCCAGCCCGGCGCTGGTTCCGGAGCGGCAAAGCGAAGCGCATCAACAGGTGCCGCGCCGTACCGGATGCCGCGAAAAGCCAATGCGCCCGACTCGAGCTGCACGCCGCGCACCTCTCCCTGTTTTACGCTTGTTGAAAGCGTTGCGGGTCCGGAATCCGAAGCAGAATCAGACGAGCCGCCTCCTCCGGACAGACACCCGGTGAGGGTAACGGCGAAAATGGCGGCGGCCAGCCCGGTCCGGTAGAAACCGGCACGAGGAAGGTTGAATCTGTTCATTGCAATATCCCTATGAATTTGGGGCTTGGTTCTTATTCGATATATGTCTCGAGTGGAGATAAAACGATAAATCAATCACAGGGGCGGTGCGAAACGTATACGGGTGATCCAGTGTGCAGGTATTTTTGTAGTAGACTGAAGGGTCGTCCCGTTAGCCCTTGCCGGAGAGTACATGTCCGCACAGTCGTTTCCTGTCAGTTATATCGAGCCCGTCTTTCGTCCGCCCAGCGAGGCGCATTCGCTGATCCTGCCGGTCACCAATGGCTGTTCATGGAACAATTGCACCTTCTGCGAGATGTATACCGCCGAGCAGAAGAAATTCCGCGCCCGGGACGAGAGCCAGGTGCTGGAAGAAATCCGCCGTAGCGGGGAACAACTGATCGTGCAGCGGGTTTTTCTGGCTGACGGCGATGCGATGGTGCTCCCCACCCGCCGATTGCTGACCATCCTCCGGGCGATTCGTGAGCACATGCCTACCGTCGAACGGGTCACCTCGTACTGCCTGCCGCGCAATCTCAAGCGCAAGTCGGTGGAGGAGTTGAGGGAGTTGCGCGAGGCCGGACTGGCGATGCTCTACATTGGTGCCGAGTCCGGTGATGATGAAGTGCTGCAGCGGGTCAACAAGGGCGAAACCTTCGAATCCACCGAGCAGGCGCTGACCAAGGCCGGTGAGGCCGGTATGCAACGGTCGGTGATGATACTCAACGGCCTGGGTGGCAAGAGTCTGAGCGAGCAGCATGCACTCAATTCTGCCAGACTGATGAATGCCACCCAGCCGGAATTCGTCTCGACCCTGGTGGTCAGTTTCCCGCAGGGGATGGAGCGCTACCGCGAGCGCTTTCCTGATTTCGAACCGCTGGATCAGCAAAGCCTGTTTCTCGAGTTGAAACAGTTTATTGGTGAGCTGGAGTTGAACAACACGGTGTTCCGCAGCGACCATGCATCCAATGCCCTGGTGCTCAAGGGCATTCTGGGGGCCGACAAGCAACAGCTGCTTGGCCAGGTGCAGACCGCGATTGAGCGCCCCGAACGGGCTCGTTTGCGTCCCGAATGGATGCGCGGCCTTTAGTTTTCTCCCGGAGGAGATCTTGATGCGCTGGACAGGACTTGCCCTGATACTTTCCGCCGTGGTCGCGCTGGCCGGCTGCGTCAACCCTTCGGACATGCAGAAAACGGCACGTCATTACATGGGCGATGCCGGGCTGATGGATCATTACAGCATCACCCGCCAGTTCAACTGGAGTCTGCAGTCCGATTCCAGTCTGTTCATTGCCCAGGGCCATTTCGTGCCGGTAGGGCATCCCTACGCGCAACCCAACGTGGTAGCGCAGGAGACGTTTGCCGCGGCAGTGCAGGTGTTTCCTCTGGTACGTAGGGCTGAGACCCCGCTGGGACTGGAGGAGGCCCTGGAACAGGCTTACCTGCACCGCATGGACTATCTGCTCTACACGCGCTTTGCCAGTGCCGACGATCAGGTTGGCGACCTGGAGCACTGGGAAGAGTCGCGCAAGCTGGGCGATGTGGGCGTTGACCGCGCCACCTTGCATCTTATTCTGATGGAAACCGCTACCCGACGGCTTGTCGACCATGCCGTGATCCGTTCGCGTGGCGGCTTCCTGCAGTTCTATGAAACCGAGCCAGCCGATCTGTTGCGTCCGCCGCTAGAGGATTACACCCGGCAATTGCTGGGTCGCTGAGCTTCGACCAGAAGAGGTACCAATATGACCCGACGTCAGCCACCGCACCAGTCATTGCTTGCCAGCATCCCCGGTGCCAGCTCGACCCGCCGTCCCTCGCCGGCTCCGGTAGATCAGTGGGATCCGCCGGTCAGTGGGGAAATGGACATGCAGATCGTCAGGGATGGAACCTGGTACCACGAGGGCGATCCGATCAACCGCATGGCATTGGCACAGCTTTTCGCCAGTATCCTGCGCCTTGACGACGATGGCCGCTATTACCTGGTGACCCCGGTAGAACGCTGGGCCATCCAGGTCGACGACAAACCCTTTGTCGCCACCCAGCTCAAGGTGGAAGGAGAGGGCGAAGAGCAGAAGCTGACCTTCACTACCAATCTGGAAGACAGCGTGGAGGCCGATCCGGAGCATCCCATACGGGTCGAACTGGATCCCGACACCCAGGAGCCGTCCCCCTATGTGCTGGTGCGCGGGAATCTGGAAGCTTTGATCGGCCGCAATGTGTTCTACCAACTGGTCGAGCTGGCTGTGGAGCGCGAACACCATGGCAAGACCTGCCTGGGTGTATGGAGCCACGGCAGCTTCTTTCCGATAGACGGCAACTAGGTACTAACTCAGCCTGAATCAAACCTGTTTTACCGCCGGCCGTTCAGGCCGGCGCTCCCCGGCCGCGTCCTTTCTGGCTCGGCTCAAGTCAAGCAGAAAAACCACTTTTTTATGCCCTGGCGGATATTGATCTTTACCATATCTGGGACTAGGATTGCTCGCTATGCACAACAAGTAGTGTTTCTTTCCCGGAAGCCCCCGGCGCCATTTCGCGTTGAAAGTGTCGCGCCGAAGGTGTGGTTTTGCGGGGTGTAGCCGAGCGTTTCAGGAGATAAAAATGAGCCAGACAGCCAAGGTGCAGCGCCTGCACAACACGGTCACCGACATCCCGATGCAGCCCGCCTCGGAGGACATCTGGGATACCAAGTACCGGTTGAAGACCAAGGATGGGGTAGCCATCGATGCCTCTGTCGATGAGACCTATCAGCGCGTTGCCCGGGCTATTGCCGATGTGGAAGAGCCCTCCGTTCGTGAGCACTGGTACGAGCAGTTTCTCTGGGCCCTGCGCCATGGCGCCATTCCTGCTGGCCGTATCACGTCAAACGCTGGCGCGCTGGAACACAAGCCGGCGACCTCGACCATCAACTGCACCGTGTCGGCTACCATCGGCGATTCGATGGATGACATCCTGTCCAAACTGCATGAAGCCGGTCTGACGCTCAAGGCCGGCTGTGGTATCGGCTACGAATTCTCCACCCTGCGCCCCAAGGGTGCCTACGTCTCCGGTGCTGGCGCATACACCTCAGGCCCGCTGTCGTTCATGGATATCTACGACAAGATGTGCTTCACCGTGTCTTCCGCCGGTGGCCGTCGTGGCGCGCAGATGGCGACCTTTGATGTCGGCCATCCCGACGTGATGGATTTCATCCGTGCCAAGCGCGAGGGCGGCCGGCTGCGTCAGTTCAACCTGTCGCTGCTGATCACCGAGGACTTCATGCAGGCTGTGGCTGCCGACGCCGACTGGAAGCTGTCCTTCCCCCTGACCCAGGCCGAAATCGATGCCGATGGCCTCGATCTGAACAATGACGATCAGGTGATCTGGCGCGAGCTGCCTGCTACCCAGCGTTACCTGACCCGTGAGGATGGCCGTGTGGCCTGTCGCGTATCCAAGGTGCTCAAGGCACGTCGGATCTGGGACATGATCATGACCTCCACCTACGACTTCGCCGAGCCCGGTTTCATCCTGATTGACCGCGTCAACCAGATGAACAACAACTGGTTCTGTGAAGAGATCCGCGCCACCAACCCCTGTGGCGAGCAGCCGCTGCCGCCCCATGGCGCCTGTCTGCTGGGTTCGATCAATCTGACCCTGTTCGTACGCGATCCCTTCACCGAGAAGGCACGCTTTGACTGGGACGAATACCGCAGGGTGGTCGACGTCTTTACCCGCATGCTCGACAACGTGGTGGAAATCAACGGTCTGCCCCTGGAAGAGCAGCGTGCGGAGATCTTCCGCAAACGCCGTCACGGTATGGGCTTCCTCGGTCTGGGTTCAACCATGACCATGCTGTGCATGAAGTACGGTGAGCAGAAGTCCCTGGACTTTACCGAGCAGGTCTCCAAGGAAATGGCAGTACAGGGCTGGCGCACGGCACTGCAGCTGAGCGAAGAGAAGGGTGCCGCGCCGATCATGGACGAGGACTTCACCGTCACCGAAGCCATGCTGGTCAAGCGTCCGGAAATGCGCGCCGACGGCATCAAGGCCGGCGACACCATCAAGGGCAAGGTACTGTGGGCCAAGTACAGCCGTTACATGCAGCAGATCGCCGGCGAAGATGCCGAGCTGGTCGCCGCATTGAGCGAGAAGGGTGCGCGCTTCACCCACCACAGCTCGATCGCGCCAACCGGTACCATCTCTCTGTCGCTGGCCAACAATGCCTCCAATGGCATCGAGCCGAGCTTTGCCCATCACTATTTCCGCAACGTGATCCGGGCCAACAAGAAGTCCAAGGAAAAGGTCGACGTGTTCAGCTTCGAGCTGCTCGCCTACCGTCACTTCGTCAATGCCGAGGCGCTGCCGAGCATGGAAGCCGGTACCCGTAACCTGCCGGACTATTTCATCGCCGCCGATGACGTCAAGCCGACCGAGCACGTGGACGTGCAGGCGGCCGCCCAGAAGTGGATCGACTCGTCGATCTCCAAGACCGCCAACGTGCCGACCGATTATCCCTACGAGGATTTCAAGGACATCTACCGTTACGCGTTCGAGAAGGGTCTGAAGGGCTGCACCACCTTCCGCTTCAACCCCGAGGCGTTCCAGGGCGTGCTGGTCAAGGAGCAGGATCTGGCCAACACTACCTACCGCTTCAAGCTTGAGGATGGCAGCTTCGTCGAAGCCAAGGGCGGCGACGAGATCGAGTACGATGGCGAGATGCACAGCGCAGCCAACCTGTACGACGCCCTCAAGGAAGGCTACTACGGCAAGTTCTGAACCAACGGAGTCCGATACGGACGCCCCGCAAACGAATAGTACAGAGCCCGGCTGCGGCCGGGTGAGGATCGAGAAATGGCACTGAAGATCACCAGCAAGATTGTCGACTACGCCGTCGTCAAGCCCGATGAGCCCGCCAAACTGGCCGAGGTCGCGGCACCGGCCGAGCAACTGGAAGAGATGCACGAGAAGCTCAAGCGTCCCGAATTTCTCGAAGGCTCGACCTACAAGATCAAGACCCCGACTTCCGAGCACGCAATCTACGTGACCATCAATGACGTGATCCTCAATCACGGCAGCGATCACGAGATCCGCCGGCCCTTCGAGATCTTCATCAACTCCAAGAACATGGAGCACTACCAGTGGATTTCAGCCCTCACGCTGATTATCTCTGCGGTATTCCGCAAGGGTGGTGACTGCACCTTCCTGGTGGAAGAGCTGCGTAGCGTATTCGACCCCAAGGGCGGCTACATGAAGCGTGGTGGCCGTTGGATGCCTTCACTGGTGGCCGAGATCGGCGATGTGCTCGAGCAGCACCTGACCCGCATCGGCATGATGACCAACGAGATGGACGAGCACCAGCGTGCCTACCTCGAGCAGAAGCGGGCCGAGTTCGTCAGCCTCAAGCCACAGGGTCAGGTCGATTCCGACTGTGACGACAGCACCGAGTCCTATCCGCCCGGCGCCCAGATGTGCGGCAAATGCCACACCCAGGCAGCCGTGCAGATGGATGGCTGCATGACCTGCCTGAACTGCGGAGAGAGCAAGTGCGGTTGATCGGCTAGTCCTTCCGAGCCCACAGCTCGCACCTCCAGCAGTGTCTGAAAAGCCCCCCTCGGGGGCTTTTTTGCGTTCAGGCCTAGCTGGCCGACATATCCTGATGCACCCCGTACGGTCCCCTGCCGGCCTATCCCCCAACAGGGGGGTGAAAGTGCCGTGGCGCACTCCCTAGGATCGACCCTGGGCCGTGATCCTGCGGCGGCAATACCAGGGGGCGTCATATGCCGGAGATCCAGGTCAACGATACGACCATTCATTACCAGCGTAGCGGCCGGGAGGGCGGTCCGCGGCTGCTGTTGAGTCACTCCCTGTTCTTCGATCTGAGCATGTTCGAGCCCTTGATCGACCGGCTCAAGGATCACTTCGATATCCTTGCCTATGACCATCGCGGCCAGGGGCGCAGCGGTCGCGCAGGCAAGCTGGATATGGACAATCTGACCCGTGATGCCGCCGGCCTGATCGATGCCCTGGAGTTCGGCCCCTGCCTGGTCGCCGGCAACTCCATGGGCGGCTTTGTCGCCCTGCGACTCGCCGCGCGCTATCCACAGCTGGTATCGGGCTGCATCGTGATGGGCAGCAGTGCCGACCTGGAGCACAAGCTGGCCGAGTTCGAGCCCCTGGTCGAGGACCTGGGCCGGAACGGGCCGGCCCCGCATATCGATACCCTGATGTACATCATGTTTGGCGAGCGCATTTTTGCCGACCCCGCCAGCGAGGCGCTGCTCACCCATTGGCGAACCCGCATGCTGGCCCTGCACACCTCGATCGGTGAGGCCGCGCGGGGCGTCATTCACCGCCAGAGTGTGCTGCCTGAAATTGCCCTGCTTGAAGTGCCCTTGCTGGTATTGGCCGGCGAGCAGGATCACGCCTACAGCGTGGCGCTGTCACAACAGATCGTCGAAGTCAGTGGCCATGGCGACATGTACGTGATCCCTGGCGCCGGTCATTCGGTGGCGCTGGAGGCGCCCGAGGCAGTAGCCCAGCGTATCCGCGATTTTGCCGGTAGCTGAGAACACGATATCACCCAGAGAGACAACACCATGACAACAACAATAAAGCTCAACACCTCCCTTGCAGCGATGGCCAGCGCCTTCACCCTCGCCATGCTGGGCTGGAACATGGCCCAGGCGCAGCCGAGTCAGACCGGAGTGTCCCACGCGCCGCCCATGGCCGAGGGTGAGTGGCTCAGCTATGACCGCACCCTGGCGGGGCAGCGCTACAGCCCGCTGGCCGATCTCAATCCGGATACGGTGGGCAAGCTCGGCCTGGCGTGGTCGATCGACCTGGACAACAACCGCGGCCTGGAGGCGACGCCCCTGTATAGCGAGGGTGTGCTCTATACCTCCCTGTCCTGGAGTCGGGTCATGGCCGTGGACGCCGCCTCGGGGGATATTCTCTGGAGTTTCGATCCGAAGGTCGACAAGGCCAAGGGGCGGCACGCCTGCTGTGATGCAGTGAACCGTGGCGTCGCACTGCATGGGGGCAAGGTCTATGTGGGCACCCTGGATGGACGACTGATCGCGCTGGATGCGAAGACCGGTAACGAGGTCTGGACACAGCAGACGACCGACAACAGCCAGCCCTATACCATCACTGCAGCGCCTCGGGTGGTCAAGGGCATGATCATGATCGGCAACGGTGGGGCGGAATTTGGCGTGCGCGGCTATTTCTCGGCCTATGACGCCGAGACCGGCGAGATGCGCTGGCGCTTCTACACCGTGCCAGCGGACCCGTCCAAGCCGGTCGAGCATCCGGAGCTAGTCGAAGCCGCCAAGACCTGGAGCACGGACACTGACTGGTCCCTGGGTGGCGGTGGTACCGCCTGGGACAGCATGGCCTACGATCCCGAACTGGATCTGTTGTATGTGGGCACCGGCAATGGCTCGCCCTGGAACCGCGAGATTCGCAGCCCGGGTGGCGGTGACAACCTGTTCCTCTCGTCGATTCTGGCGGTGCGGCCGGAGACCGGCAAGCTGGTCTGGCACTATCAGGTCAACCCGGGCGATACCTGGGACTTCACCGCAACCCAGCAGATCACGCTGGCCAATCTCGAGATCGATGGCAAGCAGCGCCAGGTGCTGATGCAGGCGCCCAAGAACGGATTTTTCTATGTGCTGGACCGCGCTACCGGCGAGCTGCTGTCGGCAGAAAAGTTCGGCAAGGTGACCTGGGCCGAGCGCATCGACCTGGCTACCGGGCGACCGGTGGAGGTGCCCGGCGCCCGTTACGAAAAAGAGATGGTGGTGATGTGGCCAAGCCCCTTTGGCGCCCACAACTGGCATCCGATGTCCTTCAATCCCGATACCGGCCTGGTCTACATTCCGTACCAGGAAGTGCCGGGGACCTACAGCAACGAGGGCAAGGGCTTCGTCAAACGCGAGGCGTTCAATACCGGTGCCGGGTCATCGGAAATCCTCGAATTGCCCCGCGAGTACACCTCCGGCGCACTGGTGGCCTGGGACCCGGTGAAGCAGGCAGCCGCCTGGCGGGTCGAGCATGACAATCACTGGAACGGCGGCACGCTGACCACCGCCGGCAACCTGGTCTTCCAGGGCACAGCCGCCGGCAAACTGGTTGCCTACACCGCGGACAAGGGCCAGCCCCTGTGGGATTTCGATGCCCAGACCGGCATCATTGCGGCGCCGATGACGTTCCGCCATGACGGCGAGCAGTACCTCGCCCTGATGGCCGGGTGGGGTGGGGCTGCGGCCCTGTTCGGTGGCGATGCGGCAGTAGCGACCGGGGTGCGCAATGTCAGCCGTATGCTGGTGTTCAAGGTCGGTGGCGGCGCGACTCTGCCCAAGCTGTCCGAGCCGCCTGTGACAGCACGCGTTCCGACGCCCGTGGTAGCGGCAAAGGCGGATATCAAGCAGGGCGAGTTGCTCTACGCCCAGTACTGTGCCGTCTGCCATGGAACCGGGGTGGTGGGCGGCGGGGTATTGCCTGATCTGCGCCACTCCTCCGACGCTATCCGTGCGGCGTATCCTGCGATTCTGCTCGAAGGCATGCTGGAGTCCCAGGGAATGCCCAACTTTGCTGCCAGCTTCTCGGCTGACGATGTCGAAAAGATTCGACTGTATATCCTGCACCGCGAATACGAGACCTATATGCAGGCGATGCAGCCAAAGGGGGAGGGTGATGCTGCCATTACAGCTGTAGAAGAGTAATTACTCTAATATCAGTGATCCTTATGATAGGCTCGGGGAGAGCGTGAACGCTTTTCTCGGGCCTGTTCGCTGTTATGCTGAGTCAGGCCCGGCAGTTCCACCCCAAGGGGCCGCTCAGCGAATAACAAGAGGTCGGTGACATCCGACCCGCGCGAATCAGGATGACTGACCTTATGAACATGAAAGGCGGTGCCGTAATTCCGATTGCAGCTGGTGATGCCGCCAGCGGCGCCTTGCAGCCAGGCAATGATGTCCCTCTGCTACTGACGACCAAACTCAACCCACCCCGGCTCGGACGAGGCATCCTGCCCCGTTCCAGACTGGAGGATATGGCTGCGACTGTCGCCGAGCGGCGTCTGTCGCTGCTCAAGGCGCCGCCCGGGTTCGGCAAGACCACCCTGGCCACCATCTGGGCCGACAGGCTCGCCTCCCAGGGGCATACGGTGGCCTGGCTGTCGCTGGATGAAGAGGACGAGTCGGTCCAGCGCGTGCTGTTCTATCTGGCGGCAGCGCTCAATCATGCGGCTCCGGAGATCGGCAGGGCCTGCCTGAGCCTGCGTGCCGAACTGACCTTCTTCACCATGGAGACACTCGCCAGCCTGTTGATCAACGAGCTGACCCGATTCGATCGGCCGGTCGTGCTGTTCATCGACGATTTCCACCGTATCAGCGATACCGTGCTGGTCGCAGCGCTGCGCTTCTTCCTGCAGCGCGCGCCGGATCTGCTGCATGTGGTTTTCATCGGTCGGCGCGAGCTGCCCAACGCATTGCTCGAACATGTATACGCCGACGAGCTGCTGGAGGTCGACGGCTACCATCTGCGTTTTGCCCTGGATGAGACCCGTGATCTGCTGAAAAAGGCCGGTGTCGAACTGGAGCAGGCCAGTGAACTCAGCGCCATTCAGCAGGGATCGGACGGCTGGATCGCGTCGCTACGGGCATTCCTGCTCACGCCACAGATCAATCCCGGCGGCAGACCGCGCCTGGCTACCCGCAGCATCTGTATTCTGTTCGACGAAGTCATGCCATCGCTGGAGGCGACCAGTCGCGAGCACCTGTATCAGCTGGGTTTGCTCGACAAGTTCAGTATCGGCCTGCTCACCGAACTGTTCGGTGCAGCCCGTGCGCGGCAGATGCTCACGCTGTTGCAACAGCGCCAACTGTTTATCAGTGCCCTGGATGAGCGGGAAAACTGGTTCAGTCTGCACCCGCTGTTTCGCGGGTATCTGAAAAAGGTCTGTCTCGAGCAGGACGAGGGCGCTGCCCAGGCCTTGCTGTTACGCGCTGCGCGCTGGTTCGCCGAGCATGAATACTGGCTTGATGCCATTCGCCTGGGCCTGGAAAGCGGTCATGTCGAAGAGGTCCGTGGCTGGATCAACCAGTGTGCGATGGATCTGCTCGAGCAGGGTGATTTTACCACCCTGGTGATGCTCGAGAAACGCTGGGAACTGCAGGAGTTCAATGCACCCGTCCAGCTGAAGATGGCGCGGGCCTGGGCCATGGGCCTGGCGCTGGAAGTGGAGGCTGCGCAAGCGCTGCTGGCGGAGGCGCAAAGTCAGATGGAACGTGAGGGAGTGCAGCCCTCATCGCTGTTGTACTGGGAGACCCAGGCGCTGCAGGCCATGTTGCTGGGCCTGGCCGACCACAACGAACGCTCGGGCGTGCTGGCGGCGACCTGCTTTGAAGCCGTGCCACACAGACCCTGGGTGACCAATGTGCTGCTCAATCTGATGAGTTGCAGCCATTATCACGCCAGTCGCTGGGATGCGTTCTATACCCTGCCGCCCAGCCTGCTGGGATCGCGGCAGGCGACCAACATGCTGTCCCACGATTGCTATCGGCAGTCGATCCATGCGCTGGCCGAGTCGGCCCAGGGGCGCATCGACACCGCAGAGGAGTGCCTGCACGCGCTGCTGGCGCGTATCGAGAGCATCTTCAGTCGCAGCCTCAATCGCCCCAACCCGGCTCTGCTGGCACTGCCGCTGGCCCTGCTGGCACAGTTGGCGTATTTGCGCGGCGACAGGCAGCTGGCCGAGTCCCATCTGGCTCAATGCATGGATTTCATTGCCATGGGCGGCTTTCTCGATTGCATGGCAGCCGCCTATTGCACCAGTGCGCGTCTGCAGTGGCGGCAGGGTTTCGCACCGCGTGCCAGGCGCACACTGGAACAGCTCGACGGCCTGGCCACTCAGCGTGGCTGGACGCGCATGCGGGCGCGGGTTCTGCTGGAGCGCACCTGGTTGAATCTGCGCGACGGCAAGCAGCGCGAGGCCATGGCCTGTGGGCACTATCTGATCGAACTGGCCGGCGAGCCAGCCGATGATGGCAGCCTGGATCGACAGGCCTATGCGCAACTGGCGACGCTCTGGCTGGCCATCAACGGTCTGGACAGTTCGCCAGGTCTGATCGATGCCTGTGAGGCCCTGTTGCTGAGGCTGCGTGACAGGCAGTTGCAGCTCATGTACGCCGAGGTGGCTCTGGCCCTGGGCATGCTGCATTGTCTGCAGGGTAGCCGCGAAAGGGGAGAACATCTGCTCGACGAGGTATTGGTACTGGTCCGAGACACCAAGGCCATAAGCCTGTTGCAGGATCTGCCCGTCGCCGACCTGTGCGGCATGCTGGAAGGGCGCGTGTCCGATCAGTGGTGGGCCGGGGCCGAGGCCTGGCTTCAGGAAAATCTGATGGATGATTGTGCCGTGACGGTCTGTAACGCAGCGCTGCTCGAGCTGACGGTAAAGGAACGTCAGGTCATGCAACTGGTGGCCGAAGGCAAGTCGAACAAGCAGATCGCCCGGGACCTGAACGTGACCCCGGAAACCATCAAGTCGCACATGAAAAGTATCTTCGCCAAGCTCAAGGTGGACAACCGGGCGCAGGCGGCAGTGATGCTGCAGACGGGCTGATCGGGCCGGGGCGTCCGTAAGAGGAGAGGGCAGGACAGGGCAGGGATTGAAGGACTGGAAGGCAACCGCCGCACCGGTATGACCGGTACGGCGGTTGTCTGGTCTAGCGAATACCCGAAGCGCGCAGGGCGTTGGGCGTGTAATCGGCCGAAGAGGCCTCGAAGTCGGTATCGTAGTTCTCCCGCTCTTCGTTGGTCATGCCCAGGGCCACATAGCGGCCGTTCTGCAGGTCATACAGGGTTTCGACTGCATAGCTGGGAATCTTCTCATCATAGCGTTGCAGTGCGATGGCCTCGGCTACGCGCCACAGACCGCCGCGGCCGTCATAGTGATCCAGGGCTGCGACCTGCCAGTTGTCTTCGTTGATGAAGAAGTGGCGCTTGGCATACACGTGGCGCTGGCCTTCCTTGAGCGTGGCTTCCACCTCCCAGACGCGATGCTTCTCGTAACGCACCAGGTCCTGATTGATGTGACCGGCCTGGATGATCTCGTCGTACTTGATATCCGGCGAGCCGATCTTGTAGTTGTTGTACGGAATCAGCATCTCGCGCTTGCCGACGAGCTTCCAGTTGTACCGATCGGGAGCACCGTTGTAGAAGTCATAGTTGTCTGAGGTGCGGGTACCGTCCGAGCCGAACGCCGGACCGTCGTAGGCTACCTGCGGAGCGCGACGCACGCGACGCTGCCCGGCGTTGTAGATCCACGCCAGACGGGGTTCCTTCACCTGGTTGATGAATTCGTGTACCAGCAGAACGTCGCCGGCCAGACGTGAGGGCGAGAGCACCCGCTGGGTGAAATAGAACATCAGGTTGGGGTTGGTCTGGGCGCTGTAATCGGTCAGGGCGGTGGCGAAGGTGAACTCGTCCTTGAACACCACCATGGTGTTGGAGCCGTTTGCCTGAGGCGTGGCCTGGGCGATGGTCCGGCTGAAGCTGCCGCCGCGGTAGCGGGTAATGTGGTTCCAGACCGCTTCCACACCGTTCTGCGGGATCGGGAAGGGGTAGGCGGTATCAAAGTTTTCCAGCCCGTTACCGCCTTCAACCGTCTTCGTATTCACAGCGTTACGGGCGACTGCCGCGAAGACTTCGTCCGGCACGGTGTTGCTGCGCCGCGAGGGGTAGACGTGCATGCGGTAGGTTTCCGGGTAGCGGGCAAACATCGCCAGCTGACCGGGGCTGATCTGGTCCGCGTACTGAGCGACGTTGTCTGCCGTTACGGTAAACAGCTTCGGATCGTCGGCAAAGGGATCGGAGAAAAAGCCGTTTTCCGATACCGGGGCAGCATCGGTGGGCAGGCCGCCGGTCCATTCCGGAATCGTGCCCTCGGCGTTGCCGGCGCGCTCGGCGCCCATGGGCGTCAGCGTGGTCTGCAGTTTCGCCGCTTCCTCAACCGATACAGCCGCCGATACCGCCATCGCCAGGCTGCTCAGGGCAAGCACGGCGAAGGTTTGGCGACCCAGGTTCTTGACTGATTTCATAGTGTTCTCCATCCAGGTCAGAAGTTCGCGCCAACGCTCAGGGCAACAAAGTCACGGTCAACCATGGCGTTGTAATCTCCGCCGAAGAAGTTCGTGTAGTTGATGCTGGCGTTGTATTTGTTGTTGTAAAGTGCGTTGAGGCCGATGCTGGCTGCCTTGGAGCCCTCGTTGAAGTTCGGACCATAACCCTCCACGTCCCAGGCAAAGGCGACGTTCGGCGTCAGCTGCACGCCGGCGAAGCCACGGTATTCCAGCGAAGCCACGGTACGTATCCCCCAGGAATGTTGTGTGTAGAAGCCTTCGTCGTTGCAGTATTTGGGTTGCGAGGCGTTGAGTGCTGTTTCGCACAGACCCGGTATGGGTAGCTCGCCCGAGCCATACAACGAGTCCCGACCAAAGCGCAGCTCGGTGGGGCTGCTCTTGATGCCGCCGATGTGGTTGTAACCGACTTCGCCCACCATGGTCAGACGGTCGGCGCCCCAGACGTTGTCGATAAAGTTGATCACGGTGACTTGAGCCTGGGTGACCGGCATGCGCTTGTAACCCGGCAGATCGGTGCCAGGGGCAGCCGGCACGCCGAATACGGTACCGCCGACCCCTTGCGCGTTGACCGGGGAGACCGGATTGCCAGCAGCGCCAAGGGCGGCGCCGACCAGATCGTTGGTGCTGATCTGTAGCGGCTGGTTGGGTCGGTAGCTGACCTCGCCGGAGACGGACATGCCGCCCAGGTTGGTCTGGAAGCTCAATCCATACAGACGAATATCCTCGGGGTATTCGACGTAGTAGGCAGCGTCCACCGGCAGTTCGAAAACGTTGGTGTCATTGTTGAAACCGAAACCGGCAAAGTTTGGCGCGCCCGTGCCTGCGGTGGTGCTGAATACCGGGTTGCGGCTGTGGTAGTTCATCGCGAACAGACCGAATTCGGTCTGGTTCAGACTGTCCACATAGAGCCGGAAAGCCACGCCGAACTGACCACTATCCTTGGCCTCGCGATTTTCCGAGCGCGGAACGTAGACGAAGGGATTGCCTGCGGAGTTGGCTGCTGCCTGTGAGCCATCAATGCCCACCTGGTTACAGCCCTGGGCTACCGAGTCGGTAAACGAGAAAAAGGTGCCGCAGTTGTCGAGGACGGTCGGATCCCATTCAAGCTGATAGAAGGCTTCCATGCCCAGGTTCTCGGTGAGGCTCTGGGAGACAAACAGCATGTTGACCGGAATCAGACCTTCCTTGATTTCGGCGCCGGGACGGCGGAAGGCGGCGACGTCAATCGGGTTGATACTGTTGACGCTGTTCTGGATAAAGGTACTTTCGCCCCAGCTGACCACCTGTTTGCCGACCCGGACGGAGCCTGGCAGATTGCCGATGTTGTAGTTGTGGTAGATAAAGGCATCGAGAATCTGGCCGCCCGAGGACTTGGCAGCCTGCCGGCGCCCATCGTCGTTGATGTCATACAGCTCGCGGCTGCCGTCCTTGGTTTCGAAGTCGTACCAGTACTTGCCGCGCACGAACACGCCGGTGTTGTCATATTGCAGCGACAGGTCATGGGTGCCCTTGAAGATGGTCGAGAAGGGCTCTCCCTTCTTGAAATTCAGGCGGCCATCGTCGGAGTTGGCCGCGTTGGCCTTGCCGCCGTTGTTGACCCAGATCAGATCATCATCGATATCACTGGTACCGATGCTGGTACCCACGGATATCTGCGAGTCGAACTGACCCTGTATTTCGCCCAGATCGAAACGTACGGCGTGGGCAGGCAGGGAGATGGCTATTGCGACCGCCACGGTCAATGGCTTGAGCATGGCATTGAAGGATTGCGTTGTTATTGTCCTGGTCATGGTATTCCTCGCGCCGGGCGCTTTTTGTTATTGGGAACCCTTGGCAAGTGCATGCTGGCTTTTCTCAGCCCTCTGATGGTCTGCATTACAGACCACCGCACTGCCTGTGACACTAGTCCCCTGTCTGCCGGTGATGTACCCCCCTAATGGGGGGGGACGCACCGACAGGCCAGGTGGTAGACAGCTGCCGACCGACCCGAAGGTTACAAAGGCGGGTTTAACCGCGATAATGCCGGCATCAATCAAGGAGAACCGACATGCCCCTATCCGACGCACAGATCCAGTTAGCCGTCATCACCACCGTGCTATTACTGGCCTGGGCCGTCACTGCCTGGTTACAGATCCGCCGTCACAGCGCGCAGCAGCTGGAGGTTGCGGAGGCACGCAGGCAAATCGAGCAACAGCGTGAGCTGTGTCAGCAACTGCAGCTCGAAGCACATCAGCAGCACAGCGAACGAGCGGCCCTCGAGGTACGGCTGGAGCACCTGCAGGAGAGCCTGGCCGCTTTGCGCGAGCAGCAGTCCGGTTTCCAGGCGCGGCAGGTCGAGGCCGAGCGAAAGGCGCACGACTGGCAGGTCCAGGCGGAAAAGGCCCAGACCCTGAGTGAAGAGCAGGCACGCCAACTGGAGACCTTGCGTCAGGAGCGGGACGCCCTCAATAGCCGTTACCAGGCGCTGCAGGCGAGCCACGAGAGCCTCGGTATCGAGCATTCCACGCTGCAGAACACGCTGGAGCATCGCCAGCAGCATTTCACCGAGCAGCAGCAGTTGCTCAAGGACAGCCGCGATCAGCTGAAAATGGAATTCGAGCAACTGGCCAGCCGTATCTTCGAAGCCAAGGGGCAGGCCTTTTCCCAGCAGAGCCAGCAGTCACTGGACAATCTGCTCAAACCCTTTCGCGAGCAGATCGACCAGTTCCGGCTCAAGGTGGAGGACATCCACCACAAGGACACCCAGCAGCAGGCCACGCTGGCCAGCGAGCTCAATCACCTGAAGGAGCTCAATCGGCAGATCACCCAGGAAGCCCATGACCTGAGTACCGCCCTGCGTGGCCAGAAAAAGACCCAGGGCAACTGGGGTGAACTGATCCTGGAGAATGTGCTGGAGCGCTCCGGTCTGGTCGCCGGCAAAGACTTCAAGCGCGAGGTCAGCATCACCAATAGCGAGGGTCAGCGCCAGCGTCCGGACGTGCTGGTCTATCTGCCCCAGGACAAGCACCTGATCATCGACGCCAAGGTGTCGCTCAATGCCTATACCCGCTACATCAACAGCGAGGACGACAGCGAGCGCCGCATTGCCCTGGCCGAGCATGTACAGGCCATCAGCCAGCGCATCCGTGAGCTGTCCGATCGCAACTACTTTGATCTGCCCGGACTCAATGCACCCGAGATGGTGTTCATGTTCATTCCGATCGAGTCTGCCTTTGTCGAGGCGCTCAAGGCCGATGAAAGCCTGTTCCAGAAGGCCATCGAGCAGAATGTCCTGGTGGCTACGCCCACTACGCTGCTGACCAGTCTGAACATCGTGCGCCAGCTCTGGCGCTTCGAGGACCAGAACCGACACACCGCCGAGCTGGCCGAGCGCGCTGCCAAGGTGCACGATAAATTGCGTACCTTCCTGGGCAGCATGGACGGCATCGGCAAGAGCCTGGAAAAGGCGTCCGATGCCTATCAGAAAGCCTGCGATCAGCTGGTTGGCGGCCGCGGCAATCTGGTCAAGCAGGTCAATGACTTCAAGGACCTGGGTGTGTCGGTCAAGGCAGAGCTGGGAGAAACCTGGCGCGACCGGGCGGATCTGGAACTGGGACATGACGTGCCCACGGACATCAATTGAACGGATACCGGTTCGCCCCGGTGGGGCCTGCTGTATAGAGTGAGTCGCAGGCGGCTGGATTGCAGACAGCTGGGCCGCATGGATACGTTGGCAAACACAGACAGGGGGTTCAATGAACGTGCTGAAGCAGGGAGCGCTCTTCGTGCGGGCCAATATCTGGATCGTGCCGCTGTTGGCAGTGCTGGTCTGGGTGCTGTTCCGCTTTCTTGATCCCGCACCGCCGCGTCAGATCGCCATGGTGACCGGCAGCGAGGGCGGCGGCTACCACCAGTTCGGACTGGCGCTCAAGGACCGACTCGCCGAAGACGGGCTGACCCTGGAGCTGCACACCACGCGGGGCTCGCTGGATAATCTGGCCCGGCTGACCGCTAACGGTTCCGATGTGCAGCTGGGTCTCATCCAGAGCGGTACCACCCGCCTGCTCGAGCCGGCCGAGTTGAACAAACTCGAGGGTTTGGCAGCGCTGTACCATGAGCCACTTTGGCTGTTCCAGCGCAAGGGCGAGGACATCGAGCGACTCTCTGATCTGTATGGCAGACGGGTGGCAGTGGGCAGCGAGGGCAGTGGCACCTGGGCCGTGGTGCGCAGCCTGTTCGAAGCCCGTGGCGACAGCGCCCGATTACAGGATCTGGATGGCGGTAACTGGCTGAAAATGCCTGGCAAGGCGGCCGCTGCAGCCCTGCAGGCGGGCGAGCTGGATGCTGCGTTCTTTGTTCTGCCTGCCGCCAATGACCGCATTGCGGCGCTGATCGCCGATCCCGGCCTGGAACTGGTGAGCCTGTCGCGGGCCCGGGCCTACGCTGCCCGACTGACCTTTCTCGATCATCTGACGGTTACCGAGGGGTTGCTGGACATAGGCAGCAACGTACCCCCGGCGGATGTGCAGTTGCTTTCGCCGGTGGCGACCCTGATCGCCAACCGTTCGCTGCATCCAGCATTGACTTCGCTGGTACTGGAGGCCGCGCGTGATGTCCTGAGTGAAGGCAATCTGCTCGATCCGGCTGGGGATTTTCCCGCAGCCAAGCCCGTCGAGCTGCCGCTCACGGGGGAGGCTGACTACTATCATCGCCAGGGGGTACCCTTCCTGCAGCGCTATCTGCCGTTCTGGATTGCATCGATCGTCGATCGCTACGTGGTACTGCTGATACCCTTCATTGCCATCATGGTGCCGTTACTGCGCAGTATGGGGCCGATCTACAGCTGGCGCATGCGTGCCCGGGTCTTCCGCTGGTACGCGCAATTGCGCGAGATCGACAAGCTGATCCACCAGGGACGCATTCATGGGGTGTTGCAGGAACAGGTCGACCGCCTGCACCGGCTGCAGGAGGAACTCACCCAAGTCGACGTGCCCCTGTCCTATGCCCACGAGCTGTATAGCCTGCATCTGCACGTGCGTTACATGATCCATCGCCTGGAAAGCATGCGCGACGGGGCTCAGGGTGACGAGGCAGCCGAACCGCTGGAGTGACGGCGAACAAAATCATCGATCTGGTCGGCCACGGGCTCCCACCATTCCAATGGGTCTGCCATGACCACGATGATCGTCAGATGGTGCAGGGACTCGTAATAATGGGTCTCGACACTGACACCGGCCTCGCGCAACTTCTCGGTCAACTGGCCGGTATTGCGCTCGGGATCGACCAGCTTGTCCGGTGTGGCGGCCAGCAACAGGGCAGGGGGGCTGGCGGCATCGGCGTGGTGGAACGGCTGGGTGTCCTGCGGGGTATCCGGGTAGGGAAAGATCGGCTTTACATCGGGATTGATGATCGGCAGGAATTCGTAAGGGCCGGACAGGCCGATCCAGCCCGACAGCATGTCGGGGCTCAGGCCATGCTCGCCTAACCAGCGATCATCCAGGGCCAGCATGGCCGCATTGTAGGCTCCCGAGCTGTGACCCATGACAAACAGCGGCTGTGGCTCGGGCTGCCAGTCCGCCTGCTGTTCTCTCACCCAGGCGGTAGCCGCTGCGCTGTCTTCCAGGAACGCCGGATAGGTCACCTCGGGATAAAGGCGATAATCGGGGATGACCGTGATGATGCCGCGCGAGGCCAGGGCTTCGCCGACAAAGGCGTAGTCGGCGCGGTCCCCGTTGCGCCAGGTACCGCCATAGAAGAACACCACCACCGGCGCCTCGGCCACGCCCTCCAGGGGCAGGTACACATCCAGCTTCTGCCGCTTGGCTTCACCGTAGGGCTGATCAGCCATGAGCCGATAGGTATCGTCGGTGACCAGAACGTTCACCGGGGCCAACGGGGAGCAGGCACTTCCCAGCAGGGCGAGGGGGAGCAGTAGCAGTCTGGCCAGTCGCTTGGGCATCTAGCAGGGTCCTCTTACTTGACAACGTGGGAGAATGATTCAAGGTTTGAGAATGGACCAGCACTTGTGTAGTTCAATCAACAAGCTGTTACAAGCCGTTGCGCGCGGCTTCTACTCTGTCTGTGGCGCACCTAACATGCCTTGGCGGCGTAGCCTAACCCGATACCATAAGGACAAGACATGAAGGATGTGCTCAATCGTGCCCTGGCGGCAGTCGACCAGGTGGTCATGGGCAAGGAGCATGCGGTGAAACTGGCGGTAGCCTGCATTCTGGCCCGCGGTCACCTGCTCATCGAGGATCTGCCCGGCATGGGCAAGACCACCTTGTCCCAGGCCCTGTCGCGGGTCATGGGCATGCGCTATCAGCGTATCCAGTTCACCAGTGACCTGCTGCCCGGCGACATCCTCGGTACCTCGGTTTTCGACCGCAACACGTCGCAGTTCGTATTCCACCCCGGCCCCATTTTTGCCGAGCTGGTGCTGGCCGACGAGATCAATCGCGCCACGCCCAAGAGTCAGAGTGCCCTGCTCGAGGCGATGGAGGAGTACCAGGTCACCGTGGACGGGGCCACACGCAAGCTGCCGGATCCGTTTTTCGTGATCGCCACCCAGAATCCGGTGTCCCAGGCGGGCACCTATGCCTTGCCCGAATCCCAGCTCGATCGTTTCCTGATGCGGCTGTCTCTCGGCTATCCGGGGCCTGCAGCGGAGAAGTCCCTGCTGCTGGGTGAAGATCGCAATGCGCGGCTCGATCGCGTCGAGCCGGTCCTCGACCGCGCCACGCTCAAGGCGTTGCAGGAGAAAGTGCCCACCATCACGGCCAGTCCGGCGATCATCGATTACATCCTGCGGCTGGTCAATCGGACCCGGGAAAGCCAGGTCTGCGCCTGGGGGCTGTCGCCCCGTGCCAGTCTGGGGCTGCTCGCCGCCTCCCGCGCCTGGGCAATGCTCGAGCACCGCAGTTATGTGATCCCCGAGGATGTGCAGGCGGTGCTGCCTGCGGTGGTCAGCCATCGCCTGCGGGCTAGCGAGGACCCGGCCGGCCATGGCGGGGGCGGGCTGGCCCAGTGGTTGCTGAACGAGGTGGAGGCAGTTTGATCGGCGTGCGCCGGCGCGCAGGCGGCCTGTTTGACAGGTGGCTGAAGCGACGCATTCCACCGGCCTCGCGGCTGACGCTGTCCCATCGGCAGATATTCATCGTACCCACGCGGGCCGGACTGGCCCTGCTCCTGTTGTTGCTGATCATGCTGATTGGTGCGATCAACTATCAGAACAGTCTGGTCTATGGGGTGACTTTCCTGCTGGGCAGTCTGTTCTGGGTATCGCTGCACCATACCTACCGCAATCTGGCCAGTCTCGAGTTGCATGCGGCGGGGGCGGCCCCGGTGTTCGCCGGGGAGCTGGCGCCGCTTGAACTCAATCTGATTGCGCCCCGCCATGAGCACCAGGCGCTGGTCCTGTCCTGGCCGGAGAGTCAGCCGCAACAGCTGGATCTGGCCAAGAAGGGCGAGGCTCGCGTGACGCTCTATCATCCTACCCGAAGTCGTGGCTGGTTCAGTCCCGGACGGCTGCGGATAGAGACGCGCTATCCACTGGGCTGGTTTGTGGCCTGGAGCCTGGTTGACCTGGACTGGCAGGTGCTGGTGTACCCCCGGGTGATCAGTCTGCCGCTCCCGCCGCTGGCGGTGGGGGGAGAAGGGAGCAACGAGCAGCAGATGGTCGAGGGCACGGATGATTTTCAGGGGTTGCGCGATTATCAGCCGGGGGACTCACGCCGCCGGCTGGACTGGCGCGCCTATTCCCGGGGGCAGGGTCTGCACAGCAAGGTTTTTGCCGAGCCCGTGCAGACTACCCAGTGGCTGGACCTTGAATACACCCCGGGCATGGACCTGGAACAGCGGCTGAGCCATCTGGCGGGGTGGGTCATGCAGCTGGAGCTCGCTGGCCAACCCTACGGGCTGCAGGCCGGCAATACCCGAATTGCCCCGGCCTCTGGCGAACGCCACCGGGATCGCTGCCTGCGCACCCTGGCGCTATACGGGTATGAGCAATGAAGAAGAAAGCATTGCACAAAGCCCATTCGCTGATACCGCGCAACAGTCTGGCCTGGCTGCTGACCGCGCAGATCGTGGTATTGCTACCGCACCTGCCACGCCTGCCATTCTGGGTCTCGGTCCTCTGGCTGGGCTGCGCGCTCTGGCGTGTACAGATCCAGCGGATGCGCTGGGGTTACCCCGGCCCGCTACTGAAGACCCTGGGCATAGCGGCGATCACGGCCGGGGTGTGGTTCACCGAACGCACCCTGATCGGTCTGGATGCAGCGGTGATGTTGCTGCTGTTGCTGTTCATGTTCAAATTGCTGGAGATGCGCAACCCCCGTGATGCGATCGTGGTGATCTACCTCGGGTTCTTCATTATTGCCACGGCGTTCCTGTTTGATCAGTCGATATTGCTGACGCTGTATCAGCTGTTCTCGCTGCTGGTGCTCGTTGCGGCCCTTGTCGGGCTGCAGCAGACAGCCGGTCGCAATGATCCATCCCGCGCACTGCGCACGGGCTCGGTATTGCTGCTGCAGGCAGTGCCGCTGATGGTCGTGCTGTTTCTGTTCTTTCCGCGCATCGGTCCGCTGTGGTCGGTCGACACGCCCGGTGGCAGCGCCACCACGGGGCTGGCCGAAAGCATGTCCCCCGGTGATATCGCTGACCTGGCCCGTTCTGGCGAACTGGCCTTTCGGGTCAGCTTCGAGGGTCCGATTCCTGCCCATGAGACGCTCTACTGGCGCGCCCTTACCCTGGCCAGCTTCGATGGACGCAGCTGGAGCCACCTGGATTTTGCTTCGCGCGCCGAGCCCCGGGACTGGCAGCCGAGGGGAGAGCCGGTCCGCTACCAGGTGACGACCAGGGCGACCCAGCAACCCTGGGTATTCAGCCTGCGCGGTGCCACCAGTGACGATGAACGCCTGGTGCTGACGCGAGACTTTCTTCTGCGCGCCCGGCGGCCGCTGTCCGAGACCACCAGTTATTCGGCTACCTCCTACCTGCAGAGTCTGCTCGAACCGGAGGATCTGACCGCCATGCAGCAGCGGCTCTATACCCTGCTGCCCGAGGAGGTGGACCCCCGCAGCCGGGCTTTTGCTGCCCAGTTGCGCGCCGAGTATGCGGACGATGCCGAGCTGATCCAGGCGCTACTGCGGCATTTCAACCAGGAACCCTTCTTCTACACCCTGCGACCCGGCCCCCTGGGGGGCAATACCAATGACGAGTTCCTCTTCGATACCCGCCGTGGCTTCTGTGCTCACTTCGCTGGGGCCATGGCATTCGTGCTGCGTGCGGCGGGTATACCGGCCCGCATCATCGCCGGATATCAGGGCGGTGAGATCAACCCGGCAGGCAACTACGTGCTGGTTCACCAGTTCGATGCCCACGCCTGGGTGGAAGCCTGGCTGCCCGGCCAGGGCTGGATCTCGGTTGACCCTACCTACCAGGTGGCCCCGGAGCGGATCGAGCGCGGGATACAGCAGGCGCTGGAGGGCGAGGGCAGTTTTCTCGAGGACTCGCCCCTGGCTGCCGCCCGGTATCGCAATATCAGCTGGATAAACACGGCGCGCCTGCGCTGGGATGACATCAACTTCCAATGGCAGTTGCGGGTGCTGGGTTTTCAGGCCGATCGCCAGAGCGGTTTTTTCCAGCGTTGGCTGGGCACGACCGACTGGCAGCGTATCGGCGCGATCCTGGTAATCTGTGCTGCGCTGGTGATGATCCCGCTGGCGCTCTGGATCCTGCGCCCCGGCCGTTTGCCCCGGGATCCGAGGCGTCGCGCCTGGACGCGTCTGGACCGGCGCCTGCAACGCCTGGGTCTGCAGGCCATGCGCGGTGAGGGGCCACGGGCATGGCAAGCCCGACTTGATCAGGCATTACCGGGGTCGAGGCGTCAGATAGAGGCATTTTTCGACGAATACGTGCAGCAGACCTACGCCAACGCCGGGGATAGGCTCGATCGCGCCGACAGCCTGCGCCTGCGAGCCCTGGAGCGTGAGTTGCGCCGCAGCCTGCCGCGCAAACGCCCGAGGGGCCCGATCCGGGCGCTGGACAGCGGGGACTTGCCGGGCGAATCTTCCCGCCTATAATGGGATTCACCGCCGATCGGGGCGATTCCATCTTGCAGCGGAGCCTTCATGCATCCTTTCAGCGCTATCAAACCGCCTCCTCTGGCCCTCGGGCTCGGGCTGGCCGGACTGATTCCTTTCGTCAGTGCTGCCCTGGGGCTGTGGGTAACCCCCGAGGCGTGGCGCGAACGGGTGATGGAAGAGCTGCTCAATTATGCGGCGGTGATTCTGGCCTTCATGGGAGCCATTCACTGGGGTCTGGCCATGCGCGCCGATGAGGCGAGTGATCAGGCTCCGGTCCAGCTCGGACTCTCGGTAATACCGCCGCTACTTGGCTGGGTGGCCCTGAGCCTGCCGATCGATCTGGCACTGCCGGTATTCTTCGTGGCCTTTGCCGGGCTGTATTTTGCCGACATATGGGCGGTCAACCACGGACTGGCGCCGGTCTGGTATCCAGCGCTGCGCAAGCCGCTGAGCTTCGTGGTGATCGCATCCCTGTTGATCGCCTGGCTGGCGACCTGGGTCAATCGATAGCGGATCAGGACTTCTTGACGAATTCGGACTTGAGCTTCATCGGTCCGATCCCGTCGATCTTGCAGTCGATATCGTGGTCGCCGTCGACCAGACGAATATTCTTCACCCGCGTGCCGACCTTGACCACCAGGGAGGTGCCCTTGACCTTCAGATCCTTGATCACGGTGACAGCGTCACCGTCCTGCAACGGGTTGCCGTTGGCATCACGCACGGTTGGGCCGTCTGGAGTGTCCGCCGAGCCGGGCTCGCCGGACCATTCATGCCCGCATTCGGGGCAGACCAGCATGGCGGCATCCTGGTAGGTGTATGCGGATTGGCATTGCGGGCAGGGCGGCAAATCACTCATGGGGTACCTGGCATCTGATGGAGGAGGCGGAATGATGACCAGTCAATCCGCCTCTGTCCAATCGAACTCCAGCTGCCGCGCGGTGGCCATGGCCAGCTCCCGCCCCGCCAGCCGCTCGACCAGGTGCAGGCTCATGTCGATGCCGGCGGATATGCCGGCGGAGCTGACAACCCTGCCTTCATCCACCCAGCGCTGATCGGAGACCACGGTAACCTGCGGAAACTGCTGGCGCAGATCAGCGATGTCCTCCCAGTGGGTGGTAGCGCGCGCGTTATCCAGCAGCCCGGCCCTGGCCAATAGAAAGGCACCGGTGCAAACCGATGCAACCAGACAGTGCGGCGGCGCATTCTGAATCCACTGGATGATGTGCGGCTTGTCCATTTCCTCGTTGACCACGCCGCCAGGCACGATCAACAGATCCAGCTGATCGCCTTCATCCAGGTCGCCATCGGTGTGCACCAGCAAGCCAGCGCGGGCGCGCACCGAGGTGGTTTCTCCCAGCAGCCTCACCGTGAACAGGGGAGGGGTGTCGGGGTCTTGCCGTGCTCTGACGCGGGCGGCGGTGGTAAATACCTCGAAGGGTCCGGCAAAATCCAGGACTTCCATCTGCTCGAATACGAATATACCGACTCGATACTGACTGCGCTGTTGCATGACTGCCTCCGTTTATTCCCGATGCTGCCCGGCGTTATTCGCCATCGACTGCGCACCCACTACATCACGTCTTTCCCTGCTCGCGTCAGGCAGTATTACACGGCGGCGGCGCAGCAAAAAGCTACATGGGCGCGGGCGCCAACGCCTGAAATTCCATAGATAATGGCTATGTCGGTATTTGAACAATTGAATTTCTGCCCACGCACGCGCATCCCTATGATGCGGTCTTTTCCGGCCACTCCGGCCTTTCTGATGATCAAGGATCCATGAACTCTCGCGAAAGTACCCGCCTTGCCATACTACGTCAGCTCAACCTGCTGGATACAACGCCAAGCGAGAGCTTTGATCGGATAACGCGGCTGGCAAGTCAGCTGTTCAATCTGCCCATCGCTGCCGTTTCGCTGACTGACCAGAACCGTCAATGGTTCAAATCCCGGGTGGGCGTTGATCATTGGGAAATCCCCAGGGAAAAGGCCTGCTGCGCCGAGGTGACCGACACCACACGCCCTCTGGTGGTCAACGATCTGCTCGCCTCCAGCACCTACCGCGACAGTCTTCTGGCCAGCAGCGGCATCCGCTTCTACGCCGGAGCGCCGCTGTTGACCGACAACGGTCATTGCCTGGGTGCCATGTGCGTGCTGGGCACCGAGCCCCGCGAGGCGACCGTACAGGAGCTGGCAGCGCTGCAGGATCTTGCCTCGATGGCCATGGCGCAAATTGATCTGCAGCACGCCCTTGGCCGTATTGACGGTTCCAGTGGCTTGCCCAATTTCCTGCAGCTTGCCGATGATCTGAAGGATCTCGCCCTCGATCATGCCGGCGAAACCTGGCATGCCCTGAGCATCGAGCTGATCGACCTGGAGCATGCCAGCGCGCTACAGAGGGTGATGGGGCCGGATTATCTGGACGATCTTTCCCGCGAAGCGGCAGCCCGGTTGCAAGTGTATCTGGGGGAAGAGCGCAGGCTCTATCATGTCGGTGCATGCCAGTTCGCCCATCTGCTGGCCGGCACTGAAGTTGCTGCCCTGGGGGAGGCTGCAGCCGTTCGCCAGGCCCTGATCGGCAATGGCCTGAACCAGACCTCACCTTTCATGGTGCGGCCCGTGGTGGGTGTTTCCGGTTTCCGGCTCGAACCGGCCACGCGCGCCAGTTCCATCCTGCGTCTGGCCCACAGCGCCTCGCGCGATGCCAGGGAGGCGGACAAGACCGTGGGTCTGTACTCCAGCGACGCAGACGCGCGATACCAGCGTGCATTCGAACTTGTGGCCAATATCGGCCGGGCGTTGAGCGCCAGGGACCAGTTGCGCCTGGTCTATCAGCCACGGATCGAGATAGCCACCGGCGCCTGTGTGGGCGCCGAAGCGCTGTTGCGCTGGCGCCATCCCGCCCTGGGCGATATTTCCCCGGCAGAATTCATTCCGCTGATGGAGAAGACCGCAATGGCGCGCAGTATGACGGACTGGGTGATGCGCTCGGCTATTGGGCAGTCAGCGCTCTGGCATCGTCAGGGCAAGAGGATGCGGGTGGCGATCAACGTGGCCGCCGTCAATCTGCAGGAAGAGGATTTTGCCGACCGCCTGTTTGCGCTGCTGCGTTCGGCCGATCTGCCGGTCGACGCGATCGAGTTGGAGCTGACCGAAGGCGGTTTGCTTGACCAGGGGCGCGTAGCCACCGAGCAATTGGCCCAGCTACAGGCGGCTGGTATCCGCGTGGCGATCGATGACTTCGGGACCGGCTACAGCAGTCTGGCTTACCTGCAGCAGGTGCCGGCCCAGGTGGTCAAGATCGATCGCTGCTTCGTCCAGGGAGTCGAGGACAGCCCGCGGGGGCAGATCCTGGTCACCTCCATGATCTCGATGGCCCATGACCTGGGCTACACAGTCGTCGCGGAAGGTGTCGAAACGAGCGCCAGCCTGGCCCTCATGCAGGCGCTTGGGTGTGACGAAGTGCAGGGCTTTCTGATTGCCAGACCGCTGGAGGTCGATGACTTCGAGCAGTGGTGGCACGTGCAAGGGGGCCTCAACCAGCAAAGTCGGTGAACGCCAGTGCACTGGCGCCGCCCAGGTAAAGCGTCAGGACCAATACGCTTTCCAGGCCGATATTGCCGGGGCCGCTGCGCTGACGGACGATGAGTCCGAGCAGCAGGATCATGTTCAGCAGCAGGATCAACGCAGTCATGAACACTTCCCTGGCGCCAATGCCGGGGGAGTGGAAGGCCGAGCCGGACAGGTAGGCCACATCCACGGCGAACAGAAACAGCACATCGAAGAAGTTGCCGCCGGTGATGTCGGCCACCGCCAGGGTCAGTGCCCCCCGTCTGACCGCCGCTATGGAAGTGACCAGTTCCGGCAGTGAGGTGACCACCCCCGAGAGCAGCGCGCCAGCCACCACCTCCGACATGCCCGTCTGGTCCACTATATTGCCGGTGGTGCGCGCCACGACGACACCGGCCAGAATCACGGCCAGCGAAGCCACAGCCAGCTTCAGCGCCAGCAGGGGCAGATTTTCCTGCTCGTTGTTTTCGTCAGCCACGTCCGCAACCGTTTCCCGGGTATGGGAGGGCTGCCACATCGGCTCCTTGCCGCTTCTATAGATAATGAAGATGCCAAAGCCGGCGACGAGCAGGATGGCGGGGCTGACGGGATGCACATGGGCCACCGTCAGTTCCGGGCTGGAGAAGGCAAGCAGCACCATGCTGAGGAGGATGGCCAGCAGCACGATCTGCATCATGTTCTGCACCGAGGCCACCGCATGTTCCAGATTGGCGCGCGAATAACTGATGTCCGCCAGGCCGAGAAAGGCAGTCTGCACGGCGATGCCACCCAGGGCGTTGCTGATGGCCAGCGATGGCCGGCCATCAATGGCCGCGGTAATCGACGTGGTCAGACCGGGCAGCGATGTCACCAGTCCCAGAAATACCGTGCCTGTCATTGCTTCACCCATGCCGGTGCGGTCGGCAAACCGGTCTGCCAGCCCCGCCAGCCAGGTACCTACGATCAGTATCAGTACGCCTGCCCCGATAAAAATGCCGATGTTCTGCCACAGGGGCAGCTCTGCTGCGTCCATTCCTCGCTCCTTGCCCTGGTCATGCCGCGTTGGACTTGAACCCGCTGACGGGGTTCAGGCGGTTTTTCTGGCCGCTGACACCCAAGTGGTGAACCCCGGGCCATTTCAGGCATCACAGTTGTGAGACCACTGACTGCAAGGAGAAACATATGACTGCTGATCACAAGCATCCCGGTGAAAACGATCTGCCGCACAAGCCGGTACCACAGGACGAGGAGCCGCTGGAAAACATGGAAGGACCGGTGGATGGCGAGAATCTGAATCAGGTCGATCCGGCCAGGATTCGGGAAAATCTCGAGGATGACGAGAGCGCCTGAAGGTGACGTCTTTGCTGCCGAGCCCGCTTGATCGCGGGCTTTGTGTTGGTTGTGCACAGTCGGGGTGTCGTGGCTGCGCTCCACTTGGGGAGGTTTCGGGTGGGTAAGATCGTCCGCATAACACTGTTCGTGCTGGTGCTTGTGGCGCTGGTGTCGCTGGCGCTGGTGTTTCTGTTGCCCGAGTCGCAATGGGCGCGAAACTGGATCGAGGATCAGGCCAGCCAGCGGCTGGAAGGACGTGATGTCGAGATAGCCGACATTGCCGTCGAATGGGGCTGGCCTCCGGTGGTCCGGGTGGACGGTATTCGTATTGCCAATACTGACTGGGCCGCCCACGAATACATGGTCAATATCGAGACGCTTGAATTCGCACCAGCGATGGATGACCTGCTGAGCGGTGAGCTTGGCTTGCAACGTCTGGCCCTGGAGCAGCCACGGGTGCATCTGGCACGGCGCGCCGACGGCACGACCAACTGGGGCGAACTGGCCAGCGAGGAAGACAGCGAGCCGCCGATGATACCCGACACCCTGACCATCAACGATGGCCATCTGACCTACCAGGATGACATGCTCGATGCCGCTATTGAGGCCAGTGTCGCGACTCGAACCCAGGGGGAAAGCGATCGACGCCTGATGATCAGCGGCGAAGGCCACTGGCAGGACAAACCCCTGCAGTTCGATGCCTGGGGCGCTGCGCCGCTGGAGGTCCTGGACGATGAGACCGCCTACCCGCTGATGCTTGATGGCAGCCTGGGTGAAATGCAGGTGCAGTTCGATGGCCAGGCCCGCGATCCGCTGCAACCGGAGGTCATGCAGGGCACTTTCGCGCTTTCCGCCGGGCAGCAAGCCCAATTGGCCGCCGCACTCGGCTATCCGGACCTGGCAGTCCCCGCGTTTGAACTGCAGGGTCGGCTGGAGCGCGACGGGCCGCGCTGGGCCTTCAAGAACCTGCAGCTTGATTCAGCCGAAACCCGCCTGGACGGTCAGATTGTGCTGGTACGCGGAGACCCGCTGCAACTTGACGCTCGGCTGCATGCCAACCGCCTGGATCTGGGACGCTGGAATGTTCTGGAGCGGTTTGCCGCTGACCGCGATCAGCCAGCGCAGGAAGGTGAGCAGCCGCTGGCCGAGCGTCTTGCCGATCTGTTTGATGTCTTGCGTGGTCGGGAGATCGAGCTGGCATTGAGGGTGGACGAGCTGCTCTACGGCAACCAGTCCCTGAGCGACCTGGCGATTGATACCAGCCTGGACGAGCAGCGTCTCGAAGTGTCCGAGCTGCAGGCGCAGCAGGGCGATGGGCAGTTGCAGGCCAGCGGTTCATTGCACCTGGAAGAGGACGATGTGACCGCAGAGGTCAATGCGCAGCTTGATCGGTTCCACCTGGGCAATGCGATTGAACCCATTCGCTCTACCGATCTGGGAACGCTTGATGGCGACCTGCATGTGCGCTTTCGAAAAGGCGTAATGACGCTGCACGATACCGACGTGGCCTATGACGCCCCGGCTCAAAGGTTCAGCTTTCAGTTGCAGGCCGAAACACGTCAGTTACCAAACGATCCGGTGCCGGGCCTGCACGCAAAGGGCACCGGCTTTCGCAACGGCGAACCTTTCAGCTTCGATCTTGATCTGGGTCCGCTACTGGATCTGACCGAGGCTCTGAAGCCCTATCCGGTGAAAGGTACGCTCGCCTCGCGCGATAGCACACTCTATGTGGATGGCACCCTCATCAGACCGCTGGAGCTGGGCTCGGTGGACACCCAGTTCCGGCTCGAAGGCCCGAATCCTGATCGCATCAACGAGATCACCCAGTTAAGTCTGCCGTCGCTGCCGCCGTATCATATCGAAGGGCGGCTACGCTGGAGCGATCCGATACTGCGTCTGACCGACTTTTCCGGAGGGTTCGGTGAAAGTCTGCTGTCTGGCGACCTCCGACTGCGTACCGGGGAGACCCCCAAGATCTGGGCCACCTTGTACTCCGAGAGCCTGGATTATGACGATCTGCGTCCCCTCTGGGGCAGCCCGCCGGGTACCGGACCAGGAGAAGTGGCGTCCGCCGAACAGCGCCGCGAGGCCCGCCTGCAGGAAGAGTCCGGACGTTTCTTCTCCGACGAGCCCTGGAGCGCGGATGCGCTGCGCCGGATGGATGCAAAGGTGGACCTGACCGCTGCCCACGTCGACGCCAAGGGTCTGCCATTGCAGGAGCTCGAAATGGAAATGGATCTTGAGGATGGACGGCTCAGGCTGCAACCGCTCCGGTTTGGCCTGGGCGGCGGAACGGTAGACAGTGACATTCGTATCGATGCTGCCGGTGCCCAGGTGACGGGGCAGTTGGAGGCCGATGCTACCCGGGTCAATCTCAAGCCGCTTCTGCGCGATGACTTCCCCCAGGTCGCGCGCGATTCGGCGGGCGTCATCGGTGGCAAGGCCGACCTGAGCTTCCGGGGCATCTCCATGGCCGACTTCATGGCCGGTGCCGATGGGCAACTGGAGCTTGCCATGTCCGGCGGGCATCTGGACATGCTGGCTCTTGAGTTGCTCGGGCTGGATGCTGGGGAAGCTTTGATAGCGGCACTCGTAGAAGCTGATCAGGTGCCGATTCGCTGCGCCTACCTGCGCCTCAACGCCGAAGGCGGTGAGGTTGATTTATCGCAGCTGTTTGTTGATACCGACGACAGCAATTTCACCGGTAGCGGTGACATCGATTTGAGCACTGAGCGAATCAACATGCAGCTGGAGAGTCATCCCAAGGACGTCAGCGTGTTTACCGCAAACTCTCCGGTATTGCTGCAAGGCACATTGGACTCGCCCAGTGTCGAGGTGACCAGTGCCGAACTGGTCGCCAGGGGCGTTGCCAGCGCCGTCGGACTGGCCGTGGCACCACCACTGGCGATCCTGCCCTGGGTCGACCCGGGTACGGGCGAAGGCGTCGGTCCCGGCTGCCGCCAGGTACTGAGCGAGTTCGAGTCAGCGCAATGAAGATCGCCACGTTCAACGTCAATGGCATCCGCCCGCGGTTCAACGGACAAAACACGTCTAGCAAAAGACTCGCTCGGCTGCACGCCGAGCGAGCCGAGAGCTTTACATATCGAGCCAGCCGTCTTCGCCGGTATCGTCTGCAAACCTGTTGTATTCCTGTTTGCTCCATTCATCGTCGCCGTCGCGGTCATAACGGCTGAACAGTCCCTGGCGGAACTCGTCCTTGGACAGGTTGCCGTCCCTGTTCGTATCCCACCCGGAGTAAACCCTTTCAATATCGAAGCCGGAATTGAATTCTTCGTCAGCGAGCGCGCCTGATTGATCGGCGTCCCATTTCTTGAAGTTCTCTTCCCAGTGTTTTTCACTGGGCGTCAGTTCGCCCTTCTGGTCGGGGCTGAGCTCGGAACCCATGATGGGTGCCTCGTCCGGATAGGTCTTCTTGTATGCGCTGGTGTGGGTATCACGCGCATGCTCCGGATCAGCCGACCGCACAGCCTCGCTGCGCTTCATGGTCTGGTTACTGTCGCCGGTGGTCTCCTGGGCGTTGGCGATTCCGGCCACGCCGAAGGTGGCAAAGGTAATTGCAGCGGTCAGCATCTTGAGATTTTGCATCGTACGTCTCCTTCTGTGGGAGGCTCCAGGTTGCCGTCAGGCTGGTGTGGCGAGCCTCTGTTCTCAGATCTGGAAGTATGGAAACCGGAGCAGCGGAAATACCTATCGGAATACCGATACCGCACTCAGGTGTACGAGACGATAGACATGCCTTAGCGCAGACCGTTCACCTTGTTGCGCGCTCTGCGTGATCAGGTTGGCTCTTCCGTGAGGCGTATCTGATGGCGGCTGGTCTGCCACCACCGGGGCAGGAGGCCACGTACAGTCGATTGGGCGAAGCGGTCATCCAGCAGGAACACCACGCCCTGGTCCTCTGGCGTGCGAATCACGCGGCCGGCCGCCTGAACCACCTTCTGGATGCCGGGGAACAGGTAGGTGTAGTCGTAGCCGGTACCCGCACCGAACATGATTTGCATGCGAGCCTTTATCTCCTCATTCACCGGGTTGACCTGAGGCAGGCCCAATGTCGCGATAAATGCGCCAATCAACCGGTCGCCGGGCAGGTCGATGCCTTCACCGAAGGCCCCGCCGAGCACGGCAAAGCCGATGCCACGGGAATGCAGCGTGAAACGGCCGAGAAAATCCTCGCGCTCGGTTTCACTCATGCTGCGGGACTGGACCCACACCGGGATGTCAGGGTGGGTGCGGGAAAACGTTTCGAGTACCTGCTGCAGATAGGCATAACTGCTGAAGAACGCCAGGTAGTTGCCCGGCTGCGTTCTGTACTGTTCGCCCATCACCTGGGTGATGGGCGTCAGGCTGGCCAGCCGATGCTGATACCGGGTGGACAGATTGCCGGTGATCCGCACATCCAGCTGTGCCGCGAGAAAGGGGGATTCCACGTCGAGCCACTGGCGCTCCTCGGGCAGGCCGAGCAGGTCCGCGTAATATGCCGGCGGGCTCAGGGTGGCGGAAAACAGGGTGCTCGAATGGGCTGCGGCAAAGCGCGGTGCCAGAAAGGGCGCAGGCACCACGTTGCGCAGGCACAGAATCGACAGGGTGCGGGTACCGCGCGAGGGCAGGCGAGTGATGTCGAACAGCGAATGGGGTCCATAGGCCTCGGCCAGCCGACAGAACAGCATGGCGTCGAGATAGAAGCGCAGCAGGGCGGAGTCGTTGCCGTTGGGCTGATCGGTCAGGTGATCGGTTATGGCGCCGACCGCCTTCTGCAGGCTGATGATGAACAGATCGGCAATCGCGGGATACACCTGATAGGGCGCTTCCTGATCCCTGTGCAACTGGTTCCAGTGACGTCCCACCCGGTCAAGGGTGCTCTTAAGTCCGGCTGGAGCTATCTTGCGCAAGTCATTGAATCTGTTCTGATCAAGTTCGGCGGTATACATGCTGCGACCGCGCTCGATCAGGTTATGCGCCTCGTCCACCAGCAGGGTCACACGCCAGTCGTTGAGCACCGTGAGGCCGTAGAGCAGGGCGGTCATGTCGAAGTAGTAGTTGTAATCACCGACCACCACATCGGACCAGCGGCACAGCTCCTGGCTCAGGTAATAGGGACACACCCGATGCTCCAGGGCGACCTCTCGCACGGCCTGTTGGTCTAGCCAGCGCCGGTCCAGTGCGGCCTTGCGCGCAGCTGGCAGCCGATCGTAGAAGCCCTGGGCGAGGGGGCAGGACTCACCATGGCAGGCGCGATCAGGATGCTCGCAGGCCTTGTCGCGCGCCACGTGTTCGAGCACGCGCAGGGGCATGTCCGCTTCCTGGCTGCGCAACGTGGCCAGCGCATCCAGCCCCAGCTGGCGTCCGGGCGTCTTGGCGGTCAGAAAGAACAGGCGGTCCAGTTGCTGGCCGGGAAACGCCTTGAGCTGGGGAAACAGCGTGGCCAGGGTCTTGCCGATGCCGGTGGTGGCCTGGGCCAGCAGGGTCTTGCCGTCCCGCGCTGCACGGTAGACGGCCTCGGCAAGCTGTCGCTGGCCGCGGCGATAGCTGGGGTGCGGAAAGCGCAGTCGCTCGAGGCTCTGGTCGCGTTCCTCGCGGTGGGCAGACTCCTGTTTCGCCCAGGTCAGAAAACGCGAACACTGCAGCTCGAAGAATTCGCGCAGCGCCTGCGCCCCGAAGCGCTCGCGCAGAACCGTTTCCTTCTGGGTGATGACATTGAAGTACACCACCGCCAGATCCACATCCTCCAGATCCAGCTCCGCACACAGCAGCCAGCCGTAGATCTTGACCTGCGCCCAGTGCAGCAGCCGGTGATTCTGCGGAATGCGGCTGACATCGCCGCGGTGCGTCTTGACCTCTTCCAGCAGGTTCTGGTCGGGGTCGTAACCGTCCGCCCGGCCACTGACCTGCAGGTTCTGAAAGCTGCCGCTCAGTGCCAGTTCGCACAGGTAGGATGCGCCACGCCTCGATGCCACCGTGCGATGCCCGGCCATGCCCTCCTGGGCAGTGGGCGCCGGGGTGAAGCGCAAATCCAGATCCCCTTCCTTGGCAGTGAACTCGCACAGACTGCGCACGGCGACGCGGTAGCTCATGTCTCGGTCCACTGCACATGGCACACATGCACGGGCATGTCGTGGTGGGCGCAGAAGGCGATCCAGCGGCGCTGGTTATCCTGCAGCCGGTCGCCTGGGCCTTTCACTTCAATCATCCGGTAGCGTCGTTCCCGCGGCCAGAACTGGATCAGATCCGGCATGCCCGCACGGTTGGCGCGTATGTCGCGCAGCAGCCGTTCAAACCACCCGTGCAGATGCTCGGCGGGCAGGCAGAGCAGAGCCAGATCGAGTATTTCCTGGCTGAGCCCCCAGTAAACAAAGGGCGACTGGATGCCGAACTTGCTGGCGTAGTGTGTCCTGATTACCTCCTGGTAGCGGCCCGTTTGCAGGTGCCCGAGGCACTCGTCGAACAGGTCGGCGCGGCGTTGGCGAAAGTCGCTGCTGTGCAGGTCTA
Organism: Pseudomonas sp.; assembly: GCA_016763285.1. GTDB lineage: Bacteria > Pseudomonadota > Gammaproteobacteria > Pseudomonadales > Pseudomonadaceae > Halopseudomonas. Next base: position 47,657 of record JAESUC010000252.1, read on the forward strand.
CCGGTCCGTTATGGAACGGATGGAAGAAGGCGCCCGGCACCGGGGCAAAGATCGCTTTCCAGCAGAGCAGTCCGAACAGGCTGCTGATCAGCGCGTTCTCCACGTAGTACACGGGTGCCTCGGAAGTGGCGAGGTGCTTGCACACGACCCGTTCAACCGACCCATGGTCCGGGCGGGGCAGTTCCAGGTCGAGTCGGCCGGCGGGGTGCTGTGCGGGTACGCGCTGCCCCGGTAGACCCAGCCTGCGGTCGAGTCGCTGCAGGGCGCGCTCGACCAGTTGCTGTTCGCTGTCGCTTTCCGGGGCTTTCAGCGCCTCGGTGGCCAGCGCCCGTGCCTCCTGCAGGCTGCCGCTATTCTCGAGTATGCGGATACGCCGTTGCCGGGCGCCGGCATGGCCGCAGTTGCGATACAAGCTCAGTGCCCTGTCCCAGGCGCCTTCCCGTTCCAGCTGGCGCGCCATGCGAAACACCAGCTTGTCATGGCGCGCCAGCAGGTAGGGGTTGCTGGTTACGGGCTCGCCGAGCACTTCCAGCACGTCGTGTATCGGTTGCCCGGCCTCGAAGGCCTCGCGGCAATGATGCCAGTGGAGGTAGTAATCGACGTCTTCCCGGCAGCGGAAGCCGCGTGACTCGGGGGCAATGGCCACCACCTCGTAACGGAAGATATCCAGGTCAGCCAGCACAAACTCAGCCCAGGTCTGGTTCAGGTTGCCGAAAAACATCAGGCGCAGGCGGTCGCACAACGCGTTGACGGTCAGGCTGTAGAGGCTGTCATCCAGACCGGGACACCAGTTCCGCAATGGTTGCTCGCGGGGGCTGGAGTCAGCCGACTCCAGCGCTGTCATCAGGTGCTCCAGCAGGGCCGCCTTGGTCAACCCTTTTCTGCCGGATGGCGCCAGGGTGCCGGCAGCGGGCAGCTGTCTGAGAATCTCGTCCCTGCGCAGCAGATTGAACAGGGTGGGCAGGTCTATCGTGGCATCGGTACGCAGCCAGCCCAGCGCGCACAGCGGTTGCGCGGCCTGGGTGATATCGCCAATCTCGTCATAGTCGATCTTGCTGCTGCGAAAATGCTCGCCCTTGCGCATGGCCAGGCGCACAAGCAGTGCCCGGCTGGGCGTGGCCAGGGCGTTGAACTGCTGAATGAATTCACCTTCTTCAGGGCTCAGCAGATCGGAGTAACGTGCGCTTATCCAGTCGAGTGCGGTCTGGAAGTTGGCCAGGTAGTACAGCGGCGCGAGCGCAGGGGTGGGGATGGTTGACATCGAGGCAGTCTACTAGTTATCTATCCAGTAGTCTGCCCGCTGAGCAGCATCTGTTCAAGCCCGCCAAGCGGAATTGAGCGCTGGCTGGCAACATGACGGGGAATGCACATGGCGAACTGCGTTACAGTGTGCCCCTTTGGAGCAGGACGCGGGAGCGTCTTGCGATTGGCCCCTGCGAGGCTCTTCTGCGCGCCATGCTCATACTGATTACCCTGCTCGTTCTGCTCTTCAGCCTTTGGGCGCTGCTGGCGCTCTGGTTCCAGGCGCCCTGGCCGCCGGCTGGGCGGTACGTTTTTATGGCTCTATGGATGATCGGCAGCCTGGGTGTGCTCTGGTTGCTCTGGAGCGGCCGCGCGGTTACCGGCCTGAGCGGGTTCGTCCTGGGCTTGATTCTGTTGCGGCTCTGGTGGAGCGCCCTCAAGCCCAGTCACCAGCGTGACTGGGCCGACGATCTGGCGCACATCACCACCGGCGAGGTGCAGGGCAGTCGTGTGGTACTGCATCATGTGCGCAACTTCGACTGGCACGGGGAGCAGGACTACCGGGCCGCATGGGAAACGCGCCAGTACGACCTGAACCAGCTCCAGTCGGTGGATGTCATCACCTCCTACTGGGGCATCCCGGCAATCGCGCATATTCTGGTCAGCTTCGGCTTCAGCGACGGCCGTTTCATCAGCTTTACGGTAGAAGTGCGGCGCGAAAAGACCGAGGTGTTTTCCGAGCTGGGTGGGTTCTTCAAGCAGTTCGAGCTGGCCATTATCGCCAGCGACGAGCGCGATGCGGTGCATGTACGCACCAACATACGCGGCGAGGATGCCTATCTCTACCGCGTGGAACTGTCTGACGCGGCCATGCGGTCGTTATTTCTGGCCTACGTCAACGAGGCGAACCGACTGGCCGAAGAGCCGCGTTTCTATCAGACCGTGACAGCCAATTGCACCACCCTGGTATTCCGGATGATGCAGTCGATTGTTGCCGGCTTGCCGCTGGACTATCGGCTGTTGCTCTCCGGCTATCTGCCGTCCTATATCGAGAAACAGGGGGGGCTGCAGCCGGGTTATTCACTGGCGCAGATGCGCGAGGCCGGACGCATAACGCTACGTGCGCGTGAAGCCGGGCGAGCCGAAGATTTTTCGGCCGTCATCCGCCAGGGTGTGCCCGGCTGGCGCCAGTAGCGGAACCTTGTGGGGTTGCGGGTACTCGAAAGGCAATACATTTCACGAGAGTACAGGTATGAGTTACCCAGGTCGGGTGGTGGCGGCTGCGGCCCTTCTGGTCATCGGCATTGGCGTCCAGGCCCAGCAGGCTCCTGAGGTCGCAGTCGAGGCCGAGCGGATTGTTGGTGATCCGCAGATGGTCGCCCAGGAGCGGCTCGAGCGCTCCATTACCCTGGTCGAATCCCGTGCTAGTATCGAGCGAAGCCGTGGCGTTCCAGACGTTGCTGAAAAGCTGCAGCGGGTCGCTGAACTATTGCGCATGGCGCCCCGCACCGGCGAGGCGGCTCGCCTGGCGGCCGAGGCGGCGGTTGCTGCAGAGGGCGGGGCGATAGTTGATGCTCTGGTACTGGCCGAAAGTGCTGCGGTGCTTTCACCGGATTGGCAGCCTGCCTACTAGATCCTCATTCCCGGGTGCGTTTTGCCGTATCACTCATCATGATGCCCGCCCAGCGGGTCTGCGGTGACGAGTCCAGAGCCAGTTTGGCGATCATGGTCAGCGGTACTGCCAGCAACATGCCGATCGGGCCGAATACATAGCCCCAGATCAGCAGGGAGATCAGCACCACCAGCGGCGACAGGCCAAGACTGCGGCCCATGAGGCGTGGTTCGATGATGCTGCCGATGATGGTATTGACCGCCACGAAAAGCCCCAGTACCAGCAGGCCCTCGACAATACCTATGCCCATCAATGCGATGAGTACCGCCGGTATGGCCGCGATGATGGAACCGATGGTCGGAATGAAATTCAACAGGCCGGCAACAATACCCCAGAGCACGGCAAAATCCACGCCCATGAATGTCAGACCCACGCCCACCACCAACCCGGTGGCAGTGCTGGCTGCCGTCTTGATCACGAGATAGCGGTAAACCGACCGCAAAAACCGGCGGCCGCGGACCCGCGCGCGCCGCCGGGTAGGGAAGGCCGCATTGAGCTTACCGGCAAAGGTGCGCTCTTCCAGCAGCAGGAACATGAATGCCAGGAGCACCAGTAGGGTACTGGCAGTAAACTGGCCCAACCCGCCCGCCAGGTCACGGGCCACGCCGGTAATGGTAGCGGTTGCAGGTAACGGCATGGTGGAAGGTAACAGTTCGGCCGGCAGCCCCCTGGCGGCGATCAACTCGCGCAGCTCGATCATCCACCCGGCAAAGCGTGCCTGATAGGCAGGTGCCTGTGTGGCCATGCTTTCGGCTGCGCCCTTGAGCGCCAGAAAGAGCAGAAAGAAGGTCAGCCCTACAACTGAAAACAGCACCAGAATCGATATCGGTCCGGGTACGCCACGGCGTTGCATCCAGCTAAGGGGCGGCGCGCAGATGATCGCCAGGAAGGCAGCCAGCAGAAATGGGGTGAGAATGTGGCTGATCGCCTTTACCCCGGCCAGCACAACCACCAGCGCCGCAGCGCCCAGTAGCCATTGCAGTGCGGTTGAATAGGAGCGGCTGGAAGGGGGCAGATAGGATTGCATGGGGTTCCCGGGTCAAGATTGAATGTCGCCATCTTAATGGGAAATGGCCTGCGGCTATAGTCTGTCATGCATTGTTTGCGTCATCCTGTGGTTACTTTCAATCAGGATATCCGAGGTGAAACATGTCGACGTCTGATCCCTTCATGCGCGCCACCATAGACGAAGCCCGCGCCGGCCTTGCCGAAGGCGGTATTCCCATTGGCTCGGTGCTGGTGCACGACGGCAAGATCATTGGGCGGGGGCATAACCGCCGGGTGCAGCAGGGCAGTGCGATTCTGCATGGCGAGATGGACGCGCTGGAAAATGCCGGTCGCCAACCGGCGGCGGTCTATGCCGCCTCGACGCTCTACACCACCCTGTCACCCTGCGCCATGTGTACCGGCGCAATTCTGCTGTACGGCATCCCGCGTGTCGTGATCGGGGAAAACCAGACCTTCCTGGGCGAGGAGGCTTTGCTGCGTGAGCGCGGTGTCCTGGTTGAGGTGCTTCAGGATCGCGAATGCACAGCGTTGATGCGCGATTTCATCGCGGCGCAGCCGCAATTGTGGAGCGAGGACATCGGCGAAAAGGATTGATTCAGGATTTTTTATGGCACTCTGAAATAGCTCGTCTATCGTTTACAGATACAAATCAGTTGTCGAGTCTGTAGATGCGGGCGATTCAGGCATTTGTTCTGGCAGTGGAAGCCATGACCCGGTTCGTTGGCCGGTGCTCGATGTACCTGATTTTCGTCATGATGGGCGTACTGCT
>JAESUC010000004.1 GCA_016763285.1 Pseudomonas sp.
CCTGGCAGTGTTCCGGGTGACCGCAGGCAAGGTTGAACGCGTGTCGATCGAGGTGGAAGCTTTGCGCGGTGAGTGGGCGATGCTACGGGGTAACGCGTTGCAGGCTGGCGACATGGTTGTCTACGCCGGCCTCACCCGTCTGTCCGAGGGTGATGCTGTCGAGTTACTGCCATGAATCCGGCCAGCTGGGCACGTCCGCGCCTGATCGGGCTGGTGGTGGTCATGCTCTGCCTTCTGGGCATTGCTTCCTATCTGACCATGGCGCGCCAGGAGGATCCCAGCTTTCCGTACCGTGCGGGGTTGATCACGGTGGTCTATCCCGGCGCCATGGCCGAGGCGATCGAGCGCCTGGTCCTTGAGCCACTGTCTGACGAGCTGACCCAGGTCGATGAGATCGAGTATTTTACCGCGACCGCCCGCACCGGCGTGGCGCTGGTCAGTATCAGTTTCGACGACTCGGTCTATGAGACCGATGCGGGCTGGGACCGGGTTCGGCAGGCGATCACCCGGGCCGAACTGGACTTCCCCGACGGTGTTGCGCGGGTCGAGCTGGATGACCGGCTGATCGACATTCCGGCAGTGGTGCTGTCGGTGCGCGGCAGTGCTTCGCTGGTTGAGCTGACCGAGGCTGCCGAGCAACTCAAGCGTAATCTGACCGACCTGTCGGGATTGGCGCGCATCGAGCTCCAGGGCGATGTGGACCAGCAGATCACCATTGCCCTGCGTGACTCGCAGATGGCGCGCCTGGGAATCTCGGCAGAGTATCTGGCGAATATCCTGGCCCAGCGCAATCAGGTGATTCCCGGTGGCTTTGTGGTGGCTTCCGGCAAGCGCCTGGGTCTGCTGCCCAACAGCGAGTTCAGCAGTGTGGAGTCATTGCGCAGTACCCAGATCGCGCTGCCGCAGGGTGGCAGCGTGCCGCTGAACACCCTGGCCGAGATATGGCGGGGGCCGGTCGAGCCCGCTCAGCCCAAGGCCTGGTTCGATGGCGAGCCAACGGTGCTGGTGAACCTGACTGCGGTGCGCGGGCAGGAAGATGCAATCCGTTTCGGCGAGCGGGTACGTGATCGACTGGACGTCCTGCGGCCAGCCCTGGCGCCACTGCAGGTCGACGAGATGTTCTTTCAGCCCGATCAGGTAAAAGACCGTCTGGACGGACTGGAGCTGAGCCTGCTGGTCAGTGTGCTGATCATCATCGCGGTTGTTGTGGTGGGTATGGGCTGGCGGATGGGGCTTCTGGTGGCGACCATGTTGCCCCTGGTGGCGCTGATCAGTCTGGGTATCTACGATCTGGGCGGCGGAATACTCCACCAGATTGCGGTGATCGGTCTGGTCATTTCGCTGGGTATTCTGATCGACAATGCTATTGTCATGGTGGAAAACATTCAGGATCGGCTCAACCAGGGCGAGTCCCGCCAGCAGGCGGTATATGCAGCCATACGTGAGCTCGCCGGTCCCCTTGGGGCCTCGACTGCCACGACACTCGCGGCGTTTACGCCATTGTTGCTGGCCAAGGGCGGGGCGGCGGACTTCACCCGGGGCATCCCGGTCATGATCATGCTGACTCTGGTGGTCAGTTACCTGTTAGCGGTTGGCGTCGCGCCGCTACTGGCCGGGCGCTTCCTGCGCCCGGCACCGCGCCGCAGTAGTCAATGGATGACCCGTTTGAGCAGCGCGCTGGGCAGGGCCAGCACCGGGGCTCCCTGGTGGGTCATCGGGCTGGGCGGGCTGATGGTGGTCGGCAGTCTGTCGCTGGCGCCCATGGTCAAGCTCCAGTTTTTTCCGAACGCGGACCGAGCGCTGGTGGTTGTCGAGCTTTACATGCCAGAGGGCACCGATCAGCAGCGTACCGAAGACGTAGCGGTGGCACTGGAGCGCTCGCTGCGCGAGCGACCCGACGTGCAGCAGATCCATCGGTTTGTCGGATCGGCCGGGCCGAGCTTCTACTACAATCTGCAGCGTTCGCCGCAGGCCCCTAATCGTGCGCGCTTGGTCGTCAGGGTGACTGACCTGCCGGCCACCAGTGGCATTATTCACTGGGTTCGCGATCACGTGAAGCAGCACTATCCGCAATTGGAAATTGTTGCCGGCACGCTGGGGCAGGGTCCGCCTCGTGTCGCACCCGTGGAGATGCGCCTATATCATCCGGATGACTCGGTGCGGGCATCTGCTGCCGAGCAGATATTTGCTCTGGTCCGCTCGATACCCGGCGCAGTGGATGTGCGCCACGACATAGACCTGGGTGTACCGGTGCTGCGAGTGGAAGTCGATGATGCCCAGGCCCAGCGATACGGGCTGAATCGTGCTCAGGTTGCGCGGGCGCTGAATACCACCAGTCTGGGTCTGGTTGTCGAGCAGTATCGCCAGGAGCGCGATCCAATCGCCCTGGTACTGCGCTCGCCTGAAGGCACCGCGCAATCGCTGGAGCGTCTCAAGTCGGTGAACGTCTTTACCGCTCAAGGCCAGGCAGTACCGCTCACCGCGCTGGCACGGATAGAGCCGCAGTGGCAGCCGGCGGGGATCTACCAACGTAACGGCGTGCGGGTACAAACCGTTACGGCGGGCCTGGAAGAGGGCTACAGCTTCAGTCAGATTCTCGATCAGCTTAATGCCGAGCTGGCGAAAACGCCCTTGCCCGATGGGGTGCGCATGGAACTGGGCGGTGACAAGGAGGGCTCCGGCGATGCCAACAGCGCGATCTTTACCAGCGCGCCCATCGGTATGTTGCTGTTGCTGTTTTTCCTGCTGCTGCAGTTCAACTCGTTCCGTCGGGTCGGGATCATCCTGCTGACCGTGCCCCTGGCGGCGGTGGGTGTGTTCCCCGGGCTGGTACTGTCCGATGCGCCCTTTGGCTTCCAGTCGCTGCTGGGGATCATCGCGCTGGTCGGCATCGTGGTGAACAATGCCATCGTGCTGGTCGATGTGGTCGACCAGCGCCTGGCCGACGGATCGAACATTGTCGATGCGGTGGCCGAGGCGGTGGCCAGACGTACCCGGCCGATCCTGCTGACCACGGCCACGACCATTGCCGGCCTGTTGCCACTGGCGTTCTCCCAGTCGACCCTGTGGCCGCCGATGGCATGGGCAATCATCTCCGGGTTGCTCGCATCCACGGTGCTGACACTGCTGGTTGTGCCGGCGGTGTGTCGCCTGAGCCTGGCGCCGCGTGGGAGGCCATCGAAAGCTGCTGTAAGTGCTTGACTCGCCTGGCCGAATGTTTACAATGCGCGCCTGTTCAGACGGACCTGGTCCCTGTTCAGATGCGCAGTGGTAGTTCAGTTGGTTAGAATACCGGCCTGTCACGCCGGGGGTCGCGGGTTCGAGTCCCGTCCACTGCGCCATATCGAATAAAGCCTCGAACAGCAATGTTCGGGGTTTTTTTTGCCTAAAATCTCTGTTATCGGTCAAAAGTGACCCGTTGGTCACCTGGCCGATTGACGCGCCAATATTATTTTGCTATCAGATTCATAGTTTCCTCTTATATCTCACGAAACTCCCTACGGCTGCGGAAGCAGTCGAAGCCGAGGGGGCAGGAGGCCGTGCTGAGATGAAAAAGATCTTCTGTCTGCTTATGTTTTTCATGGGCGCTCACAGCCCTTTGGCCGTTGCTTTGGACGCTGATCTTGAAACTCTGATCCGTCTGAATAGCTCTGGCGATTCGGCCAAGGCCTACGAGCATGCTGCCGCCATGCTACCGACCTGGGAGGGTGATCCCCTTTTCGACCGCCAGTTTGCTCTGGCGGCGCTTGAGAATGGTCGCGTCAGCGAAGGGATTTTTGCTCTTGAGCGGCTGTTGATACTGGATCCGCAGGACAGCGCAGCTCGGTTGGAGATGGCCAGAGCCTACGCAATGCTGGGAATGGAACCCTTGTCAGCGAGTACTGATCCCCTGACTTCGTTCCATGCGAATACTCCCGTTTCTGCGAGTTTGAGCGGCTCCCTCAAGGTTGGCGTTGGTTACTCTGACAATGTTGACGCAAGGCCTGAAGCCGACTCAATGATGACGCCCAGTGGTCCGGTCGTGGTCGCTGGGTTGAAGCCACGTGATGACAGTTTCGGATCGTTCGAACTGGACGGGCGTTACCGGTTCCCCCTCAGCGCCAGTTGGAGCGGCTTCGTCGAGGGACGCTTGGCCTCGCGGTTCTACCAGGACGTAGATGATCGGGACAGTCTGTCCACCCTCTTGCGCACTGGCGCGTTGCTGCGCAGTGATCGCTCAAGGCTGCAGTTAAGCCTGGTTGGTCAGCAGTATCGGCGGGACGATTCACGCCTCCTTGACCGTTTTGGGCTATCGGCTGATTACCTTCATGGTATCAGCGATGCGCTTTCCGTTGGTTTCTTCACCAGCGTTGATCGTAATGACTACGCCATTTCCGACATCGAAAGCGACATCCTGATGGCGGGATTAAGAGCCAACTATAGAGCGGCACATCAGCTCGACCCGCTCTTTTACGCAGGGCTTTATCGTGGCTGGGAAGAACCGCAGGAGCATGATCCGGTAACGGCTGGCCGCACTGAGCGCGACCTGTACGGTGCCTATACAGGTGTGCGACTAGAATTATCGGACAGTTTATGGGTAAACATGCAGGGCGCTTTCGTCAGCAGTCGCTATGAGGGGCCCTTCCAGCTCGTAGTACCGGCTACATCCAATGCGCGGCGAGACAGCTTCATGGAACTCGAGCTGGATCTCGGCTGGCGGCTGGACGAGCGCTGGACCGGTTTGCTTGGCTACGCCTTCCAGGATAATTCTTCGAACACGGATTTGCTTGAGTATCGGCGGCAACAGGTCGAACTGATGCTGCAATACGATTTCTAGGAGTGCGAGAGATGAAAGGAATTTTCCCCCTGCTGCTAATACTCTGCCCGCTGATGGTTGCGGCTGACGAGCCGGTAGGTCGAGTGCTCCTGAGCCTCGGTGAGAACCTGGCGTACAGCGCCCAGGGTGTGGAGCGACCGGTAGAGCGAGCGGATCCCTTTTTCAATCAGGAAACCCTTGTCACCGAGTCCAGTGGTCGTTTGCAGCTGCGTTTTTCTGACGGCGGCATGGTGGCGCTTGACCCGAACTCACAGTTCAGGGTGAACGACTACGCGTTTGGCGGGGACGGAGGAGACCGAGCCGTTTACGAGTTGATGCGCGGCGGAATGCGGACGTTGAGCGGCAAGATCGGGCCGGAAGAGGGCGGTGACTACAGTCTGAAAACTGTGGTCGCCACTATCGGTATTCGCGGCACCCACTATGCACTGCGGTTGTGTCAGCAAAGCTGTGCGATGCAGGCGGGAATGAGAGAAGGTCTGGCTGGCGTGGTTCTGGATGGCGCCATATTGGTGTCCGGACTGGTCCATGAACGAGAAGTGCCTGCGGGCATGTATTTCTTTGTCGAAAAGTCCAGTGGTGACATTGATATCAGTCGCATTCCACCCGCCGAGCTGGGGCAGGTACTGCCGGGTTTGCCTGAGATGCCCCGACTGCCCGGTGATCCGATTTTCAATCCGGACAATCGGCCCGCGCTGGATCTGCGTGATTCTGGAGCAGGTACCAGGGGTCAAAATGTAACTCCGCCACCGCCACCACCACCGCCACCGCCACCAC
>JAESUC010000253.1 GCA_016763285.1 Pseudomonas sp.
GCCGAGGGTATCCAGTTTGATATCAGCGATGTGGAAATGGTGATCGGCTCTGACGGCGAGATCTACAAGGGCGGCATCATGGTCTTCGACCTGCAGCAGGCGGCGCGTTTCATGGGCGTGGCCGAGGGTGATCTGCCTCTGGGCATGACCAATGGCCAGATCGTCGAGCACTGGGATACGACCAACGCCTGGTGGCAGAAGTTCGGCCTGGCTGACGAAAAGCACGACTGGACCGAAGGTGTTGTACTGGGCCCGCTGAAGGCGGCACTGGAGGCTGAATGAGCGCCGTTGCCGCGCAGCTGGACGCCGGCCACCCGGGCTTGCAGGTACGCGAACTGGGCAAGGTGTTCTCCGACCATGGCCGCCAGGTGGTGGCTGTGGAAGGGGTGAGCTTTGATGTGCCGGTGCGCGAGGTCTGCGTGCTGCTGGGGCCGTCGGGTTGTGGCAAGTCCACGGTACTGCGCATGATGGCTGGGCTGGAGCGCCCGTCCAGCGGGCAGGTCAGCCTGGATGGTGAGCTGGTACGCGGTCCGCACCGGGATCGCGGCATGGTCTTTCAGGGCTATACCTCGTTTCCCTGGCTCAAGGTGCGTGACAACGTGGCCTACGGGCTGCGCGTCAACGGGGATGTGCTGGCCATGCAGGAAGGCACGGTGGACTACTTTCTTGAGCGGGTAGGGCTGAGCGCCTTTGCCGATGTGTACCCGCACCAGCTGTCCGGCGGCATGCGTCAGCGGGTTGCCCTGGCCCGGGCGTTGGCCAACACGCCCAAGGTGCTGCTGATGGACGAACCCTTCGGCGCACTGGATGCGGAAACCCGCTGGCAGATGCAGGAGCTGCTGCTGGATGTGATCCGCAAGGAACGCATGACGGTGGTTATGGTGACCCACGATGTGGAGGAAGCCCTGCTGCTGGGCGATCAGATCGTGTTTCTCTCGCGGCATCCGGGGCGGGTCAAGACGATCCTGCACCCGCCGTTCAAGGCGAGCGAGACCGTGAATACCCGGGAAGATCTGCGCAGCCATCCGGAGTATGCAGAGATGGAGCGGGAGATTCTGAACATGATGCGGGAGGAGGGTGGGCATTAGGCCAACCCCAATGGTAGGACCGGCGGCCCCGCCGGGAAGGGGTTGGGCTCCTTGCATTCTGCTTCGCGGCCAGGCGACCGCTCCCACCAGGGGTGTGTGCGCTCGGTCACGAGTCTGGTAGGACCGGCGGCCCCGCCGGGAAGGGTTTTGGTGGGAGCGCCGGCCCGTCGCGAAGGGTTTGGGCTCCGTGCATTCTGCTTCGCGGTCAGGCGACCGCTCCTACCGGGGGTGTGTGCGCTCGGTCGACGTTTTGGTAGGACCGGCGGCCCCGCCGGGAAGGGTTTTGGTGGGAGCGCCGGTCCGTCGCGAAGGGGTTGGTTCCGTGCATCCTGCCTCGCGGCCAGGCGACCGCTCCCACCAGGGGTGCGCCTCCGGGAGGGCCTCGTCATCCTCGCGAAGGCGGGGATCCATTCTGCTCTTGAGAAAGCGGGTTTGAGCATTGGGTGCACAGGGAGCGGTGGGCTCGTTATACTCTCGGGCACATGAATTCAGGAAGGCCAACCATGCCAGGACAGCAACAGACCATCCTCGTCACCGGCGGCGCCGGCTACATCGGCACCCACACCTGCATCAAGCTGCTCGAGGCGGGGTACGAGGTGGTGGTGTTGGATAACTTCAGCAACAGCTCCCCCGAGGCCCTGCGTCGGGTCGAGGAGATCACCGGACTGACGGTGCCCTACCTTGAGGGCGACATCAACGATGCCGAGTTGCTGGACGAAGTCTTTGCCGGGCAGGCCATTGATGCGGTGATCCACTTTGCCGGCCTCAAGGCGGTGGGGGAATCGGTGGCGCAGCCCTTGCGCTATTACCAGAACAACGTCAGCGGTACGGTCGTGCTGTGCGAGGCGATGCAGCGCGCGGGCGTGAAGAATATCGTCTTCAGCTCCTCGGCCACGGTGTACGGTGATCCGGCCAGTCTGCCGATCCGCGAGGATTTTCCCACCAGTGCGACCAATCCCTATGGCCGTTCCAAGCTGATGATCGAGGAGATGCTCGGCGATCTTCACGTATCCGATCCGCAGTGGAATATCGCCCTGCTGCGCTATTTCAATCCGGTAGGGGCGCATCCCAGTGGCAGGATCGGCGAAGATCCCTCCGATATCCCGAATAATCTGATGCCCTATATCGCCCAGGTGGCGGTGGGTCGGCGTGATCATCTGAGCGTATTCGGCGGTGATTATCCGACCCACGACGGTACCGGCGTGCGCGACTATATCCACGTCCAGGACCTGGCCCAGGGTCACCTGCAGGCCCTGCGCTGGCTGGAGAACAAGCCGGGCATCAAGGCGTTCAACCTGGGTACGGGCATTGGCTACTCGGTACTGGATATGGTGCGGGCGTTCGAGAAGGCCTGTGGTCGGGAGCTGCCCTACAAGATCGTCGCCCGTCGCCCGGGTGACGTCGCCAGCTGTTACGCTGATCCCGCTCTGGCGGCGAGTGAGCTGGACTGGCATGCCGGGCTGGGTCTGGAAGCCATGTGCGCAGACGCCTGGCACTGGCAATCCAGCAATCCCGACGGCTACAGCAGCAACTAGCGCCCATCTGGCAGTGCGGTCGGGGGATATTTCCCGGCCCATCCCGTGTCAAAGCAGGTAATGCGCCTTTTCGGGTGCAAGCTTTGTCATTCCAACGGGAGACACGCCATGACTTTTTGCCGTCCACTGATCATCGCTTCCAGCGTTCTTTTCAGCGTTGCCACCGTGCAGGCCGACACGCATGCGGCCAACCAGAACGACCAGGTCCGGGAGTATCGCGCCGCTCTGCGTGCGGTAAACCCCGAGTACGTCGCCGGGGGCGGCCGGTTCGAGATGGTACTCGACGGTGATCAACTGCATATCGCCATGACCGTCGAGAACCTGACTCCGCAGATGATGCATATGCAACACCTGCATGGCTCACGCGACGGCATGGGCGCGAGCTGCCCGCCGTTGAGCCGGGAGGCGCTCAATGGCGAGCCGGTCGATCTGATCGACAGCCGGCGATACTCCGGCATCACCTTGATTCCCCTGCACGACGACCCGGCCTCGCTGAAGATCCAGTCTGATTCCTATCCCGAGACCGACAAGGTGGGCGGTTACACCTACAGCCAGAAGGTCAGCTGGAAAGCGCTGCAACAGGCAGTGAAGAAGGAGTACGGGTTGAGCGAGCTGGATCTGAGTGATCTGGTGGTCTACATCCACGGCGTACCCCAGGACACTGACCTGCCCGATTCCACCGGCTCCCTGGATGGCGTCCCCGCCCACCTGACCCTGCCGGTTGCCTGCGGTGAACTGGAAGAGTGGAATCCGCAAGAAGGGGCCGGCTTGATCGAGTGATCGATGGACCGTGCATCCTGCTTCGCGGTCAGGCGACCGCTCCCACCAGGTGGGGTGTTTTGGTTGTGGTTCGGTAGGACCGGCGGCCCCGCCGGGAAGGGGTGCTCCCCACTGACGTCATCCTCGCGAAGGCGGGTATCCATTCGGGTGTGCGGTTGGCTCGTTGCTCTGCGGGGTCGTCAGGAACGTTTGCTACACCGCTTGGATTCCCGCCTTCGCGGGAATGACGGGGCTAGAGGTTGGTGGTAATAACGGGCTTAGAGGTTCGTGGTAATAACGGGCCTAGAGGTTCGCGCGAAGGCCGGTGTGATCAATGTGCGCGAATGACGTCGCTTACCGTTCCTCAGGGCAATACCTCCCTGTCCGCTTTCAGCGTGGCCAGAAACGCCGTCATGTTTTCCGCGTCTTCCTGCGTGACGCCCAGCGGCGGCATGGCGGTCAGGGGGTCTATTTCCTGCGGGTGTTGTAGCCAACGAATCATGTTTTCCGGCGTATTGGGCAGTACGCCGGCGATAAAGGCGCGGTCGGCCATGCCTTCCAGGGAGGGGCCGACGTGGGAGGTGGCGCCGGTGACGCCGGGGATGACGTGGCAGGTGACGCAGCCGTACTGGTGGGTGGCGGCGTGGCCCTTGGCGACGGCGCTGTTTCCGGCGCCGGCGCGGTCGAAGGATTGCGGTGGGGCGGGCTCATGGGGCTGTGCCTGCTCGGCCAGGCGCTGGTAGTCGGCGCCGCTGAGGTGGCGCGATTCGCGGATGAAGGCGACCAGGTTCCACATCTGCTGGTCGGTCAGGCGATACTCCCAGGCTGGCATGCCGCTCATCTTGATGCCGTGCTTGATGACCCAGAACAGTTCCTGCTTACTGCGCGAACGGGCCATTTCCATGGTGGCGGTGGGCTTGGGGGTCATGCCCAGGGCGAAGTGATCCGGTGCCACGCCCGGTGCGCCGTGGCACTGCACGCAGTGCGCCTGGTAGAGGAGCAGGCCGTCGTTGCGCCAGTCGGTCTTTGTGTCGGGGGGCGGTTCCAGGGCGCTGGCGCGCAGGCGGATGGAGGCACGCAACGAGTCGTCGATCAGGGCATACATCGGCTGGGTATGCTGGCCCAGGGCGGAAACATTGTAGATGCCCGAGTAGACGAAGAAGACCGCGCCGAGCACACCGATAATGCCCAGGGCGAGCAGGGTGAGAATGACCGTTCTGAGCCGACCGGTGCCGAGAAACTTCATTTCAATGTATCCAGATAGGCTGCAATATCAGTGGCTTGGGCCTGCGTCAGGCCCAGGTCAGGCATGGCGGTTCGCGGGTCTACTGCTGGCGGATCCATGAGCCACTGCACCATATTGTCGTGGGTGTTGGGCAGCACCCCGGCCAGATAGCCGCGCAGTGCGATATTCTCCAGTGAGGGGCCGGCCAGGCCGTCTGCGCCGATGATGCCCGGTACGGTATGACAACTGCCGCAGCCCTGGCTGCTGATCAATTCGGCACCCTTGTCCGGGTCGCCCGGTGGTGGTTCGCTGGTGCCGGCCCAGTAGTCCTGGCAGCCTGCGAGCAACAGGCTGGCGGCGATGCCCAGCAGGATGCGGTGAAGCTCAGGACGAGGCATGCGACTGCGCCTCCTTGATCAGCTCCCGTTGCTGCGCGCGGCGTTCGCTATTGCGCATATAGCCGGCGACCTCCACCAGCGCGGCGGCAATGAACACCAGCCCGGAGGGCATCCACATGATCAGCCCGCCCAGTTGCTGGTCCTCCATGGCGCTCAGCCCCCACTGGGGTGCGGTGGCCAGATAGGGGTGATACCAGACACTGGGCGCAAAGGTGAGCAGGGCGCCCAGCACGCTGGCATGGATAGCCGTGGTGAACAGGTAGATCACGCCCACCGCCGAGCCGCGTTTGCTCGAGCGCACCAGCGCCCACCAGAACAGCAAGGCGACCCAGAGAAAACTCAGGTGCTGCAGGGCGTGTATCCAGGTGTTCTGCAGCCCGGCGGTGAAGAGCACCGGCACGTGCCAGCCCCATAGCACGACCAGATGCACCAGCCAGGCAATCAGCGGCGAGGCCAGCCAGTCCCAGAAGCGGCGCAGCCCGCGGCCACGTAGCAGCACACCCACCCCACGCGCGCCCCAGCGCGGCAAACCGCGCAGCAGCGGCGCACCGGGGCGGGCCAGAATCAACAGCGGCGCGGCAATCAGCATCATCAGTTCGTGCTGCACCATGTGCGCGGCAAACAGCTCCTCGCCGAGGGGGTCGAGTGGCGAGGCCAGCGCGATAGCCAGCGTCGCCCAGCCGCCCCAGAACATGATCTGCCGCTTGCGAAAGGCGCCCGGGGTAGCCTGATGACGGCGGCGCTGGTGGCGGATGCCGCGCTGGTAGGCAATGGCCACCAATATCAGCAGGACCACGGCGACCGGATCAACCAGCCACCAGCTGAACTCCTGATGGGCCGGGCCGACCAGGTGTGCCTGGGCCGGCAGTGCCGGAATCAGCAGCAGCCACAACAGAGCAGAACGTGTCATTGGCACAGCTCCAGGATCATGATGGGGACACCCTGGGCCAGGATGATGCACAGGAACAGGGTGCTCGACAGCACGCCGGCGATGGCCATGAAGCGGCTACGATCGCGGGCGTCAGGGCTCCTGCGAACGCTCTGCAGGTTGCGCCAGGCCAGCACCAGACCGGTGGCGGCCATCAGCGCAGCGACAAGGGTGATGCCGTGCAGCATGATTCTGACCGTATGCGGTGCGGTGCCCTGGCCACGCTCGCAGTACCAGCCCACCAGCCCGTAGCTCAGCCCCAGGTGCAGGACCCAGCCCAGGATCGCCAGTAACCAACCGCCCCAGAGCCGGAATACGCCTCGGCCATCGTTGAATTCGGCGCGACTCATAGCCACCTCGGTACCCAGTACATCACGACGTATAGTGGAATCCAGACCAGCCCGACGAAGTTCCAGTACAGGGTGTCGACAATCACTGCGATCTGCTGGCGCGGATTGAAGAAGCGCATCATCCCCAGGATGCCCACCACCGCCGTGCCGAGCGCTGCTGAAACCACATGGATGAAATGAAAGCCCATGATGGTCCAGACCACGGAACCATAGGCATGTTCATCCCAGCGGAAGTCCAGGTCGTGAAACTGGACCCAACGCAGCACCAGAACGCCCAGGGCCAGAGCGACCGAACTGAACATGGCGACAACGAACTGGGTGTACTTCTCCCGGTTGATGGCAATGCCGCCCCAGCGCATGGTGGCGCAACTGATCAGCAGTAACACGACGGTCAGGCTGGGCAGCAGCAGAGGTGGCGGCTCGACGCCCGCCGGCGGCCACTCCGGCGCCATCAGCCGCAGATAAAAGTAGGTGGTGATAAAGCCGGTCACCACGCTGGCCTCGATCAGGATCAACCCCAGTACGCCCCACCAGATCGGCGCCCGGCGGCTGGGGTTGAAGCGTGAGTACTCGCTGACATCAATGACGAAGCGTTGTTGCATGCCTATTCCTCCTGCCAGGGGCGGCGCGGCCAGAGCCAGCCGACAATCATGAAGAACGACAGGAAGAAACCGACCACGAACCACCAGGGGCTGAAGATGATGCCAATGAAGCCCAGGGCTACGGCGATGGCCAGCAGAAATGGCCAGATCGTGGGCGAGGGCAGAATCAGCACACCCTGGGGTTCGGCATCGAGCACGGTGGTCAGCAGGATTTCGCGGCGTTCGTTGCTCAGCCCGGTGACCAGTTGGCGCTCGTCGGCGGCTTCGTCATCCCAGATCGGTGTGCGGCTGCGCACCACCGGTATGTGGCGGAAGTTGTAATTGGCCGGAGGCGAGGCGGTGGCCCATTCCAGGGAGTCCGCCTGCCAGGGATTCGGCCCGGCGTTGATGCCCCGGGTGCGGCTGATGAACATGTTCCAGAAACTCAGGGCAAAGCCGGCCGCGAGGATGAAGGCGCCTGCGGTAATGAACAGGTTGAGCGAGCCCCAGCCCATGACCTCCAGATAGGTGTAGACGCGCCGGGGCATGCCCTCGAGGCCCAGCTGGTGCATCGGGAAGAAGGTCAGGTTGAGACCGGCGAAGATCAACCCGAAACTCCAGCGCCCCAACCGCTCGGACATCATCTGACCGGTGACCTTGGGGTACCAGTAGTAGATGGCGCCGAACAGGGGCAGAACCGCGCCGCCGATCAGCACGTAATGGAAGTGCGCGACCACGAAATAGGTGTCATGCACCTGCATGTCGAAGGGAATGGAGGCGACCATGACGCCGGTCAGCCCGCCGATCACGAAGATGGCAAAGAAGCCGAGGATGAACAGCATGGGCGTGGCAAAGCGGATTCGCGCGCCCCAGAGCGTGGCGATCCAGCAGAAGATCTGCACGCCACTGGGAATGGTGATCATGGCGCTGGCGGCAGTGAAAAAGCTGAGCCCCAGGTGGGGCAGGCCGGTGGTGAACATATGGTGCACCCAGAGCCCGAATGAGACAAAACCGATCGCTACCAGCGAGAGCACCATGGCGGTGTAGCCGAAGATCGGCCGCCGGGTGAAGGTGGTGATGATCATCGAGATCATGCCCAGGGCCGGCACCAGAATGATGTAGACCTCCGGGTGGCCGAAGAACCAGAACAGGTGCTGCCAGAGCAGCGGCTCACCCCCGCCGGCGACGACGAAAAACTGCATGTCCAGGGTGCGGTCGAGCATCAGCAGCACACTGGCGGTCATGACTGGCGGCATGGCAAAAATGATCATGAAGGACATCACCAGGATCGCCCAGACGAACAGCGGCATCCGGTCCAGCGACATGCCCGGCGCGCGCTGCTTGAAGATGGTCGCCACCAGCTCCACCGCGGCGGTCAGTGCGGAGATCTCGATGAAGGTGATCAGGGTGGTCCAGACATCCATGCCGACCTCCGGGGAGAACGCCTTGCCTGCCAGCGGCACGTAGGCAAACCAGCCGGCGGCCGGGGCCATGCCGATAAACAGTGAAGCGAAGAGCACCACCCCGGCGGTGAGATAGACGTAATAGCCAAAGGCATTGAGCCGCGGGAAGGCCATGTCCCGTGTGCCGATCATCAGCGGCACCAGGTAGATCCCCATGCCTTCCATGATGGGTACGGCAAACAGGAACATCATGGTGGTGCCGTGCATGGTGAAGAACTGATTGAACAGTTCCGGACCGAGCAGGCTGTTCTCCGGGGACATCAGCTGCAGGCGCATCATCAGCGCCAGTATCCCGGCCAGGGCAAAGAAGATCAGCGAGGTGACGATGAAGCGATAGCCGATCTTGCGATGGTTTACGTGGGTAAACCAGCTGACAAACCCGGGCGGCGACAGCCAGGTACGGTCGAGCGTGGCCGTGGCCTCGTCAGCGTCGGGCCTGGCCGAGATCGGTCCGTCTGATCGGATGCGGGTCTGTTTCACGGTCAATCCTTATTCCAGGCTCTGTAGATAGGCCACCAGCGCGTGGAGTTCCTGCGGTTCTAGCATGGTCGGCGGCATCAGCGCGCCGGGTTTGATGCCCTGTGGGTCGGTCAGCCAGCCGCCGATGTGACCCTTGGTGGCGGGACGGGCACCGGCGGCGAGGGTAGTGCGCGAGCCGAAATGGGTCAGGTCCGGTGCGGGGATGGGGCTGTCCTGGCGAGCGAGCTCGGCCTTGCCCATGGCGCGCAGGTCGTGGATCAGCGGCGGCGCCTTGGGGTCCCGGCCGGTGGTCATGGCCCGTGGGGTCACGCCGCGGATGTCGTGGCAGGCGGCGCAGCCAACATCAACGAACACCTCGCGACCCAAAGCCTGCTCTTCGGTGGTGGGAGCCCTCGCATTTTCCGCTTGTCGAGCCAGCCAGGCGGTAAATTCAGGCTCGGGCTGGGCCATCACCCGAAAGCCCATCAGCGCATGCTGGGTGCCGCAGAATTCGGCGCACTGGCCATAGAAAACGCCCTCGCGCTTGGCGGTGAACCAGCTGGTATTGACCTTGCCCGGCATCAGGTCGGTCTTGCCGTGCAGATTGGGTACCCAGAAGCTGTGAATCACGTCGCCGGATTTGAGGACCAGGCGTACCGGGCGATCAACCGGTACATGCATCTCGTTGGCTGTGGTGGCGATCAACTGGTCATCCTCGTCCAGATAGCGCACCTCCCACCACCAGCGCCAACCGATCACCTCGATGGTTTGCGCGTTATCCGGCGCCTTGGCGGACAGATCCTTGCCTAGAAACAGGCTGCCGCCGACCAGAAAGATCAGCACCAGCAGGGGGATGGCCACGCCCGCGGTGATCACCAGGGTGCGGCTGGCGATGCCCGATAGCCGGGTCTCCTTGCGCCGCGCCCGCCACAAGCCGGTGCCCAGCACCACCATGACAGCCGCAAAAATGATGATCGCGCCAATCAGCATCGCCCACCACAGAACGGCGATGCCCGAAGCCTGATCGCTGGCTGGCGCGAGCGCCGATTGCAGCTTTTCCTGGGCCTGAGCGGTGCTGGCCAGACCTGAGAGCGCGATGATTGTCCCTGTGTCGCGAAAAAGCATCTGTAAGACCGGTTTGTTGATAGATCGATAACGGCCCGGCTTGTGCGGACCGGTGGGTGTTGCAGGCTTACGCGCAGCTGGTGCGGATGAGCGTCGTTGATGTCATTCGCCATGGCGTCACCCCAGGCAAAAGAGCGCTGCCGGGGACGTGCTCATTGAGTGGGACTGTATGGGGACGGATAAATTCCGATGGGTTTGTGTGGGTGTGATAGTGCCGCGGGTATTGAGGCCATGATCCTCGCCAACGCGGGGATCCACCTCGGCCTTTGGCATTTCAGGGAAGCACGTTGTCGAGATGGAACTCGATGAGATGGTCTCCTCCCTCTCCCCTCTACGGCGTCGATGCGCCAGGGGATAGATGTTAAAAACATCTACTGAAACCGAAAGGAGACGGGAGAAGACCATGAACA
>JAESUC010000254.1 GCA_016763285.1 Pseudomonas sp.
TATCTTGGATGCAGGCTCTAGAATAACCTCCCGCATAACCCTTGGAAGTCCACTGGGGAAAGTCCGCGAGCTACGCGTCTCTGTTAGCAAAGGCGAGTGTGACTCTCATCAGGTTAGTTAGGCTTTCAATGCCAGAATTCGACGTGCACCGTTGAGTACAATGATGCCAACGACCGCACCAATTACCAAATCTGGATAGGAAGAGCCTGTCCACGCAACCAGAGCTCCTGCGGCGATAACGCCAATATTCGCTAGTACATCATTGGCCGAAAAAATCCAACTCGCTTTCATGTGTGCACCGCCTTCGCGATGGCCATATATCATCAAGAGACAGATGGCGTTTGCTACGAGTGCAACTAAGCCGATCCCCATCATAAGCAACGACTCGGGTTCGCTGCCGTAGATGAAACGTCTAGCCACCTCCACCAGTACCCCCAGAGCCAACACGATCTGAAACAAACCCGCCGCCCCTAAACCAAGTGATTCCAGCTTGGTCGCGATATGATCAACAGGACCGTCGTGGAAAGCGCGTACCTGTCTGGTGCTCAGATCAAACGCCAACGAATTGAGTTCAGGAAAGCCATTGAGAGCAAGCCGAATCATTCGCTCTTCTGAAGGGCAATCCATCTTGGGTACAGAGAAACTACTGACCCAAGTTCCTTCATTCGAAGGCGCGGCTGCCGTTTCAGTGGTTACCGGGTCAGGGCCACAGTCACAGGATTTACCACAAGAAGTCATAATTCGCCTCTCCTATAGGTCGTTATTACATCGATTTAAGACCATGTAGTAGCTATAGGGTCAAGGCCGGATACAATGACTTTTTACCAAGGAGCAGACCATGCGCATCGGCCAACTTGCACACCAGGCAGGAGTGGACATTCAGACGATTCGCTTTTATGAACGTCGGGGACTGCTTCCACCACCTAATCGCCAGGACAATGGCTATCGAATCTATAAAGCACACCATGCGGACAAACTGCTGTTCATTCGCCGATGCCGCTCTTTTGGAATGTCACTGGAAGAAATTGGGGTTTTGCAAAGCTATCAGGAACAGCCGCAGCAACCCTGCGTTGCGGTCAATGAGCTCCTTGATAGACATATCACCCAGGTAAGGGCTCAGATCGCATCCTTACAGGCTCTCGAAAACCAGCTGGTGACATTGCGAGGCTGCTGCGATAACGGACGACAAAGCCTGGACTGCGGGATACTTTCGGGGCTGCTGGGGGACGACAAACCTCTTTCGTAATTCCGACATAAAGCCATTTTTTGCGTCGTCTCAATCCATAGCGCTTGACCCTATAGCGGCTATAGGGTGTTCACTTAGGCATATACTGCGTAAGTGAGATCCAGATGAATACAGCTCTCGGCATTGCCATTGATGAGGCGTTCTGCGAGGCCCGGAAAGCACTTAATGAAGAGGCGCCAACCGAGGCTTTCTCCTGGCTGGAGCGAGCCCACATATTGAGCCAGCGAATGCCTATTCTTCATGCTTAGAGCCATTGGCTGATGCTGAGGGCCGGCTGGCAGTTGCGCGACTTTCGGGAGGTGCTCAGCCAAGTACCGCGAATCATGGCGGCCCTGCTGTTCTCGAAGATCTGGGTGCCGTTCGGAAACAGCGAACGCGCGAGGGTTAGTGCTTTTGCGCCGATGCCCCTTTCACCTGAGCTGCAGCGACTTCTTCAAGAAGAAACGCGATGAGCTCGCCTCCGAGAAGGTCATCTTTTGTTGCTCCCTGGTTCTTGTGGATGCTATCGCTGACCATTGCCTCGGCCGACCAAGCGTTGAAAAGCGCAATTACGGGCTCGCTCCCGGTCGGCACCGTAATCCCTCTTACCTCGTTCTTTAATCTGGTTCATTTCTGGAATACCGGTGCAGCGTTCAGTTTCCTGGCAGACTCAAGTGGTTGGCAGCGTTACTTCTTCGTCGTCATAGCTTTGGTCGTTTCGATAGTGCTGGCTCTGATACTTCGTAAACCCCGACCCAACAATGAAGCCCTAGGCTATAGCCTTATCTTGGGCGGGGCAGTTGGAAATCTGATTGATCGCGCACTTCGAGGACATGTAATCGACTACCTGGATTTTTATTGGCAGTCCTGGCATTGGCCTGCGTTTAACCTGGCAGATATTGCTATTGTCGGTGGCGCCGCCATGTTGATCCTGAGCAGTTTGCTAAGCCCAAATGCGGAAGCCGGCAGAGTCAAAAAATGAAAGGCTCACCGTCAACGGATACGGTACGCTGGGCAAGCAAGGCCTAGATAGGGCACGGCATCGTTATCTTTTTCATGGCCGTGCCGGCCATCAGGAGTGATACCACCATCAGGCGCATCAGAGTTCTGCGGGCCTCGATTCAGCTGGATCGGTTAAAACCCCGTTGGGCATACAAACAGGGGCAGCCATCTGCATCGCCGCAGGCCTTAAACACCACGTCAGTGCTGGTGTCGAGCATTTTCTGTCTGGCTGGTTGCCCTATCCGATGATAGTCACCACTATAAACCGAAGACGCAAGGTAATCATGGTTGCCCCGGCGGGCCTGGTGCGGTTTTCGGGTAAAAGGTCAACGTTATGTCAGCTCTATGTCATGCCTTAAATTGATGCGATAATCGTTACCATTTGCTGACGCTTGCCAGCAGCTCAAGAAACGGCGTTTATAATGAGAAAAGATATGGGCACAAGAAAAATGTGCTGTTTAAGGATGCGAGTGGCCAATGGCAGCGACAGATCGGGCTTCGACCAGGAAGCGTCGGAAGGGGCTGAGAATACCTAAGTGATGGATCAAATTCCCTCTTTACACGTCGGCGGTCAGATCTTAATGGCGACAGTGGCGGGTTTGCTGCTCAACCTGACGCCTTGCGTTTTGCCTGCAATTCCCATTAAGGTCCGGATCATTTTGCGAGAGGCAGGCAGCCAACGATCGCACCGCGTGTTGGCCGCATTAGCGTTCATCGCAGGAACACTCGCGTTCTTCCTGACGTTGGGCGGGCTGACCGCACTTCTGCAGTGGAGTTGGGGCACTTTGTTTCAGTCTACGGGGTTCGTCGGTGCTCTTGTCGCGTTGTTGGTCGGGTTTGCTGTGATCACCTTGATAGATGTACCCATCCCGATTCCGGCATTCGCCGCCTCTACCTATGGTCGGCGCTATTTTGAACCGTTCTTATCGGGGTTATTGAGTGCTGTTTTGGCCGCGCCTTGCGCGGGCCCTTTCCTAGGCGGAGTCTTAGCCTTTGCCGTTACTCAGCCGGCGCCGGTAATTATGGGGATATTCGGCAGTATCGGCCTCGGACTGTCGTTCCCCTACGCAGTATTAATGCTCAAACCCGATTGGCTGAGCCGGTTACCCAAGGCGGGACCCTGGAGCCTGGCCGTTCGAGAAGTACTCGCGTTGGTCTTGCTGGCCGCAGCCGTCTTTTTCACCGCGAGCCTGGTGCCCAAAGCGGTTTATCCCTGGCTATGGTGGTCTTGGCTGGCACTAGTGCTGGCTTGGGGTGCCCGCCGGTTCGTGCAAGGTGGTTGTACCGTTCGGGTGATCGCCACAACGGCGGCAGGTCTTGCCCTTGCGATGACTGTTGAATTCTCATCCCCCCCGGGCAGCAGCGGAAACGAAGTCGTTTGGCAACCTTACTCCGCAAAACTACTGGCGGAGACAAAAGCCCGAAATACACCATATTTGCTGGAGTTCACCGCCGATTGGTGCATCAACTGCAAGATACTTGAGCGCACGGTCTATAAGGAGGCCGCGGTGGCCGATGCTGTGCGGCGCGCCGAAATGGTGCCAATACAAGTTGACGTGACAGTAAGCAACCCTGAAAAAGACGCGCTATTAACTGCTACCGGCGGGCAGGCCTTACCCTTCGCGGTGGTTGTTGACCGCAACGGCACCGTTATCGCGCGTTTCACGGGGCTTTTTGACACAGACAGCTTGGTCACCGCTATAAGTCGCACCAAAAGCCCATAACCTTAAATACTGGAGGCCGATCATGATTATTCGACGCGAAGGAGTACTGGCTGGAGTGGTGGTATTTGTGATTGCGATCGCTGCGTTCGTGATGACCGACAGAAACGGAAACAATCTTCATGCTGCCCAAACTGAACATGCCGAGCCTGAAGTCCCGATCTCGATCCCGATCCCGACCCGGACAGGGTTGGCAAATTCCGCTGGTAAAATCCGTGTCACTGTTGCGAAAGGAGCGGCAGCAATGGTGGGGAGGAAGGGTGATTTCGTTGTGACACTGAATATTGAGCCGGGCTGGCATGTGAACGCAAACCCGGCCTCGTCGGACTTCCTGATTCCCACTGTCGTAAGCTCTTCGGTCAACGGCCAGGCGCTCGAAATTCCGACGCAGTACCCACGAGGCCGGGTTAGTGACGTTGTGCTGGCTGACATCCCCCTTGTGGTGTATGACGATGGTGCAATTATCCGGCTGCGACCAGACGAAAAACACACCGCTGTGCTGGAAAAAGTAGGCAGGCTCGAAATGATTGTACGGGTGCAAGCCTGCAGTGATGAGGGTGTTTGTCTAGCACCGACCGATCTGCCCGTTGCGCTGAACCTGGACGATATCACGCGACAATAAGCAAGACGACCCTCGGTAACGACTCAGTTTGGGAATCGCTGCGAACAACTGATTCAGAGTATTTTCGATTGTTCTGCTTGCTCTGGGCAGTTCGATAACGTGCCCACCGTTCACATTTTGAGGCGGGCGAACCACAAAACGGGCAGCAACGCTCATCATGGTGTCGGCAACGCCTTTTCCTGGTCAGCGATGGTAAACCTGCGGTTTCCATGGCCCACTCTCCGGGATGCCAAATTTACGCATACTCCCAACAACGGACCTCGCTCAACTCTCCTAGTTCTTACACGCTAGCGGGCGCGAGTCTCCCATGAAAAGGGCCTTTCGATTACGGTGCGCATCGCCTCCAAACCTTGGACGCCACCTGGTCCGCATAAGCTCTTTTGCAGTCTCTTGGCCGCAGCGTTCTATCGACCGAATCGGTCAGGGTTGCTTTTGAGCCTTTTTCCTGCAAACCAGTTGCCACAGGTAGAACAACCCCTCCTCCCCCGATATAGAGTCTGCCCACTATGAGAGTGGTGACCGTCATGTATTTAACCGATGATACCTCCGAATTCGACGAAGTAGGAGCAAACCAAGTACGAGTGCGATCGCGCCGAGGATAGGCCAATCCTGCCAGCGCACATAAGGGGTAGCGCCAGTTCGGGGGGTCACTTTCGCACTGAGGCTAGCTACGCGGAACTGAGGAGCTCGTGCAAGGATCTCTCCCTCGTAGCTGACAGCTGCTGTGACACCCGTGTTAGTAGCTCGCAGTAGGTCACGTCCGGTTTCGATGGCACGCATGCGGACCATTTGGAAGTGCTGGAGAGGCCCGATTGAACGGCCGAACCAGGCATCGTTGCTGACATTTGCCAGCAGCTGTGCTTCGGGCAGAAGTTCCGTGACTTCTGAGCCAAAGACCGCCTCGTAGCAGATGAGCGCCCCTACAGCCACCCCTGCTATATTCAGTACATGTGCTTCTCGTCCCGGTGTGAAATCGGACATGGGCGTCCCGAGCACGTCGAGGGCGGAACCTAAAAACTCCCGAAACGGAACATACTCACCGAAGGGCACCAAGTGGCGTTTGTAGTAGAAGCCTGAGGGATCGGAGAGGCTTACCACAGCATTATAGGCGCGGCCATCCGTCTCACGGACCGGGACCCCAATCATTAATGAGGTGCCTGCTTGATCGGCTAAGGCCTCAAGCTCAGCAAGATATTTTTTGGCCTGGTCATGCCACATCGGGATTGCCGTTTCTGGCCAAAGCACCATATCGGCCCCGAGATGCCGCTTTGTAAGCGCCTGATAGCGCTCAAGTGTGATGACCTGGGAATCCGGGTCCCATTTCCTGTCTTGCGGAATGTTTCCTTGCAAGAGGGCAATACTAATAGGGTCGGCGGCTGGCTGCGTCCAATCCCGATCCAGAAGCTGCAAGCCGGCGAGAGTAACGATTAAAACGGCAGCTCCTACCGTCGCACGGCACAGGCTTAAGCCCAAAATAACCCACGCAAGCCCGCCAGCGAGTAAGGCCACCAGAAAGCTCACGCCAAGAACGCCAAAGACAGGAGCGATAATGGCAAGGGTGGTGTCGGTCTGGCTGTACCCAAGTAAAAGCCAAGGAAAGCCGGTTAAAAACCAGGTGCGCACCCATTCACTCAGGACCCATGCCGCTGGTAGCCCCAACCAAAGCGCCGTCGCATCCATCTCGAGTTGCAGACGGCGTACGAGATACACAACGCCCCATGGGAAGAGAGCTAACAGCGAGACTAGGGCCGCTGTGGCGGTAACTGCTACCACGATCCCATTGCCGTACTGGCTGATGCTGATGTAGACCCAGGAGACACCAACTCCGAAGTAACCAAGACCAAATAGGTAAGCCGACCATAGCGCCTGACGTCTTGAAGGTTGCGAGACCAGGACAAATAGTGCGGCGAGAGCAATCACTGCAATCCATGCCCAACCCACAGGAGCAAATGCAAGCGGCATGGTGCCTCCGGCTAGCAAAGCCATCACCCTTTTTAGAAACGTGTTGCAGCGCATTCCCCAGGTTAGGTCGGAGGTTAGTGCACACTTATCATCCAATGCTCTCGCCTCCAAAGCCAAGATCAAGCCTGTAGCGCATGTCTTCTTGCTCCGCTCAACTCAGGCCCATCAACCCATTGCAGGATTCCGTGCGAGTAAACTGACATCGACTCCTCCAGATGATTGTGTACGCGCAACAACACATTGCTACCTACTCATAACTCAACGACCGGACCCGGAAATGAATCGGTGGTGATTGTGATGGCCCGCCGTGGAGATATCAATGAATTGCCGCCGAATATAGAAGACCCATCACTAGGTCACGCGCACGCCGCTCGGGCTGCGCCTCGCGGCGAGGGCAGTGCCAATGGAATTACCGATGCGCGTACAATTCGGTAACCGCGGCCCAATCCGAGAAGCCTAGACTGACCAAGGCCTGAAGAATCCGCCGTTATTCCTCTCGAATTTGCCTTCGGTCATCAGAACACCCTGGACGGTCTGAATACCAAGCGAATACAAGCTATCATCAGAAAGTTCGTTAAAGTCTACAATATTTGTGTGAAATGGCGCTTATTGAAATGCTGAGCGAAGCATTATATTTCGGCTACTCACCAAGGGGCGCGGCATTTTCAGCCTCTTGTATGTGGGTGATACTTCAATGATATTTTGTTTAAACCCGCGAGACCGGTTTTTTCGGTCGGCCAGGACGCAAACGCTATATAATAAGCAGACCAGGTTGCCGGCGGGTACGATTATCAGAATGCCGTGCCAGCCTGGATATCCGGCGAGCTGTCAGATGCGCCAGATCGAAAAAATACACCGCCCTGGCTAGCGTCCAGAGCACGTGCTCCGTCCACAGCTTTCCGTCCTATATTGCTGCATCATGTAGCTACTCTCCTCTATTTTTGCCAGAACATCATTGCTTATCGGGTTCTACTCCATGACTGCAAACAATTTCTCAAGCGCACCGGACGTTAGCGGGAATCGTTAGACCGCAACATTCAGCTGATTGGACCGCCTTTATTACATTTGTATCACTTCCAAACAATTACAATTCTGCAAGCAATAGCCGAACGTTTGCCTTCCAGCACTCCGCAATCTGGCCGGGTCACAGGCAGTTTGCGTCCGCGAAGGTCAGGCTCCTTGCAAGTCGAAAACGCGGTGCATAGCCGCCATCGGTTCAAGCGTAGATACAACCCGAACCTCTTCAGACCTGTTAGAACACAGTCCGACGACAGGTCTGCCTGCAACCGAAGCAAACAACCCGTCCATGCGGCGCTACCGACCGACGGCATGGCCGTCTAGGAGCTCAATCAGCAATCAATCCAACGGAATGGGCTATCAAACCGGTAGCCAGCTCGGCGACAAACATAGATGCATTAATCCTAGCAACACGCCGAGCGCACATGTTTTTCGGCGCTTGAATAAGCTGA
>JAESUC010000255.1 GCA_016763285.1 Pseudomonas sp.
CTGCAGGCGCTCGATAGCGGGCGCCGGCGTGTCGTTCTGCAAATACGGCTGAACTTTTTCGTATTGCTTGTAGAAGATGCTCATATCCACGACCAGGTCACGTATGACCGGCAAACCAGGCAATGGACGAAGCACCAGCTTGTTGTTTTTCACGACATCGGACAGGGGCGTGATACAGGCCAGGCCATTCTTGCCGTTGATGTTCATGCCGTCGGAGCCACACACGCCCTCACGACAGGAACGACGGTAGGCCATGCCCACGTCCCTTTCCTTGACCAGTGCCAGCACGTCAAGAACCATGATGTCCTTGCCGCCGGTGTCGATCTCGAAGTCTTCCATGTACGGAGCGTTGTCGCTCTCGGGGTTATAACGGTAGACGCTTACTTGCAGCATATCGGTCACCTTTAATAAGTCCGGACCTTCGGTTCAAATGTAGGAACTGTCTTGGGTGTGAAGTTGACGGCCCGCTTCTTCAACTCTTTGGTAGCGGGCATGTACAGGCTGTGGCACAGCCAGTTCTCGTCATCACGATCCTCGTAGTCTTCACGGGCGTGGGCACCACGGCTTTCCGTACGCAGGTTCGCTGCGACGGCTGTTGCCTCGGCCACTTCCAGAAGATTTTGCAGTTCCAATGCTTCGATACGCGCAGTGTTGAACGCCTGGCTCTTGTCATCGATTTTCACGGTAGCGATACGCTCACGCAAATCGGCCAGTTGCTTGATGCCTTTCTCCATGAACTCGCCGGTGCGGAATACACCGAAGTAGTTCTGCATGCAGCTCTGCAGTTCCTTGCGCAGCGGCGCAACCTGCTCACCAGTGGTACGACCGTTGAGCGCATCCAGACGACCCAGGGAGGATTCGATGTCCGATTCGGACGCAGAGCGGTGCTCGATACCTTCTTTCAGAGCGCTTTCCAGGTGCAGACCGGCAGCGCGACCGAAGACCACCAGGTCGAGCAGGGAGTTGCCGCCCAGACGGTTGGCACCGTGGACCGACACGCAGGCCACTTCGCCTACGGCGAACAGACCCTGGATGATCTGATCCTGACCGTTGGCATCCTGGGTGATCGCCTGACCATGAATATTGGTGGGAACACCACCCATCATGTAATGGCAGGTCGGAACAACCGGAATCGGTGCAGTCACCGGATCGACGTGAGCGAACGTCTTGGACAGCTCACAGATACCCGGCAGGCGGCTGTGCAGCACTTCCTCGCCAAGGTGATCGAGCTTGAGCATGACGTGATCGCCTTCAGGGCCACAACCGTTACCGGCAATGATTTCCTTGACCATGGAGCGGGCTACCACGTCACGACCGGCAAGGTCCTTGGCGTTGGGCGCATAGCGCTCCATGAAACGCTCGCCGTGCTTGTTGATCAGATAGCCACCTTCACCGCGGCACCCTTCGGTTACCAGGGTGCCCGCGCCGGCGATACCGGTCGGGTGGAACTGCCACATCTCGATGTCCTGCACCGGCACGCCGGCGCGCAGGGCCATGCCAACACCATCGCCGGTATTGATCAGAGCGTTGGTAGTAGAGGCATAGATACGGCCAGCACCACCGGTTGCCAGAACGGTCGCCTTGGACTTGATATAGGCGGTTTCACCGGTTTCGATGCAGATCGCGATCACACCGACGATAACGCCGTCCTGGTTCTTCACCAGATCCACTGCATACCATTCATTGAGGAAGGTAGTGTTGTGCTTGACGTTGTTCTGATACAGCGTGTGCAGCAGTGCGTGACCGGTACGGTCGGCTGCGGCGCAGGTACGTGCAGCCTGGGTCGGATTGTCCGGGCCTTTCGACTGACCACCGAACGGACGCTGGTAGATACGACCCTGCTCCGTGCGCGAGAACGGCAGACCCATGTGCTCAAGTTCGAACACGGCTTCCGGACCGACGGAACACATGTATTCGATCGCGTCCTGGTCACCGATGTAGTCGGAGCCCTTGACGGTATCGTACATGTGCCAGCGCCAGTCATCGTTCGGATCGGCAGAGGCAATCGCGCAGGTAATACCGCCCTGGGCGGATACGGTGTGCGAACGGGTCGGGAATACCTTGGTAACCACGGCAGTCTTGTGACCGCCCTGAGCCAGTTGCAATGCAGCGCGCATACCTGCGCCACCGCCACCAATGATGATGGCGTCAAAAGTCAGTGTACGAATGTTAGCCATTTAGATACCCCAAAGAATCTGTACGCCCCAGACGAAAAAGACAAACATCGCAAGCCCGCATGCTGCCTGGAACAGGAAGCGTACAGTGGTTGCCCATTTGCCCATTGCCATGGGAGTCAGGTAGTCAGTTGAAATGGTCCACATTCCGACCCAGGCATGAGCGCTGAGGGCCACCAGTGTGAGCAAGCTGAAGATGCGCATCCAGTTCTGACTGAACAGACCACGCCACTCTTCATAGCCAAGACCCGGATTGAATACGACGTAACCCAGCAGGAACAGCGTGTAGAGTGCGAGCACTACCGCCGAAACGCGTTGCGCCATCCAGTCATACAGACCACTACGCGACAGGTTGGTGACATTGGTTACCATATCCAGACCCCCAGAAGAACAATCACAATGACTGAAATCACGATCACAACCTGCGAGCCACGCTTGCCGCTCTCGAGGCCCTCACCCACGCCCGCATCCATTACCAGGTGACGTACACCGGCAATAAGATGATAAAGCAGCGCAGACAGCACGCCCCAGGTCACCAGTTTGGCGAAGGGATGCTGAAGGATGGACAGCGCCTGCTCAAATCCGCGTTCGGAATCCAGCGATATGTCCAGCAACCACAACATAAATGCTATGGCAGCGAACATGATGACTCCCGAAATACGATGAGCAATCGACGTCCAGGCGGTGACAGGAAGTTTGATTGTCCTGAGATCCAGGTTTACAGGTCTTTTGCTATTCACGGCTATATTCACACTCATGGCCCTTTTTTGATTCAGGGCTGGATTATAGGAAGGTGCACTTATGGGTACCCCAGTGGCCTGATACATGACTCCCGTGGGGAGCCAATAAGCCACTTTGCCGGTAACGGAGTATAGAGACTTGACCCCCTGATTACAACGCAACCGGGCGCTTGGAACGCCCTTGTTACAACACTCCCGAGCATCAAATGCACACTTTCAGGGCGCAAATAAAACCTTTTTATCAGCGTCATATCCATTCACTATCTGTAGAATTGACAAACCGATTTATCACCTTATAGTGATGCGGGCCCTGCGTAGGGGGCGCATCCTTCCGATACCAGCAAACAGGAGGCCGACAATGGCTGACAAGAAGGCGCAGTTGATGATCGAGGGCAATGCCCCTATCGACCTGCCAATGTATTCAGGCACGCTCGGGCCCGATGTTGTGGATGTGCGCGGATTGACCGCCGAGGGTTTCTTTACCTTTGACCCCGGTTTCATGGCCACCTCGTCCTGCGAATCCAAGATTACCTATATTGATGGTGAAAAAGGCGTACTGCTCCACCGCGGCTATCCCATCGAGCAACTGGCTGAAAACGCCGACTTCCTGGAAACCTGCTATCTCCTCCTCAAGGGCGAACTGCCCGATGACGCGGAGAAAGAAAAATTCGTCAGCACCATCAAGAACCACACCATGGTTCACGAACAACTCAAGACCTTCTTCAACGGCTTTCGCCGCGATGCCCACCCGATGGCCATCATGTGCGGTGTAGTAGGCGCCCTCTCTGCGTTTTACCATGACTCCCTGGACATCAACGACGCACATCACCGCGAGATCTCCGCGATCCGCCTGATTGCCAAGATGCCTACCCTGGCAGCCATGGTGTACAAGTACTCCATGGGTCAACCCATGATGTACCCGCGCAACGACCTGTCCTACTCCGAAAACTTCCTGCACATGATGTTCAACACACCCTGTGAAGAGAAGAAGGTCAATCCGATCCTGGCCAAGGCCATGGACCGCATCTTCGTATTGCACGCCGACCACGAGCAGAACGCGTCGACGTCGACCGTACGCCTGGCCGGCTCCTCCGGCGCCAACCCGTTCGCCTGTATCGCTGCCGGTATCGCCGCACTCTGGGGGCCCGCACACGGCGGCGCCAACGAAGCCGTGCTGCGCATGCTGGATGAAATTGGTGACGTCTCCAACATCGAGACCTTCATCGCCAAGGCCAAGGACAAGGACGATCCGTTCAAGCTGATGGGCTTCGGTCACCGCGTCTACAAGAACTTCGATCCGCGCGCCAAGGTCATGAAGGAAACCTGTGATGAGGTACTGGCCGAGCTGGGTATCAATGATCCGCAGCTGGAACTGGCGATGAAGCTGGAAGAAATCGCCCGTAACGATCCCTACTTCGTCGAGCGCAACCTGTACCCGAACGTTGACTTCTACTCGGGCATCATCCTCAAGGCCATCGGTATCCCGGCCTCAATGTTCACCGTGATCTTCGCCACCGGCCGCACGCCCGGCTGGATCGCGCACTGGAACGAGATGATCAGCAGCCCGTACAAGATCGGCCGCCCGCGCCAGCTCTACACCGGCGCCACCAAGCGCGACTACCCCAAGAAGTAAGTCGCAGCAGCCAAAAAACCCGCCTCGGCGGGTTTTTTTCTGCAAGCTTCAAGCCTCAAGCTACAAGCTACAAGCAAACCCCACCAACCCTCGGAGTCCAAGCTTTTTCTTGCAGCTTGCCGCTTGCAGCTTGCCGCTGGGTTTACCCCGTCTGCGTTTCCCACCAGCCAATAATCCGCAGCGCATCTGTCTGCGTATCGCCACACACTTCTTCGTCTGCCTTGAATCCCGAGCACACCGCCGGCCGCTCGGGATGACCGAAGATGCGGCAGCGATACTCTTCGTCCAGTTGCACGCAGGCCACGCCTGCGGGTTTGCCTGCAGGCATTCCCGGTATCGGCGAGGTGATCGACGGTGCTATACAGCACGCACCGCAACCAGGTCGGCAGAGCATGGCCATGCTATCAGGTGTCCCGATCCAGCCGGGCGATCAGGCTCGAGGTATCCCAGCGCCCGCCGCCCATGGACTGCACATCGGCGTAGAACTGATCGACCAGGGCAGTGACCGGTAACTGGGCGCCGTTGTGGCGCGACTCATCCAGCACAATCGACAGATCCTTGCGCATCCAGTCCACCGCAAAGCCGAAATCGAACTCGCCCGCGAGCATGGTCTTGTGCCGGTTCTCCATCTGCCAGGATTGCGCGGCACCCTTGCTGATAACGTCGATCGCCGCCTGACCATCGAGCCCGGCCTTGTTGGCAAAATGCAGCGCCTCGGCCAGTCCCTGCACCAGCCCGGCTATGCAGATCTGATTGACCATCTTGGTCAACTGCCCCGATCCGGTCGGCCCCATGTGCTTGAGCATTTTCGCGTAGCTGTTGATGACCGGCCGGGCAAAATCGAACACCGACTCCTCGCCTCCCACCATGACCGTGAGCTTGCCGTTCTCGGCGCCCGCCTGACCGCCGGATACCGGCGCATCAAGAAAGCCGATGCCGCTCTCCCGGGCCAGCGCGGCCATTTCGCGAGCCACATCGGCAGACGCCGTGGTGTGGTCAACGATCACAGTGCCGCTGCGCGCGCCCTGGAGCACGCCGCCCTCCCCGGCCATCACTTCGCGCAGATCATTGTCATTGCCAACGCAGAGCATCACAAAATCCTGCTCGGCCGCCGCTTCGGCGGGGGTCGGAGCGGATCTGCCGCCGTACTCGGCGACCCAGGCTTCAGCCTTGGAAGCGGTGCGGTTGTAAACGCAAAGGTCATGGCCTGCGCGCTTGAGGTGCCCGGCCATGGGGTAACCCATTACGCCGAGGCCGATGAATGCAATA
This sequence comes from Pseudomonas sp., assembly GCA_016763285.1. Classification (GTDB taxonomy): domain Bacteria; phylum Pseudomonadota; class Gammaproteobacteria; order Pseudomonadales; family Pseudomonadaceae; genus Halopseudomonas. The sequence continues at coordinate 5,817 of JAESUC010000255.1, forward strand.
TTGGCCATTACGCCTCCATATGTGAACGCCAGGCGCCTCCAGCGGGAAAGCCCGTCGGCACTGCAGCGGCAAATACTTAGAAGTGCTGATCATAGCAGTTGGCGAGGCTCGAGTTTGCCTGCTCGAAGCAATAACGGCGTCAGGGACACGTCTTGCTAACAATCTTTACACTGCATGCCCATCGAATCATGCAACTGCCATGGCTCGCAGGGTAACATCTGAGAATGTTTCTCAAAGAAGACCGATCCATGCCCTGCCCCTTATTGCTGCGCACCCTTTCGCTGGCCGCACTCATTATCTCGCTTGCGGCCTGCAGCCCGGAGCCCCCCGCACCCAGAGCTCCCGCATCGACGCCAGTGGCAGCGTTCGAGGTCACTACCCGAGACCTGTCCCGCCCGCTGCGCTTGGCCGCAACGGTCGAGCCTGCAGTGGTCATCAGCCTGGCCGCCCGGACCGAGGGCACTGTTCGGGAGGTCCTGGTGGAAGAAGGGGATCGTGTCGAAACCGGCCAGCTCATGGCGCAGCTGGACGTTGCCGAAGCGGCGGCAGAGCTTGGCCGTGCCGCAGCGGTAATGGCCTCGGCCAAGCTTGATTTTGACCGTGCAACCGAACTCAAGCGGCGCGGGGTGGCCAGCGCGATCGAGTTTCAGGCTGCCCAGGTGGCCCTGCAGGTTGCTCGCAGCGAGCACGAGCTATGGCAGAGCAGGGTTGCCTATGGCCGGATTGAAGCACCACGCGACAGTACCGTGGTGATGCGCCAGATTGAGCCCGGCGAAGCAGTGGAGGCGCAAAGCACCCTATTCGAGCTGGCCGATCTGGACCATCTGGTCCTGCGTCTGGGCGTATCCGAACTCGATGTGGTGCACATGCAGGCAGGCCAGTCTCTGCCCGTCAGTATCGATGCTCTGCCAGATCTTCAACTGGAAGGCAGCATACGACGCATATTCCCCGCAGCCCTGGGAAGCAGCCGACTGATCACCGTGGAGGTTACCCTGCCTGAAAACGCCTGGGTAAAAGGCGTACGCCCCGGTTTTCTGGCCCGCATCGAAAGTGCCATCGATCCGCGACCCGACACCCTGGTCGTTCCCGCCGGGGCGTTAGGCACAATGAACCAGGAAAATTACGTTTATGTGATCGAAAATGAGGCTCTGGTACGGCGCGCGGTCACCGTAGGCATCACCCGAGACCGCTGGGTCGAGATACTGGCAGGCCTTGAGCCGGGCGAAACGGTGCTGGCGAGCAGTCCGATCGATATGCTGGATGGCCAGGCGGTTCAGGTAGTAAAGCGTCATGAGTGAGGTCCCGCGCCGCTCCGGGCTGACCGGCCTGGCCATCCGGCGTCCGGTCGGTACTCTGGCTCTGGCTTCGGTAGTACTGGTGATGGGTCTGTATTTTCTGCAGCGTCTGCCCATTGATCTGCTGCCGACAATCGATTACCCGCAGATCCGCGTCAGCGTGGAGTATCCGGGGGTATCCGCCGAGGTCATCGAACAACAGGTAACCCGCGTACTGGAGCGCAGCCTGGCTTCCACCGAAAACCTCGTGCGTATCAGCAGCGAGGCTGAAGACAGCGAAACCGATCTGGATCTGACATTCGAGTTCGGCACCGATCTGGATCTGGCCCTGCAGGACGTTGCCCGTGGACTGGAACAGGCGCGCGCGTTGTTACCCGACATTGACCCACCCCGGGTGCGCAAGTTCGATCCCGGCCAGGAGGCTGTATGGCAGGGCGGCTTCAGCTCTACCGTCCGCAATGAAGCCGCCGTCAACGACTGGATCGAAAATACGCTGACACCCCAACTCATCGGCATACCCGGCGTGTCCTCGGTGGAAGCGACAGGCGGGATGGTGCGCGAGATCGAGGTGGTAGTCGATCAGCAGCGGCTGCTCTCCTATGGCATATCGATGGGTGACGTCGGCGCGGCACTGGCGGCGCAGAATCGCGACTCGGCGATTGGCCGGGTTACCTCCGACCAGTTTGATGTCGCAGCCAAGACCGAAGGTCGTTTCACCTCTCTCGAACAGATCGAGAACCTGTTGCTGCCATTGCCGCGCGAGGTTTCCCGCTATGGCCGCAATGTTCGTCTGCACGATGTCGCCGAGGTGTATGACGGCAGTCGGCGGCAACGGGTATTCGCCCGCCTCAACGGGAGTCCTGCCTCCCAGGTTTCCATCTACAAGCTGCCGGATGCGAACACCGTGGCCGTGGCTGATGCGGTGCGCGACACGTTGGCAGAGCTGGACCGCGGCGGCTTCATTCCAGCGGACATACGTTTTCGTGCGACCCAGGACCCGACCTATTTCATCCGCGGCGCCCTCGCCAGCGTAAGCGCTGCAGCGTTGATCGGCGGCACTCTGGCCATGCTCATGGTTCTCCTGTTCCTGGGGAGCTTGCGCAAGGGCTTCGTTATCGGTCTTTCGATCCCTATTGCGCTCATGGCTACCTTCAGCCTGATGGGGGTGAGCGGCCTGACGCTGAATATCATCAGCATGGGCGGCCTGGCCCTGGGTGTGGGGCTGTTGCTGGATAACGCTATCGTCATGCTGGAAAATATCTACCGCCATCGCGATACACTGGGCAAATCCCCTGACGAAGCGGCCCGCGACGGCGCCAGCGAGGTGGTGTCGGCGATCACCGCGGGCACCCTGACCAATCTTGCTGCCGTACTGCCCTTCCTGCTGGTCAGCGGGGTTGCAGCGCTGGTATTTCGCGAAATGATCCTGACGATCGCCTTTGCCATCATCGCGACTCTGCTCGCCGCTCTCTCCCTGGTACCCGCCCTGGCCGCGCTCACGGGCAAGATCAGTTTCAGGAGCGGCCTGGAAACCAGCCTCCCTGTACGCTCCTTCGGTCGTTCGGTTGTCCGCCTGCGCTCGGTTTACGCCAAGCTGCTGCCAATGGCCCTGCGATGGCGCTGGGGCGTAATGGTCATTGCTACGGCCCTGCTCGCAGTTTCAGCCTGGACCTTCACCCAATTGGGCAGCGAGTTTCTGCCGCAACTGGACGATGGCAGCGTCCAGATCCGCATAACACTCCCGGCGGGAACACCGCCCGAGCAAACCCAGACAATCTCTCGAGAGATCGAACTGTTGCTGATCGAGCGAGAGCACGTGGATACGGTGTTCACTTTGGCCGGGGGCGCCTTGTGGGGTGGCGTTGTCAGCGAGCGTGCCGGCTCGGCGATCTTTCTGATTCAACTGGTGCCCGCAGGCGAACGCCCTGGCGTCACGGCTGGCAACTGGATTACCGAAGCCCGACAGGCGGTTGTGGCATTGCAGATCCCCGGGGCCAGCATCAGTGCGCGACCGCCCCAGATCCGCGGCCTGCGCTTCACCAGCGACGGCAACGATCTGGCTATCGGAGTCAGCGGCCCGGATCTCGACGAGTTGCAGCGTATCTCCAGCGAGATAGGCCGTCGGCTGGAAGGCATACCCGGGCTGGTCGGGCTGGAAACCGGCGCTCAGGATCAGGCGCCATTGCTGCGCCTGTTCGTCGACCGTCAGCGGGCAGCTCAGTACGGCATGCGCGTGACCGAGGTCGGCGAAGCCATACGCCAGGCAGTGGACGGACTGGTGACCACGCAATATATCGATGGCAATCAGGAGTACGACATCCGTGTGCGCCTACCCTATGCGACGATCGAGAACGCCGAGGATCTGGGCAATCTGCGCATCTCCCGCGGCCAGGATGAGCCGGTACTGCTGCGTGACGTCGCCAATCTGGAACTGGGCGAGGGGCCCGCGGAAATCTATCGGGAAAACCAGAGCCGGATCATGCGTGTGGTAGGTGACATCAACACCAGCGTGGCGGACGTGGGCACCGTCATGGCGCAGGTCGAGTCTCGCCTTGCCGACATTGAGCTGCCGGAGCGCTACAGCCTGATTACCGGAGGGCAGTGGGAAACCATCAAGGAAACCAACAAGGAAATCGCCCTGGTAGTCATGCTGTCGATCTTCCTGGTATTTGTTGTGCTCGCCGTGCAATACGAGCGCTTGAGCAATCCGCTGATCATTCTGGCCGCTGCGCCTCTGGCGCTGGTCGGCGTCAGCCTGATTCTCTGGGCGACCTCCACCCCGGTGTCCTCGCCAGTGCTGATCGGGCTTATCCTGCTGATCGGTATCGTGGTCAACAACGCCATCCTGCTGGTGGAATACATCGAACAGGGACGCCGCGAGGATAATCTCGGCGTGGTCGATGCCATCGTACGTGCCGGCAGCGCTCGACTGCGCCCTATCCTGATGACAACGCTGACGACCGTGCTCGGTATGCTGCCGCTTGCGATTGGCTTCGGCGAGGGTGCCGAAATCATGCGCCCGCTGGCGCTCACCGTGGTGGGCGGACTGTCCCTGTCCATGCTGCTGACCCTTTTCGTCGTACCCTGCCTGTACATGATCGTCAACGCGGCAGCGGAAAGATTGGGCCGCCGCCTGACCAACAGCCAGAGCGCGGCATGAAGACGTTGCCGACATTGCAGGCTCATCGGCATACTACGCGCCCTACCCATGCTCCGGAGGAGCCCGCAGATGTTCAGCGTCAATCAGTATTTTGAAGGCAAGGTTGCATCAATCGGTTTCACGCAACCCGAAGGCACCGCCACCGTTGGCGTAATGGCCCCGGGCGAATACGAATTCGGTACCAGCCAACTGGAGATCATGCACGTGATCACCGGTCAACTGACGGTGAAGTTGCCGGGCAGCGACCAGTGGGAGGACTTCAGCGCCGGAAGCCAGTTCACCGTGCCGGCCAACAGCAAGTTCAACCTCAAGGTTGCGCAGGATACGGCCTACCTGTGCGAATACCGCTGATATTCAGCCACTGCAACGGCTGACATCTCGCCAGCCGTTCGCTCCGCACCTACTTACCGAGCGTCGCCGCCGCATCCTCCTGGCCAGACGCAATCTCGGTCATCCCCTTGGCGTAAACGTCGATGAACACCGGCGGCATACGCTTGGGCTTGCCTGTAGTGACCTCGATACACACAAAGGTCGTGCGCGCACGCAGCAAGGTCGCGCCGTCCGATTTGCGGCATAGCTGGAAGTGACGGGTCATACGCAGCTTTCGGTCCCAGTTGATGATCCAGGTCGCCATCACCAGCTCATCGCCCTCGTAGGCTGCGCTCAGGTAGTCGATCTCGTGTCGAAACACCGCCATGGCGCGATCAAGCCGACGATAATCCTCGACGCCCAGCCCCAGTGAACTGGAGTGCTCCCAGGCGCAGCGCTCCAACCAGGTGACATACACGGTATTGTTGGCGTGACCGAGGCCATCTATATCCTCGGGTTGCACCTTGATATCCAAAGTGTACGGGTTCTCCAGATCCCATGGCAGCATCACTCGCTTCCTCTCCGATCATTTGCAATGGCGCACAGCATACCATCGCCGGGCGCTTTAACAGGACCGCCCCGACCAAACCTCGGAGCAGGAAGTGCCCGGCTGGTGTAGGCTCAAGAGAGACTCTCCAGGGAAACGGTTTTTTATGTTCAAGCACCTTCACTTTCCGATTCTGGTGATCAACCCCCATATCGGTCATCAGGATGTGGCTGGCTCTCAACTGGCCGAGCTGTTCAAGGCGTTAAGACAGGAAGGCTTCGAGGTACTGGCCACAGCCTCGGTAGATGAAGGTCGGCTGATTGCCGAGGCCCATCGGGGCCTGTCATGCATTCTCTTCACCGCTGACCAGGAGAGCGACCTGGACCAGGTTCGCGCCCTGTTTCTGGCCGCCCATTCGCGCTCGCCGGAACTGCCGATCATGGCGCTGAGCACGCGGCAGAATCTGGACAACGACAAACTCAGCCAGCTGCGCGACCTGCATCAGCTGCGCGGCATCATCTACCTGTTCGAAGACACCCTGCCCTTTATCGCCGGCCAGATCGCACGCACCGCCCAGGCCTACCTGAGCAATTTGCTACCGCCCTTCTTCAAGGCGCTGCTGGACTATACCGGCCGCGCCAGCTACTCCTGGCACTCGCCCGGCCACGGCGGGGGTGTGGCGTTCCGCAAGAGCCCGGTAGGCCGCGCCTTCCACGATTTCTTCGGCGAGAATACGCTGCGCTCGGACCTTTCCGTCTCCGTGCCCGGCCTGGGCTCGCTGCTCGACCATAACGGCCCCATTGCCGCCGCCGAGGCCAACACGGCGCGAACCTTTGGCGCCGATCACAGCTTCTATGTGGTCAACGGCACCTCGACCTCGAACAAGATCATCTGGCATGCCTTCGTCAGTCGTGATGACGCGGTACTGGTCGACCGCAACTGTCACAAGTCGATTCTGCACGCGATCATCATGACCGGCGCAATTCCGATCTACCTCACCGGGTCGCGCAACGATTACGGCATCATCGGACCGATCAGCCTGGATTCCTTCGCGCCAGCGAATCTGCAGCAGCGCATTGCCGAGCACCCCCTGTTGCAGGGGCGCGAGGCAAGGATACGTCTGGCAGTGCTGACCAACTCGACCTATGACGGCCTCTGTTACAACGCCGAGCTGATCAAGGACGAGCTCGAGGATGCGGTCGATGTGCTGCACTTCGATGAGGCCTGGTATGGCTACGCCGCCTTCCACGAGTTTTATGCCGGCCGCCATGGCATGGGCAGCAAGCGGGGCTTCGAGCGGGCCAGGCATCCGCTGGTGTTCGCCACCCAGTCGCCGCACAAGGTGCTCGCGGCAATGTCCCAGGCATCGATCATCCTTGCCGAAAACAGCATCGACCAGCAACTGGACCTGGAGCGCTTCAACGAAGCCTTCATGATGCATACCTCGACCTCGCCGCACTACGGCATCATCGCCTCGATCGACGTTTCCACCGGCATGATGGCCGGCGAGCCGGGCCGGTCCCTGGTGCAGGAAACCCTGGACGAGGCGCTGTCGTTCCGCCGCGCGATGCAACAGACCGCCGAGCGCCTCGACGAGGATCAGTGGTGGTTTGACGTCTGGGAGCCAGAGGACGCACTGGAACCGGAAACCCTCGGGCCGCGCGACTGGACGCTGGACAACGAGGAGGCCTGGCACGGCTTTGGTGCAATGGCCGACAACTACGCCCTGCTCGATCCGATCAAGGTGACGCTGCTTACCCCCGGTGTCGAGGAGCACGGTCGCCTGGCCAAAAGCGGCATTCCGGCAACGGTGGTTACCCGCTTTCTCGCCGAACGCGGACTGGTGGTCGAGAAAACCGGTTTGTATTCCTTCCTGATCCTGTTCTCGCTGGGCATCACCAAGGGCAAATGGAGCACGCTGGTGTCCGAACTGCAGGAGTTCAAGCGGCTGTACGACCTCAACACGCCCCTGACCGGCACGCTGCCTGGCATTGCAGCAACCGGACACTACCCGGGCGTAGGCCTGCGCGAACTCTGCGAGCAACTGCACGGCTTCTACAAGGAGCAACGCATGGTGCGCACCCTGCGGCACATCTATACGGAGCTGCCGGAAATGGTCGTACGTCCGGCCGATGCCTATCAGCAGATGGTGCGGGGTCAGGTGGAGACGGTGCCGCTGGACCAGCTGGCCGGACGCGTCAGTGCCGTCATGCTGGTGCCCTACCCGCCCGGCATTCCGGTGATCATGCCGGGGGAACGTTTTCCGTCGGAGAGCAGTGCGATCGCCGATTTTCTGCAGATCGCCCAGCGCCAGGATGATCGCTTTCCCGGATTCGAGAGCGATATCCACGGCGTGCGCCACAGCCGCCAAACAGACGGGACAGTGCTGGCGGGCGTGGATTGCCTGACTGAAATCTGAGCAAAAAAAAAGGGCCGACAATCAATGTCGGCCCTTGGTAATGGTGGAGCTATGCGGGATCGAACCGCAGACCTCCTGCATGCCATGCAGGCGCTCTCCCAGCTGAGCTATAGCCCCGTGGTCTTGCGACCC
>JAESUC010000256.1 GCA_016763285.1 Pseudomonas sp.
ACAGCCGTTGCTCATTTCGACCAGCGCTTCCTCACTGCGATTGAGCGTTACCCCCCGCTGCACCTCGCTGGCGTCGATATTGATTTCGCTCATGTCGTTGACGATGACCGCCACCCGCAGATTCTCGCGGTTGCGCAGGATCTGGTTGAGCAATGTGCTCTTGCCCGCACCGAGAAAACCCGACAATACAGTGACAGGAAGTAGAGATTGAGGGCGTTGCATGACAAGCTCCAGAAGTGCATAACTTTAATTTGATATAACATAACATTAAATGGCTGCACAAATGAATCGATTCCCGCAGCATTTATATTGCTCACACTCTCTGCGAGCCGGTCAGCAGCTGCTAGAATGCCTGGAAACAATGATTGCACGGCGCCCCATGAATCCTGACCTCGGCTTGACCTACCAACAGAACAGCCCGCTACCCGACCAGCCGGTCGAGTTCCTGCAGATCCGCTTCAGCGATATTGATTTTGTCAGTCCCGACCTCTGCACCACGCTGTTCGACGTGCCCTGGGGCGAGGATGAACAGCTGCATGCGCTGTCACTGGACTTCAGTCAGGAGATCCTGCTGCAATTGCTTGCGCGCCTGGACTCGACTGCCCAGCAGCGGTTTCTTGACGAGGTGAACGGTCAGTTGCCGCCCTTCCATGTCAGCCTGCCCGAGCCGGTGCTGGTGGAGAGGGTCTGGTGTGTGCTGGGAGAAGAACAGGAAGTGGAAGGGGAAAACTTCATCCCCTTCATCATCCAGAGCCTGGAATGATCAGCGCAGGATGTAATCGATACTGGTGACCACCCGCACCCGTTTGATTTCCGGCGTGAACGGATCCACATCCTCTATCGAGAAGTAGCCCTGCGAAGCCCGGCGGATACTGCCTACGCTGGCCTCGGCATCGCGGGCGAACTGGTCCGCAGCAGCCCGGGCGTCACGGGTGGCATCGGCAATCATCTCGGGCTTGATCGACTCCAGTTTGGTAAAGACGAAGCGTGGCTGGAACTCGTAGCTCTGGGTCAGGGCCACGCCGGATTTGACCAGCTCACCCACCGCCTGCATACCTGATTTGACCCTCTCCACCTCCTGGGTACGAACCAGTACGGTCACCTCGGCCCGATAGCGGTCTGGCGGCAGGGCCGAGCCATATACGTTGGCGTGCTGGTCGGTAATCTTGGGCATGGATAGCTGGATATCGCCCTCGGCGAACCCCTTGAGCAGCAAAAAGGAGCGGATCAGGCTCTGTTGCGCCTCGATATCGGCCTGCAGCTTGTCCAGCCCGCTGCCCACCACCGAAAAGTTGATCGGCCACAGGGCCAGATCGGCCTCAACCGTACGCTCCGCCAGCCCCTTGACGCTGACCACCCGGTCGGCGTCGCGAAACTGCAGCATACCGCTCTTGATATTGATCGCCATGAAGGCCAGTGCCAGGGCGATAGCTGCCCCTGCCAGCATCTGCCAGAGACCATTGCTCCTGTTCGTCATCCACTGCACTCCCGAGTTTTCCAAGCGCTTTCCTGCCCGCTCAATGCATTGTATACGCCGTAGCCCCCCTGCCAGGCAACGGGTCAGTCGTCCTTTCTGAGATCTTCGGGAATGTCCGGCGTGGGCATGGGTCCGGGCCGCTTGCCCTGCCCCGCCCGATACTGGCGCAGCTGGAACACGTAGGCCAGCACCTGGGCAACCGCCAGGTAGAGCCCGGCGGGGATCTGCTGGTCCAGCTCGGTGCTGTAGAACACGGCCCGGGCCAGAGGGGGCGACTCGAGCACGATCACGTTATGTTCTGTAGCGACTTCGCGGATGCGCTGGGCCACGAAGTCGGCGCCCTTGGCTACCAGCACGGGCGCCCCCGCATTCAGAGGGTCATATTTCAGCGCCACGGCGAAATGGGTCGGGTTGGTAATGACCACGTCGGCCTGCGGTACCTCGCCCATCATGCGGCGCTCGGCCATCTCCCGCTGCAGTTGGCGAATCCGCCCTTTCACCTCAGGCTTGCCCTCGGAGTCCTTGAACTCGTCGCGCACCTCCTGTTTGGTCATCTTCATCTTCTGCTTGTTGTCCCACACCTGAAAGGGGACATCCACCGCCGCTATCAATATCAGCGAGCAGGCCAGAAACAGCAGCGCCATCGCCAGTATCCACATGCTGTGGCCGATCGCGTCCGGCAGCGGCTCGCTATCCAGCTCCAGCAGCTGGTTTTCAAAGAAGGCCAGTACCATCAAGGCCATGGTCAGAACCACCAGGAACTTGGCCAGAGCCTTGAGCAGCTCGACCAGTGCCTTGAGGGAAAACATGCGTTTGAGACCGGAAAGGGGATTCATCCGGCTCGCCTTCGGCATCAGGGATTTGCTGCTGAACAGCCAGCCGCCCAACATGATGGGCCCGACAATCGAAGCAACGAAGAGCACGAAGAACAGGGGGGCAAGCACTTTCAGACCGATATTGACCGACTCGATCAGATGGATGCCCATGCTGTCGGTGGCATAGATGTCCGCACGTTCAAAGGAGAAGTTATAGGTCATCAGGTCCACCAGCAGACCGAACATGGTCGGTCCGAAGGTGAACAGTCCAACGGCGGCGCACATCACCACGGCAAGGGTATCCAGCTCCTTGGAACGGGCGACCTGCCCCTCGTCGCGGGACTCCTTGAGCCGTTTCTCCGTGGGGTCTTCGGTTTTTTCCTGGCCGCTGTCGGACTCTTCTGCCATCAGCTCGCCCTCACCAGTCCGCGGAGCCAGATAAGGGTATCGGACACCACGATCACATACTGCTCACCGACACTGCCGATGAGCACCCAGAGGATAAACAGACCAAACACCAGCGTAAGCGGAAAGCCGATCGAAAAGATGTTCAGCTGCGGCGCCGCGCGCATCATTACCCCGAAAGACAGGTTGACGATCAGCAGTGCGGTAATCGCCGGCAGACCGATCAACAGGGCCGCCGCCAGTACCCAGGAGAACCTCAGCACCACCGCCTGAAAATCCGAGACCAGCAGGGATTCCCCCAGTGGCAGGGTGGCAAAACTCTCGACCAGCACCTCGATAACCACCAGATGACCGTTAACTGACAGAAAAAGCAGCGTCGTCAACATGGTGAATACCTGCGCCACCACCGCCACGGAAATACCCATGCTGGGATCGTTCATGGATGCAAAGCCAAGACCCATCTGCATCGCCACGATCTGACCCGCCAGCACGTGTACCTGAAACAGCAGCTGCAGCACAAACCCCATGGTCGCACCGATCAGGATCTGCTCGGCAATGATCACCCAGGTACCCAGACTCAGCGGATCGAGAGACGGCGGCGCGGGAATATGGGGCGCCACCAGGAAGGTCAGCGCTACGGCCAGGAACAGACGGATACGCGCCGGTACCAGCTGGGTACCGATGACCGGCATGGTCATCATCACACTGGCGATACGGAAAAACACCCACATGTAACCGGATACCCAACGGCTGATATCGGCAGTGGAGAGCTCGAGCATCAGCCGATCAGACCTGGGATGCTGCGATACAGGCTGTCGGTGTATTCGATCAGCTGGGTCACGATCCAGGGGCCGAGCACGATGATCGTGACGAAGGTGAACAGCAGGCGAGGCAGAAAGCTCAACGTCTGCTCGTTGATCTGCGTGGCGGCCTGAAACATCGCCACCACCAGCCCGATAAGCAGACTCGGCACCACGATCACGCCGACCAGCACGGTGGTCAGCCAGAGGGCCTGACGGAACAGCTCTATGGCAACTTCAGGTGTCATGGGGCACTCCTAGGTCACGGCAAAACTGGCGGCAAGGGTGCCAATGATCAGCGCCCAGCCGTCGACCAGCACAAACAGCATGATCTTGAATGGCAGCGAAATGATCAACGGCGAGAGCATCATCATACCCATGGCCATGAGCGCACTGGCCACCACCAGGTCGATGATCAGAAACGGGATGAAGATCATGAAACCGATCTGGAACGCCGTCTTCAGCTCGGATGTCACGAAGGCCGGCACCAGGATATGGAAAGGCACGTCCTGCGGGCTAGTCAGGTCGTCGCGGCGCGCCAGACGCACGAACAGCTCGAGGTCGGTCTCGCGGGTCTGGGCCAGCATGAATCCACGCAGCGGAATACTGGCGCGCTCCAGGGCCTGCTGGGGGGTGAGTTCCTCGTTCAGGTAGGGCTGCAAGGCGGTTTCATTCATCCGCTCGGCCACGGGCGCCATGATGAATATGGTAAGGAAGATCGCCAGGCCGATCATGATCTGACTGGAGGGCGTCTGCTGCAGACCCAACGCCTGACGGAGAATCGCGAAAACGATGATGATCCGGGTAAAGCTGGTCATCATCATCACGAAGGCCGGTATGAAGGTCAGCGCGGACATCAGCAACAGAATCTGCAGGCTGACCCCGTAGGTCTGTCCGCCGTCTTCGTCCGTGGTCAGGGTAATGGCATCCATGGTCAGCATATCGCCCGCATCCTGGGCGAAAACGCCAGGTGCCAGCAGCATCAACAACAGGGGTAACCAGCGCATCATGGCTTTGGTTCCCGCTTGAGCAAGCCGCGCAGGGTCCGGGCAAAATCGGTCTCCAGTCCCGTGTTGTCAGTGACCTCGGCTATCGGCTCGTCAAAGGCATGCAGGGTATTGATCCGCCCGGGAGAGGCGCCAAGCAGCAACTGCTTGCCCCCCACATCGACCAGCAGGAGGCGATCACGGGGCCCCAGGGGCAGAGTACTGATCAGTTTGATTCGCTGCCCGCCGCGGGGTGCCAGCGGCCCGGCGCGACGCATGACATAGCCAATCAGGAAGATCAGGCCGACCACCAGGATCAAACCCACGGCCAACTGGCCGAGCTGCGTCATGATATTGATCTGCTCGCCGCCTCCGGTCTGCTGCGCGGCGGCCAGCGACGGCAGCAGTAACAGCACCGCCCAGCTCGGGCGCAGGACGTCGGCTCGCATCAGCGCAGCTTCTTGATTCGTTCGGAGGGACTGATGACGTCCGTCAGGCGGATGCCGAACTTCTCGTTCACCACTACCACCTCGCCATGGGCGATCAGGGTGCCGTTGACCTTCACATCCAGCGGCTCACCGGCCAGACGGTCCAGCTCGACCACCGAGCCCTGATTGAGCTGGAGCAGATTACGGATGGTGATATCGGTGTTGCCGACTTCCATCGAGATAGTCACCGGGATGTCCAGAATGACATCCAGGTTGGGCGTATCGCCGCCCGTCTCGAAACTGTCACCGGACTGCACGGTCGGCGCGTTGAACTCCTCCATGGCCATGCGCGGGGATTTTTCATTCTCCGCAAGCATGGCGTCGATATCATCCTGATTGGCGTCCCCCGACTCATCCAGCGCGGCGGCCCATTCGTCGGCCAGCGCCTGCTCTTCAGGTGTCACATCGCTGGACGTTTTGTCATCAGCCATCTTGTTTTTCCTCGATACCATTGATGGGCATTATGCTTTTTGTACCTGCCGACCCGCCTAGCGCGGGCGAACAACCGGCCCCAATATCTGCAGCGCCAGGTTACCCTTGACCGAGCCAAGCTTGGCCTTGAAGGTCGGCACACCGTTGGCACACAGGATCATGTGTTCAGGCAGTTCGACCGGAATCACGTCACCTTCCTGCATACTGAGCAGATCCCTGAGCTTCAGCTGCCGGCGAACAACCGTGGCACTGAGCGGCACCCGGGCTGCGGTAATCTCGTCACGCAGCGCCCGCACCCAGCGCTCGTCATGGTCATCCACATCCGACTGCACCCCCGAGTCCAGCACTTCACGCAGGGGCTCGATCATCGAATAGGGAAAGGTGATATGCATGTCCCCGCCGCCGCCGTCGAGCTCGACGTGGAAGGTCGAAACCACCACCACCTCGCTGGGACTGACGATATTGGCCAGGGCCGGGTTGACCTCGGAGTTGACGTATTCGAAGTTCACATCCTGAACCGCCTGCCAGGCTTCCTTCAGATCGAGGAATGTCTGGTCCAGCACCATGCGCACCACACGCAGTTCGGTGGGCGTGAATTCACGGCCTTCGATCTTGGCATGGCGGCCATCCCCGCCGAAGAAGTTATCCACCAGCTTGAATACCAGCTTGGCATCCAGAATGAACAGGGCGGTACCGCGCAGGGGCTTCATCTTGACCAGGTTGAGACTGGTCGGCACGTAGAGCGAGTGAATGTACTCACCGAATTTCATCACCTGCACGCCGCCAACGGCAACGTCGGCAGAACGGCGCAGCAGGTTGAACATGCTGATGCGGGTATAGCGGGCAAAGCGCTCGTTGATCATCTCCAGGGTCGGCATGCGGCCGCGGACGATGCGGTCCTGGCTGGTCAGGTCATAGCTTTTGATCGACCCGGGCTCGGCATCGAGCTCGGTCTCGACCGCCCCATCGTCCACACCATGGAGCAGCGCATCGATCTCATCCTGTGACAGCAGATCCTGAACGGCCATCGATAATTCCTATTGCAAGACTATGTTGGTGAACAGAACAGACTCGATTACCGGGTCTCCCAGTTCTTTCTCCAGTATCGACTGGACGGAGAGCGTTGCCCTATCACGCAGGGCCTCCTTGCCCTCGGGCGTGAACAGCGATGCGAACTCCTCACTGCTGAACTGCAATACCAGCTCATTGCGCAGCAGCGGCATATGCTGGCTGACCGCAGCCATCTTTTCTGCATCACGCCCCATCAGGACCACGTTGACCTGCATGTAACGCCGCCGATTCTCATGGGTATAGTTCACCACGAATGCCGGATCCATGGGCTGGTACAGGGCTACCTGCTTGACCGGAGCGGCATTGACCGCTTCCTCGGCCGGCTCCTCTTCGTCGCCCATGAGAAAAAAGACTGCTCCGCCCGCTGAGAGCAGAAGCGCCAGGAAAGCGGCACCTATCAGAATAAACAGCTTCTTTTTGCTCTTGACCGGCGCGCCTTCGCCGTCGGCGGCAGGTGGTTCTACTTTTTGCTGCTTTGCCATGCCAAAATACCGTCACAAATGCCGGGAAAAGGCCTATTCCCGATCGGATGAATGAGTTTCTGCATTGAACATGCCAACTTGCGGCTGCAGACAGAATCGCAGCGCCAAGGATAGAACGAAGCGAGGCAAAAGTCTTCGCTTGCAGGGTACAGCAATCGTCATAAAAAAACCGGGCCTGGGCCCGGTCTCTGCTGCCATACAACCTGGCTGTCAGGCGTAGTAGTCGATCAACCGACTGGATTCGGCCTGGCTGGCGGCGGCTGCGGCGATCATCACGCCGGCCTCGTCGCCGGCCGATCCGGAGACACCGGCCACGCCTCGACCGCCGCGCTGGGAAGAGCCCTCCTGATTATGGTGGGCCTGCTGCTCCGCTGCGGAGTCGCCCACAGTCACATTGACCAGATCCATTCCCTGCTGACTGAAGGCTTCACGCAACCGGAACATCTGCGCTTCCAGGGCTTCCCGAACGGAGGGGTTCTGAGTCACGAACTGTACCTGATGCTCCTGGCCGCGTGTCTGGATATGGATCTCCAGCGGGCCAAGGTCAGCCGGATCGAGACGTATCTCTACGCTGCGCAGGTTCTGGCTCGACATCCACATCATCTTGTCCATGATCGCATCACCCCAGCCAGCCTGGCCGAAGGGCACGTTCAGGGCCTGACTGGCAGCCAGTACCGGACGCGCTGCCAGCGCTCCCTGAACAGCCGCCTGCGCCTGGGCGCCCGGGCGTGGCGCTTCACCTGCGTCCTTGTCTGGCGACGCTGAACGGCCGCCAAGGGCTTCCAGCGTCTCGGCCAGCTTGCCGGCAAACGCTGCCCTGCCTTCGGATCCGGCCGTGGTCGGGTCCAGGTTGCGCTGCACGGGTTGCTGACCCTCGGCGCCGGTGCTGCGCTCGGCCACGGCACGCGTGATGTTGTTGCCCGCAGGTTCCTGCCGGCTCTCACGCTCGCTGCGGCTGGTCGGGTCCTGCGTGGACTGCAGCGCGCCCGCCCCCGCGCCCGCCTCCTGTTTGAGATTGCGCGCTGGATCAAGCAGTGTTTTGCCATCCTTGCTGGCGTCCCCGGCACGGGCTGCCAGCTCGGGGCCCACCGCCGTGGCCACCGGGGTTGGCGTGGCGGCGGCAGGCGCGGATGGGGACTGGGAGGCCAGTGGCGAATCCAGCAGACTGGCCATGGCAGCCAATGCTTCGGCAGCCTCGGGATCCACAGTCTCCTGCGTGGTGGACGTCGACTGCGGCGCATCGCCCATGAACAGCCTGGCCTGTTCCAGCCAATGGGACCATTCATCGACGAGGGTCCCCAGTTCCTCTTGCTGCTCCACAGAAGTTTCGCCGGCCTGCAGCAGGGCCGCCTGATCCTCCGTTTCACTGCGCAAGTCCTCGAGCTGCGCCAACCACTCCTGCATGCCGGCCGGCAAGTTCTTGCCGTCAGCGGCAATATCCGCCAGGTTCATCAGGCTTTGCGCAGCATCGGTCTGCTCTTGCCCGAGCAACTGCATAAGCGCCTTCACCTCTTCGGGCTGCTGCTGCACCAGCAACTCAGCGAAGCTTGCCAGGCCTTCGGTATCGGGGCTGGCACCCGCATTGGAGGCTGTCACCGGGGCGGTGACCTGGGCGGACCCACCACCGAAAAACGCCAGCAGATTCTGACTGACCGACATTGAATTTCTCCACTGCTTTAAACGGGATTCGTCTTGAGTTCAGTCAATGCAAGGCGCGCGCCAGTTTTCTGCAGAGGCCTGACAAAAACCGGGAGAAACCAGTGGTCAGAGGCCCAGCAGGGGAACAATTCGCTCGAAGGAGTGCTGGACCTTTTCGTAGCTGGCCTGCGCGGCCTGCGGATTGGCTGTACTACCCGCCCTCTCGGCCTCCTCGCAGGCCTGTTGCAAGGCAAGGGCGCCCATGTTGCCGCAACTGCCCTTGAAGCTGTGCGCCGTCTGACGAAAATCATCCCAGTCCTGGGCATGCAGACTCAGACGGAGCTGGGCGAGGCGTTTTTGAGAGTCCTTTCTGAAGGTCTCGATCAGCAGAGGGTAGTCATCCTGCATCAGTTCACGCAGTGCAGTGTGCACGTCGGGGTCGATGTCGTGGGGCAAGTCGGGCATGCAATCCGTGTCTCCAAAGGCTTCCGTCAGACGGTCATCGGTCAAGAAACGGCAGTATGCCCAAGGCGCCATGCAAAGACTACCCTGACCTGGTTTCCGGTCGGGTTGAAGACCAGCTCATCTGAGAGTGCTCGCACCAGCGCGAGACCGCGACCGGCATAGCCGTCCGCGACTCTGCCTGGTCCCTGCTCGATGAAACCGTCGCCACTGTCCTCCACCTCGATGGACAGGACACCCCCGTCCGGATCCGGACGATGATCGAGCACGACCCGGATCCAGCCATCGCCGAGCAGACGCAAGCGCTCGTTGCGTTCGCGGTAATAGCGGTTGAAGCCCAGCGAATCCAGCTTGAGCGAGGAGTCCAGCTTGAGCAGCCCATGCTCGAGGGCATTGCTGTAGAGCTCGCTGAGTATCGTGAACAGTCTCCCTGCGTGGGCCCGCAGGCCGGGCACCTCCATCAGTACCTTGAGCAGGAAGGGTAACGGGTTGTGCTCGCGGATGGAGGCGGCGCGGAAGGTATAGGCCAGCTGCCAGTCCTGGCCATCGAGATGCCTGACATCCTCCTGGGGCAATGTGGCCGGGGGAGCCTGCAGCGGCTGCATGATGACCTCGAGCAGACTGATGTCATCCTCGGGGCTGCCGTGAAAAGCCTCCAGGGCCTGCAGCAGACCGTCAAACACCTCCCCGGGCCTGGCCTGGTAGCGATTGATGACCTCCGCAACCCGCTCCTCCCCGAACTGATCGCCCGCCCGGTTGCGACTTTCGATCACGCCATCGGTCAGGCACAGCAGACGCTCGCCAATCACCATCGGTAGCACCACGGGCGTGGCATCGAAGCGTTCAGCCTGCGCTACGCCGAGCGGAAGATGGGTAGAAGGCACGCGATGCAGCAGCTCACCGCTGCCGCCCAGCAGGAGGACTTCCGGCAGGCCACCGTTCCAGATGCTGACCAAGCCCTTGTCGGGGTTGATTTCAATCAGCACCGCGCAACAGAAGATATCGACCGGCAGTATCCGGCTCAACTTGCTGTTGGCCTCCAGAAGGATGTCGCGCAGGCTGAAACCCCGCGCCGTCATTGAATAGAATATCTCGGCCAGGGGCATGGCACCGATGGCTGCCGAGAGCCCGTGGCCGGTAAAATCCCCCAGCAGGATATGCATGCCACCGGAGGGCTTGTAGGCCGCCAGCAGGATATCGCCATTGAACATGGCGAAGGCTGTCTGGACAAACCTCAGGTTGGCTGCGTCGAGACTGCCCGCGTGGGCTACCCGGTCATAGATGACCTTGGCCAGATGCTGCTCATGGAGCAAGCGCTCATGCTGGCCGCTGATCAGATCACGCTGATCCTGCAGGGTCTGGTGCATCTCCTGCATGCGGTTGAACGCCTGGATCTTGGCCTGCAGGATCACCGGATTATAGGGTTTGGTCAGGAAGTCGTCGCCGCCCGCCTCGAGGCACTGGACCAGCGCGTCGGTCTCGGTAAGGCTGGTCAGAAAGATGATGGGTATCAGGTTTTCGCCGGACTGCAGTTTCATCCGCCGCGCGGCTTCGAAACCGTCCATGACCGGCATCAATGCATCGAGCAGGACCAGGTCAGGTTTCTCGACACTGAACTGGACCAGCGCCTCAAGCCCGTTCTCGGCGCTGATCACCGCATGCCCCAGGCGCGAGACAAGACGGGCGAGGATCATCCTGTCGGTTGGGTTATCGTCTGCAATCAGTACCTTGAGGGGACCCGATTGCTGATCCGCCAGCGTCCCTGCAGCGCGGTCTTTGGCCATCGCTATTCGATGCTGAAGAGCTGTTCAAAATTGGAAATGCTCAGCACCTTGCGTACGTTCTGGTTGCAGTGAATGATGCGAATATCGGCCGCATCACCGCCAGCGTGGTCGCGCAGCAACAGCAGCATGCCGAGGGCAGAGCTGTCGATATAGTCGGTATCATGGAGATCGACTACAAAGCGTTGCGGGGTGAGACCGCCTCGCTCATACGCCTCGCGAAAATCCTGGTGCGCACTGAAATCGAATCGTCCGGACACCTTTATTGTCAGTTCCTGACCGTCTGGAGACAGGGTGGCCTTGATCGGCATGGGTCTTCCTTATTGAAATCTGCACACGAGTTAATTACTAGCACAGGGACAGTATCCTGTCAGGGATTATTTGGCATTACGATCAAAGGCGCGTTGCGAGAGCTCGTCCAGCAGTTTCTGTTCCTGCCGATCGGCCTTGAGCCTGGCTTCCTCCTGATAGCGCTCGATCAGTTTGCGCATAGCCTCCAGCCGCTGGTAGCGCTGACGCCACTGTTCACGGGCCTTTTCCAGGCTCTGACCGTTCCAGGTAACGGTCTGCTGCTGCTGCTCGATGGCGGTCTGCATCTGGGCAAGAAAGCGCTGATAATTGAGCAACCAGTCGCGCCCTACCCCCTGCTGCCCCCGTTGCACCCATCCTTTCTGATACTCGCTGCAATAGAATTCCAGATCCTGCAGGCGCGCGCGCGCACTGTCGAGTTGCTGCTGCGCCTCACCCAGCCTGCCGGCCGCCTTGCGCTCCTCGTCCAGCGCCATGTCGAGCACCGGTGCGAGACGCCGGATCCGGCTCTCACTCATGGCCTATCAGCTGTTCCAGCGACGCCCGGCTGTCGGCCAGATTCACCTTGACCTGCAGCCCCTGGCGCAGGAAGGCCTGCATATCGGGCATTTTTTGCATGGCCATGTCAGTGAGCGGATCAGACCCGGCCGAATAGGCGCCAACACTGATCAGATCGCGGCTCTGCTGGTAACGGGCGTAGATCTGCTTGAACCGCTGGGCGCTCTGCATCTGGGTGTCGTTGACGATCTGCGGCATGGCCCGGCTGATCGAGGCCTCGATATCGATCGCCGGATAATGACCTTCCTCCGCCAGGCGACGCGAGAGTACCACGTGGCCATCGAGGATGGCGCGGGAGGCATCGGCAATCGGATCCTGCTGGTCATCGCCCTCGGACAGCACGGTGTAGAAAGCGGTGATGGAACCGCCGCCCTGCTCCGCGTTACCGGCCCGTTCGACCAGTTGTGGCAACTTGGCAAATACCGAAGGTGGATAGCCCTTGGTGGCCGGCGGCTCGCCGATGGCCAGGGCTATTTCCCGCTGGGCCTGGGCAAAGCGGGTCAGCGAATCCATCAGCAGCAGTACATTCTTGCCCTGATCGCGAAAATACTCGGCAATGCGGGTGCAATACATGGCTGCCCGCAGGCGCATGAGGGGGGCATCATCGGCTGGCGAGGCCACGACCACGGAGCGGGCCATGCCCTTTTCGCCGAGGATCTGCTCGATGAACTCCTTGACCTCACGACCCCGTTCGCCAACCAGCCCCACGATGGTGATATCAGCGTCGGTAAATCGCGTCATCATGCCCAGCAGCATGCTTTTACCCACGCCGCTACCGGCAAACAGACCCAAACGCTGGCCCCGGCCGACTGTCAGCAAGCTGTTGATGGAGCGGATACCGACATCGAGCGGTTCCTCGATCGGATGACGCTTGAGCGGGTTGATGGTCGGACCGTTGAGATCGACCCAGTCATCGGGACGAAAGTCGCCCTTGCCGTCCAGGGGTCGACCGATCCCGTCGACTACCCGGCCAAGCATGGCCGTACCCATGGGCAGCTTGCCACCGCCCTTTGACGGCACCACACGGGCGCCCGGCTGCACGCCCTGCAGGCTATCCACCGGCATCAGATAGATCTTGCTACCGGCAAAGCCCATGACCTCGGCCTCGATCTGACTCGGGCCCTGGGGCGTCTCGCTGATGACCAGGCAGCGACTGCCAACCGGCGCCTTGCAGCCCTCGGCTTCCAGGGTCAGTCCGACCATGCGGATCAGCCGCCCTTCGACCACGGGATCATCAGGCAGCGTCAGCGCAGGTTCGTAAGCGGCCAGACGGCGAGCAAAGCTGATACGTTCAGGTCGGATCATCGACCGGCTCCCCGCCTGGCTCCGACTGCACACTGATATCCGGCGCCGGTGGGTGCGCGCGCTGCTCGCGGTGCTGGTCAAAGAGTTGCTCGGTGATCTGTTGCAGGCGAGTCTCTACCGTGGCGTCAAGCTGGCTGTGCTCGGTTTCCAGGCGACATCCGCCGGGCAGCAACTGATCATCCTCGAGCAGTCGCCACTTCTCCTCATGGCGCTCGCGCAGCGCCTTGGCGGCGTCGAAGTCCACCGGACTGAGATAGATCCGGATATTCTCGGCGCCCATGGGCAAGGCCTTGAGCGCGCCCCGCAGCACCTTGGTGATCTGGCTGGAGTCGGTCTTCAGCTCACGCTGGACGACCTGCCGTACCATTGTCTCGACCAGCTTCAGCAGCATGTCCTCGATCTGGTCATCTTGCTCGTGCATCGGTTCCATCAGTTGCGCCATCAGGGCTTCCAGCTCGGCCAGACGCGCATCTATCTTCGCCTTGGCCTCCTGCTGCCCCTTGAGCTGACCGGAGTGGAAACCGTCTTTTTCGCCGGTGGCGAAGCCCTCGTTGTAGGCTTCCTCGCGGATCTGCTCAAGCTCTTCGACAGTGAACGGCTTGGGGGCTTCTTCCTGCAGGGCCGCCTGCTCGGCAGCGGCCTCAGCCTCCCGCTCGGCCTCGGCCGCGGCTTCTGTCTCTTCCCGCTCCAGCGGCACCTGGTGCGGCTCGGCGTCGAAGCTGGGCAGATCCCACCGTGCGAAGGTCGACTGTTCGACACCGCGCAGCAGTTCGCTGTCTTCACTCCGCGCTGCGGTGGTGCCTGGTGTTTTCATCTATCGGGCTCCGGAAGGACGCATGTCAGATCATTTCCTCGCCGCCCTTGCCACCCAGGACGATTTCGCCAGCGTCGGCCATGCGGCGGGCAATGGTCAGGATTTCCTTCTGCGCCGCCTCCACTTCGCTGATGCGTACAGGTCCCTTGGCTTCGAGGTCGTCCTGCAGCAGTTCGGAAGCACGCTTGGACATGTTCTTGAAGATCTTTTCCTTGATTGCCTCGTCGGCACCCTTCAGGGCAACGATCAGCACCTCGGAGGAAATTTCCCGCAGCAACGCCTGGATGCCGCGGTCGTCGACATCAGACAGATTGTCGAAGACGAACATGAGGTCTTCGATCTTGCTGGAAAGGTCCTCGTCCATATCGCGAATCGCCTCGATCAGCTGCGACTCGGTGCTCGACTCCAGGAAGTTCATGATGTCGGCGGTGCGTTTAACGCCGCCCATATTGGCCCGGGTGGTATTGGAATTGCCGGCGAACTGCTTCTCGAGAATCTCGTTGAGCTCCTTTAGCGCCGAAGGCTGCACGGTGTTCAACGAAGCAACACGCAGCAATACGTCCAACCGGACCTTGTGGTCGAAGTAGCTGATGACCTCGGCCGCCATATCGGGATCCAGGTAGGCCACCACAATGGCCTGGATCTGGGGATGCTCGAAGCGGATGACATCGGCCACCGCGCGGGGCTCCATCCACTTGAGACTGTCCAGTCCCGAGGTGCTGCCACCGAGCAGAATGCGGTCAACCAGACCATTGGCCTTGTCCTCACCCAGCGCCTGGGTCAGCATGGCCCGAATATAACTGTCGGCGCCCACACCCAGTCCGGTCTGTTCACCGACCGTTTCAATGAAATCGCCCATCACCTGCTGCACGTGCTCGCGGTTGACCGTGCGCAGGCCGGCCATGGCACTACCGACCCGCTGTACTTCCTTGGGGCCCATGTGCTTGAGAATGGCGGCCGCATCGGACTCACCCAGACTCAGCAGAAAGATCGCGGCCTTGTCCAGCTTTGACAGTTTGGTGGCGCGCTTGGCAGCTTCTTCACTCATCGGCGTTAATCCATTCTTTGACTACCTGGGCGACACGGCCGGTATCTTCGGCCAAAAGCCCCTTGATTGCATTCAACTGCTGCTCGTAATCGGCGCCCGGTGATGGTAACAGCATGGCGGCCCCGGCAGCACCGGCGGTGGTGCCCGACAGGCTGACCTGATCGTCACGCAAATCCCCATCCAGCCCACCGCTGCCAGCGTATTCCGCCCGGTAGCCTGCCGCACCGTTGTCGCGGTTGGCGGTGGTCAGGTTCTTCAGTACCGGGCGCAGTACACCAAAGACCAGGATCAGGATGAACAGCACACCAAGAATCTGTTTGGCCACGTCCCAGAACCAGGGCTGAGACCAGATCGGAATCTCCGGCAGCGGCTCCATTTCGGCCTGAGCGACGAAAGGGCTGTTGATCACGCTGACACTGTCGCCGCGGCTGACGTCATAGCCTACCGCATCCTGAACCAGACGTGTCAGCCGAGCAAGATCCGCTTCGGTCAGAGGCGTGCGGGTAGTCTCACCGGTTTCCGGATCAACGGTAACCGGGTCGTCCACCACGACGGCGACAGACAGCCGTTCCAGCCGACCCTGCTGCTGACGGGTGTAGCTGATCTGGCGGTCGAGCTCGAAATTCCGGGTGGCCTGCTGGCGGGTATCCACCGGCGCAGCATCCGGCAAGGG
>JAESUC010000257.1 GCA_016763285.1 Pseudomonas sp.
ATGTCGTCAGCAAAGCGTGGCTGGGAGTCCTCACCGCCGATCCAGACGCGCAGTTCGCCCGGAGTGCCGGGTATCCGTATGGTTTCATCGGCGGCGAGTACCACCCGGTACTGTGCAATGCGATTGGGGCGTTGAACCGCAGCCGATTCGGCACTGGCCTGAAGCTCGACTATGTGCTCTTCGTGGCCAGCGCTGACGGCACCCTGTTGTGCGTTGTAAGCGGGATACTCCTGAGCGGGCATCTCGACCAGAACAGGCGCCGGGTCTGGCGGTGCAAGCG
Source organism: Pseudomonas sp. (assembly GCA_016763285.1). Classification (GTDB taxonomy): domain Bacteria; phylum Pseudomonadota; class Gammaproteobacteria; order Pseudomonadales; family Pseudomonadaceae; genus Halopseudomonas. Next base: position 281 of record JAESUC010000257.1, read on the forward strand.
GGCCAGCGGTGCCCATGGTTTCTTGCTCGCCCTGCTCGGTACAGCCTGTCAGCGCCAGCAGGATCATGAAAGAGAACATCAGCTCGGGTGCAAAAGCGCGCCCGTTTCTAGCAATGAGTTTCATCGAGAAAGCCCCCACGAATGGCCAGGAGTGATCAGAGTGGGCGCGTGCCTGAAGCAATGGGTATCCGCACGGTTGCGCCCGTCGAGCAACCTCTGCACATCAAGCCACGTACTACCTGTTTCATCTCGACGAATTCACGCAGCCAGTCACAGTGCAGGATCGCCTGGAGGCAGGGGGACGTTTAACAAGCGCAAGGCGTCCGTGCCGCGGGGGAGCTGCATTGCAAGCAGTGACTGGCATAGTGCCCCTTGCGGGCGGCCACTGGCAAGCCTGCTGCAGGAGGTTGACACCTCATCTCGCCGTCGCGCTAACATATGCCATGCCCACCAACGAGTAACTCCATGTTTCATTCAAAAAAAGAACGGCGCATCAAGCAGCTTGAGAGCGAGCTCGCTGAGCTGAAAGCCGCGTATCAACATAAAGAAACCGAGCTGGATAGCCTCAGGACCGAAAAGCAACGGCTTTTACAGGCCTCTGAAAGCAAGGATACAGCGACTACGGACTTGCTTTCCCTGCAGCTCAAGGGGGGTGCCATGCTTGCAACCATCCGCGAAGGCCTTGCCTCCAGTGCGCAGGAGCTGGTGGGTGAGCGCAAGTCGCTGAAAGAGCTTGATGGCATCTTCGCCCACACGCGCACGGCACTCGGACAATTGGACCAGCGTGCCACCCAGATCAACAGTCAGGCCAGTCTCAACATGGACGCCGCCGTTGTGCTGGAAAAAACCGCCAACTCCATCTCCCGGTTGATCTCCAACATCAAGGAGATTTCCGACCAGACTAACCTCCTTGCGCTAAATGCTGCAATCGAGGCGGCCCGGGCAGGGGAGGCGGGGAGGGGATTCGCTGTGGTAGCCGACGAGGTTCGCTCGCTTGCGGTGAAGGCCCACAACACCAGCCAGCAGATCGAAGCGCTGATCGTTCAGGTAATGGATCAGACCGAGTCCATCAAGACGATCGTGGAAAAAAGTCAGGCAGGAGCGACGGATGTGGCGACCTCGTCTTCACAGATTGATGCTGTGGTCAGTGATGTCATCGCCCGCTCCGACCAGATGCAGGAAGTCATCCGCCTGGCCACCACGTCGTCGTTTCTCAGTACGGTGAAGCTCGACCATGCAGTCTGGAAGAACCAGATCTATTCGCTGATCGAGCGGGAGGATTTCCAGGCAGGAGCCAACAGCCATACCGAATGCCGTCTCGGCCACTGGTACTACGAGGGCTACGGTGGTCGCAAATACGGCGCCATGCACAGCTTCAAGGCCATCGAAGCGCCGCACCGCAAGGTGCACGAAGCTGGCAGGGCTGCGCTGGAAGCGGGGCTGAGCAAGGACAAGAGTGGGATGATGGCACGTCTGCAGCAGATGGAGGATGCCAGTCTGGATGTCATCCAGTGCATCGACCGCCTGATGGACGACATCCACGCCGCCAGTCACCGCGGGCGGAGTTAGGCTATACGCTGATGTTTAGCTGGCGAGCACCCGGCGTACCAGCAACGGGCCGATCAGCTCGAAGAGGATGGTTGAGGTCACCACGACTGCAAGCAGGGTATCGCGGTACTCGGGGAACTGCTCCGCTGCCAGCAGCGCCATGCCGATCGCGACCCCTGCCTGGGGCGTCAGGGCCAGGCCGATATTGCGCGGCAGATCGGCGCGGCTGGTGTCTGTGAAGAACACCGCCACGGCTCCCCCCAGGGCTCTGCCTGCCAGCCGTAGCAGCACATAGAGCAGGGTCAGCCAGAGGGCGTCGCCCAGGTTATAGAGATCGATGCTGGCACCGGAAAGCACAAAGAAAAAGACCAGAAAGGGCCACTGTATGTGCTCTATCTCCCGGAATGAACGGGTATGGTGGAACGACAGGTTGGCGACCAGCGTGCCCGCGACCATCGAGGACAGCAGGGCCGAGACTCCCAGCAGCGAAGACAGCCCGGCCAAGAGCAGAATCAGCGCAATGGCTTCCACCTGGGTGGGTTCGCCCGGCTTGAGACGACCGGTCAGCCAGGAGGCCGGCAGACCGATCAGCGTACCAAGGAGCACGGCGCCTCCCAGTTCCCATCCCGCATCAAGCAGAGCATGATCCCCTTCGCCACCGACGATGGACCCCAGCACCGCCATGCTCAGGCCGAAAACGAGGATGCCCCAGGCGTCATCAATGGCCACGATGCCCAGCAGAACCCGGGCCCGCACGCGCTTGTCGCCACTGGCGCGCACGGACTCGCTGACTGCCGCCGGATCGGTTGCCACCGAAACCGCAGCCAGTGCAACGGCAATCACCACAGGAAAACCGAGGATCAGCAGCCCTGTCCCGACCACGGTCCCGCTGATAATCACTACCGATAGAGACACCAGCAGGATCAGCGAACCGGTGCTGCGCAGTCGATCGACCGTCAGCTCATTGCCCAGCAGGAACGCCACCATCACCAGGGCCAGGCTGATCAGTGGCTCACCGAGACCGTCAAGCAGCCGTGGGTCCTGAACCCCGAACACCACCTGCTGCACAAAAGCGATGGCGACCCCGACCAGAACCAGAATCGATATCCGCGGGATGCGGGTACGACTGGCCAGCGTGTCCGCAAGGATACTGAAGGACAGAATCACGCCCATCAGGGCCATATTGAGTGTTGTTGCAGAGAACTCCAGGGGCAGCCACTGGATGAGTCCATTCAATGTATCGGGCAGCATGGGCAGAGAAGGCGCTCCATCAGGTTGGCAGGTTTCTGTTACATATACACAGGATAGAGGTCCGGTGCGCTGATCTTCAATGCATATGCTCGGAAGGGGAACTAAATGCCGGCCGGTGCAGGTCTACCGAGGGACATGAAACCCGCTTGGAGACCCACAA
>JAESUC010000258.1 GCA_016763285.1 Pseudomonas sp.
CTACACCTACGGCAAGCTTGCCCAGTTGGCGAAGCGTTTTCGCAGCCAGGTCAAAGCGGCTTTCCCGCAGATCAACCAGCGCCGCGTCTTCTGGGAGGATGTATTTCAGGGCGACGTCGCCGAGCGGATTTTTGCCGGCCAGGACGAAGCCGCCGAGCGCCTGCTGGCCCACCGGCTGGAGGAGCAGGCGGGGCAGAGCTACCGCGGCGAGGTATATCTGGTGGGTGCAGGGCCAGGAGATCCGGACCTGCTGACCTTTCGCGCCCTGCGTTTGATGCAGCAGGCCGACGTGGTGCTGCATGATCGCCTTGTGCCGCCCGCGATCATCGATCTGTGCCGGCGAGATGCCGAGCGTATCTACGTGGGCAAGGCCCGCGCGGAACACGCCGTACCCCAGGAGCAGATCAATCAGCTGCTGGTGCGGCTTGCCCGGGAAGGCAAGCGTGTGTTGCGTCTGAAGGGGGGTGACCCGTTCATTTTCGGGCGAGGCGGGGAGGAGATCGAGGAGCTTGCAGCGCACGGTGTACCCTTTCAGGTGGTGCCCGGCATTACTGCTGCCAATGGATGCTCGGCCTATGCAGGCATTCCGCTGACCCATCGCGATTATGCTCAGTCAGTCCGCTTTGTAACCGGCCATCTGAAGGATGGCACCAGCAATCTGGCGTGGCAAGGTCTGGTCGCACCCGGACAGACGCTGGTGTTCTACATGGGGCTGGTGGGTCTGCCGGAAATCTGCCAGAAACTGATCGAGCACGGGCGCGGTGCCGATACACCGATGGCGCTGGTTCAGCAGGGTACGACCGCGAACCAGAAAGTCCTGATCGGCACCCTGTCCACCATGCCCGAGCTGGTGAAGAATACCCAGATTACACCCCCGACACTGTTGATCGTGGGCGAGGTGGTGAATCTGCATGCTAAGCTCAAGTGGTTCGCGCCGGAGGCGGTGCAAACGGACACCAAAGGCGTACTGCGCTCGGGTCAGGATTCGGCAGAGAGCGGGTTATAGACTAAAGTAGAAGGTCGTAGGAGGTGGCGATTTGATACCATTCGCCGCCGCCAATCGAGCCCATCGGTTGGCAGCATGAAATGGAGTTCGCGTGCAGAGTATTGAGGCGGTTTGGCGCAGATTGATAAGGTATGCCCGACAATCGATCCTGTTCGGACTGATACTGCTCGCCTGTCTTTCGTCCTCCAGCCTGGCGGATGCTCAGAACATCCAGGTGGGTAACGAACCACATTACGTGCTCTCCCGGCATTTTTCTGTGCTGCGCCATGCGGGGCCGGCGTTGTCGCTGCAGCAAGTGCTTGATCTGCAGCAGCAAGGTGAGTTCCGCGGCATCGAGCCGGGTTCGACTGCATCCACCAACTTCGGGCTGACGCGAGATCAGGTCTGGCTCTTTCAGAGTTTTACCACCACCGGCAATGTTCCGCAGCGCTGGTTTCTCGAGGTAGCCCACGCGTCTCTCGACAGCATCGATGTGTATGTCGCAGAGCAGGGCGGATCCTATACGCAGCGTCATGCCGGCGACCGTATTCCTTTCTCCGCCAAGCCCTTTGCCCATCGTCATCATCTGTTCGAGCTGATCCTTGAGCCCAACACCCGCTACGATCTGTTCATCCGCGCCGAGTCCGCGGGCACCTTGTCGGTGCCGGTCAATCTCTGGCAGCCTGACGCCCTCTGGGCAGCCGATCAGTACAGTTATACCTTTCTGAGCGCCTATTACGGATTGCTTGGCGGACTGATGTTCTACAACCTGTTCCTGTTTCTGTCCCTGCGCGACAGGCTGTATCTGATCTATGTCGGATTCGTCGCCTGTCTGGCCCTGGGGCAGGCAGGCCTTGCAGGACTGACCGGGCAGTTTCTGTGGCCCAACGATGCACTGCTGACCCATCTGTCGCCCACCGGAGGCGTTGCCCTGGCGGGCGTCTTCGGAACGATGTTCGTCCATCGCTTCCTCGGACCTACACCACGCACCCTTTACATGCACTGGGTGATGCCCGTGCTGGGCGTGGTTTTTGCTGCCTGTTTCCTGATAACCCTGTTCGTGTCCTATTTCTTTGGCGCGGTCATAGTCAATATCACTTCGCTGCTGTTCGCTTTGAGTGCGTTGTTCATGGGCGGGGTAAGCCTGTACCGCGGTCAGCCGGGGGCTAGGTTCTTCGTGCTCGCCTGGGTCTCGCTGCTGCTCAGTATCGTCGTCATAGCCCTGCACAATCTGGGTGGGCTGCCCTCAAACGGCTTCACTTCCAATGCGCTGATGTTTGGCTCGGCAGCCGAGATGCTGCTGTTGTCGCTGGCCCTTGCGGATCGCATCAACAGCATGCAGCAGGCACAGGACAGGGCCCAGCAGGAAGCGTTGGCGGTCAATCGCAAGATGGTCGAGGCACTGCGCGAGAGCGAACGGCAGCTGGAGTTTCGAGTGGCCGAGCGAACCGTTGAACTGGAACAGGCCAACGAGGAGCTGACCCGCAGCAAGGTCCTGCTCGAGGAACAGGCCAATCACGATGCATTGACCGGCCTGGCCAATCGGAAACTGCTGGGTGATCGGCTGAACCTGGCGCAGATGCGCTCGCAGCGCAACAAACAGAAATTTGTGCTGATGGTGGTGGATCTCAACGAGTTCAAGCAGATCAACGACCGTTACGGCCACATGGCGGGGGACCGGGTACTGGTCGCCGTGGCGCAACGCCTCAAGGCTCATCTGCGCGAAGTGGATACCGTCGCGCGGGTAGGGGGCGACGAATTCGTCCTCCTGCTGGAGTCCGTGGGCAGCTTTGAGGCCATGGAACTGCTGCAGCGCAAGTTACTGGCAGAGGTAGCCAAGCCGATTGTCATTGACGATCAGGCCATCTCGGTTGGCATGAGTATCGGGATGGCCGTCTACCCGGATGATGCAGCAGACATGGACAGCCTGTTCCAGTTGGCGGACAAGCAGATGTATTCCCTCAAACATGCGACAAACGCCGGCTAGCGAACGCTGGTGTGCCTCTAGCTTCCGAGGGGCTGGCGGTGCATGCCGCGCACCGCCAGCCCTACGGCGGCCCTCTCAGGTCAGGGTGTCGACTATTCCGCCTTCAACCCGCATTGCCGCACCAGTGGTGGCCGAGGCCTGCTGCGAGCAGACATAGACCACCATGTTGGCGACCTCTTCGGGGGTGGCGGCGCGCTGGATAATCGACGATGGCCGCTTGGCCCGAACGAAATCCCGTGCCGCGTCCTCTATGCTGACGCCGCGCTGTTTGGCCGATGGCTCGATCATGGCCATGACGCCTTCGGACAGGGTTGGCCCGGGCAACACCGCATTGACCGTGACGCCCGTACCCGCCAGGCGCTTGGCCAGCCCCCGGGAAACCGAGAGGTTGGCGGATTTGGTAAAGCCGTAGTGGATCATTTCGGTGGGGATATTGATGCCTGACTCGGAGGAAAGAAACACGATCCGTCCCCAGCCATTGTCAACCATGCCAGGGGCATAGGCGCGTGAGACACGGACGCCCGACAGTACATTCACATCAAAGAACTTCTGCCAGTCCTCGTCGGGTATCTCGAAAAAATCCACCGCCTCGAAGATGCCCAGGTTGTTCACCAGAATGTCGGCATGGGGTTCTGCGCTTACCAGTTTTTCGCAACCACTGGCGGTACTCAGGTCAGCAGCAACACCCCGTATATTGGCGTCGGGATAGGCGGAACGCAATTGCGCCACCGCACTGTGCACGCGCTCCTCGGTGCGGCCATTGACCACCACGCTGGCTCCGGCGTGGGCCAGCCCGTGAGCAATGGCCAGGCCGATACCGGCGGTCGAGCCGGTGACAATGGCAGTCTTGTCTGCTAGATCGATCAGCATTACTTCACTCCTTCAGTCCAGGTTATACGTCGCCGGGTACGCACGGCGTCCTGCATTCACGCAGAAAGCCCGCCATCTTGCACGCAGCGTATTGACACACGAGGTTACCGGAGCAGGTCTGGGGGCACGCTACCGAATCTTTGCGCACCAGGCGCCAACAGATTGCCCAGGGTTGCTACACTTCGTGGTTGAGACTACAGACAGCATAGGTGAGAGATGAATGTGAGACAGCTGGTGCCCGTGTTTATTGTTGTTCTGCTGGCAGGGTGTGTCAGGCTGCCTGAGCAGGTCGAGCCGGTAACCGGGTTCGAGCCTGAGCGTTATCTGGGTACCTGGTATGAGATCGCGCGGCTGGATCATTCCTTCGAGGAAGGGCTGAGTCAGGTTACCGCCGAATACAGCCTGCGCGAGGACGGGGGTATTCGGGTGTTGAACCGAGGTTATTCGGCAGAAGAGGGCGAGTGGCAGGAAGCCGAAGGCAAGGCCTATTTTGTCGAGGACCGCAACACCGGCTACCTGAAGGTGTCCTTTTTTGGCCCCTTCTACGGCGCTTACGGGATCTTTGAACTGGACAAGGAAGATTACAGCTATTCCTGGGTCTCCGGGCCGGACACCGGTTATCTGTGGTTGCTCGCCCGGGAGCCGCAGGTAAGTGAGGAGCTCAAGCAGCGCTTCGTCAGCCGTGCGAGTGATCTGGGCTTTGATACCGGGGAACTGATCTGGGTCGAACACCAGACCACCGAATAGATCCTCAGCGAGGTGGCTCGGCCTTCAGGGCTTTTAGAAGCAGGTTGACGGCCGACTCCACCCGGAACTGCAGCTCTTGCGGGTCGGGTGCGGGGCAGCCGTTCATCAGCAACCCGTGCACCAGGCTGCCTTTCCACATCCCGCACAGCTGCTCGGCTGTATGCATGGGATCCTCTACCTCGATCTGGCCCTGTTCCGCACCCAGCGCAAGGCACTGGGCTGCCCGCGCCACAAAAGCCCTTGGTCCGTCACGGTAGATCAATTCCCCATGCTCACTGTGGCGAGCCCCATGGGTAATCACTGTCCGCATGATGCGCACGCCCTGCTCGCAGGTGATAAAGGCCAGCAATTGCGTACCCAGGGCAATCAACTGATCGCGCAGATCCTCGATCGAATTGACCGGAGCCGGGCCCAGGCCCGCCATTTCGCGATGTTGCCGCTCCAGCACGGCACGCAGGAGTGATTCTGCATTGTCAAAGTGCCGATAGATGGTGCCCTTGGAAACGCCGGCGCGGCGTGCGATCCCCTCGATGGTGAAGTGCATGTCACCCTCGGCAAAGCTGTCGAGCACCGCATCGAGAATGCGATCGAGCTTCTCCACATCTACCGGTCTTCCGGGACTGGCCGTCTGCACTTCTTTGTCATTCATCGGTTGATCTGCTCCGGGCGATAGCTGCGACATTGATCACAAGAATAACGCACTAAACCCATTTACGGAACGATGGCGTTCTGTAATTATACGCGCACATAATTCGCCGGAAAGGATATATGGCTATGCGCGCTCTCTTGATCTCGATCCTGACCACGACATTGCTCGTCGGCTGCGATGCAGAACAGCATAGCGAAAAGGTGACGCCCGTGCCCAAGGTACGCACCGCAGAGATTCTGAGCGCCCAGGAGCAGCACTGGACTCTCAGCGGTACCGTGCAGTCACGCCGCGATGCGGCATTGAGCTTCCTGATTTCCGGTCAGATCAATGAGCGTCTGGCCCAGGCCGGGCAACGGGTAGAGGCGGGTGACGTGCTGCTTCGACTGGACCCGCGTGACATACGCCAGCAGTTGGCCGCAGCACAGGCTAATGTCGCTGCCGCCCGTGCCCAGGCGGAAAACGCGGAGGCCAATCGTGACCGGCTGGCCTCGCTCAGCCAGAAGGGGCTGGTACCAGTGCAGGCCTACGAAGATGCCAGGGCCCAGGCCCGTGCTGCACGGCAAAGTGCCAAGGCGGCTGAAGCTGCTCTGGCACAGGCAAGCAGCGCCAATGAGTATGGCGAACTGAGAGCCCCGGCCGACGGCGTCCTGCTGGAAGTCACGGGTGAAGTCGGTCAGGTGGTCACGGCGGGCATGCCGGTCGCCACCCTGGCCTATGACGGACCGCGGGATATCGAGGTCTTTGTCCCTGAACGTCGCCGCACGGACTTGCCGGAGCAGGCCAGGGTGGAGCTGTATGGATCCGACTTGCAGGCCCCGGCCCAATTACGAGAGGTCGCCGGCTCCGCCGATCCCCAATCACGCAGTTGGCGAACACGCTACAGCATCGAGGATGATCCACAGGCCTGGCCGCTGGGTAGCAGTGCGACGCTGATTCTGCCATCGAGTACCAACGGCGCCGCAGCGACCCTGCAACGGGTGCCCGTCGGCGCGTTGATTGATCAGGGGCAGGGTATGGGCGTGTGGGTTGTGGAGGACGAGCAGGTACGCTGGCAGGCAGTGGATCTGGAGCGCATGGATACCGAGTTTGCCTATGTGCACAGTCAATTGCCTGCAGGCACAACGATCATTGCCCTGGGCGCCCATCTGCTGGAGCCCGGGCAGAAGGTCGAGGCGCTGCCATGAGCCTCGACCCCTCACGTTTCAACCTGTCCGCCATCGCCGTCCGCGAGCGATCCGTTACCCTGTTCTTCCTGTTGCTTATTGCCCTGGCCGGAGCCTATTCCTTTCTGGCACTGGGACGCGCGGAGGACCCCGCTTTCTCGGTGCGCGCCATGGTCGTTTCGGCGACCTGGCCCGGCGCCACAGCCGAGCAGATGCGCGACCAGGTCGCCGACCCCCTGGAGAAGCGCATCCAGGAGGTGGAGTGGTTCGAGAAGGTCCAGACCACAGCCAGGCCCGGGCGGGTGGACATGCTGATCACCTTCCAGGACTTCACGCCCTCGCAGGAACTGCCGGAGGTGTTCTATCAGGTACGCAAGCGCATGCAGGATGAAGCCCGTGTATTGCCGCCCGGTGTGCAAGGCCCCTTCGTCAACGATGATTTCTCCGATGTGTACTTTTCGCTCTACGCGCTGACAGCGCCGGGGCTCCCGCCACGCCAATTGGTGCAGGAGGCGGAGCGGCTCAGGGACATATTCAATCGCATCGAAGGCGTGCAGAAAGTGCGGCTGATCGGTGAACAGCAGCAGCGTGTTTTCGTGGATCTGAACTCCTATCGCATGGCCCAGCTGGGTGTAAACGCGCAGCAGATAGGTCAGGCCCTGGACGCCTATAACCGGCTGATGCCGGCAGGCCTTATCGAAACACAGGGGAGCCGACTCTACTGGCGGATAGACGCGGATCTTGCCGATCTGGACGCCATCGAGGACGTGCCCTTGCGGCTGGGTGACCGGTTGATCCGTCTGGGTGACGTGGCTACCGTCACCCGGGGCTACGAGGATCCACCCAGCTACCTGGTCCGGGCTTTCGGCGAAGACGCTCTGATGCTGGGCGTGGTGCTGAACAAGGGCGTGGACGGGCTGGAGGTGGGTGATCGGCTCGAAGCAACCTATCAAAGGCTGTCGTCGGAAATGCCCCTGGGTCTGCAACTGCGTCAGGTGACCAATCAGGGCGAGGCGATCAGCCGGGCGGTGGAGCTGTTTCAGGTCAAGTTCCTGATCGCCGTACTGGTGGTGATGGTGGTCAGTTTCGTCAGTCTCGGTCTGCGTCCCGGTCTGGTCGTCGGTATCGCGGTACCGCTCACCCTGGGGTTGACCTTTCTTCTGATGCTGATCCGCGGCATGAACCTTGACCGTATCACCCTGGGTGCGCTGATCATCGCACTGGGCCTGCTGGTGGACGATGCGATCATCGCCATCGAGATGATGCTGGTGAAGATGGAGGAGGGCTGGGAGAAAACCCGTGCTGCTGCCCATGCGTGGACAGCCACCGCCGCACCCATGCTATCGGGCACATTGGTCACCGCAATCGGATTCGTGCCGATCGGCTTTGCCCGCTCCGGTGTGGGTGAATACACCGGCAATATCTTCTGGGTGCTGGCTTTCGCTTTGCTGGCTTCCTGGCTCGTGGCCGTGGTGTTTACTCCCTTTCTCGGAGTCATGCTGCTCAAGTCGAGCAACCAGCCCGCACACAGCCATGCAGAGCATTATCAGACGCGCGGCTACCAGCGCTTTCGTAACCTGATCGCCGCTTGCATGCGCTATCGCAAAACCATCGTCGCCAGTACCGTGGGGTTGTTCGTTCTGTCTCTGGTGGGCATGAGCGGTCCGGTGCAGAAACAGTTCTTCCCCTCATCGGACCGGCCGGAAGTGCTGATCGAGGTCTTCATGCCTGAAGGGTCAAGCATCGGCGCCACCGACCAGGTCGCCCAGCGTCTGGAAGCCATACTGGTCGATCACGCAGACGTCCGCTCGCTGGCCGCCTATGTGGGGGCCGGCGCGCCGCGTTTCTTCATTTCGCTGAACCCCGAGTTGCCCAGCCCGGCGTTCGCCAAGGTCATCGCCATTGCTGAAGACGATGAGGGACGCAACCGCATCATCGAAGACATGCAGGCACGGGTCGATGCGGGCGAGTTTCCCGAGGCCCGGGTGCGCGTGCATCAACTGGTATTCGGTCCGCCGGTGGCCTGGCCCGTGAGCTTCCGCATCATGGGTCCGGACCCGGACGTGCTGCGCGCGAAGGGCAACCAGGTGCGCGAACTGATGGCCGCACATCCGAGTATCGTCAATGCGAACCTGGACTGGGGCGACCGTGTGGCCGCCGCCCGCTTGCGTCTGGATAACGAACGCCTGTTGGCCATAGGACTGACGCCGCTTGAATTGGCCGAGCAACTGCAGGTGCAGTGGGGCGGTCAGCCCGTCACGGTACTGCGCGAGAACACCCGCAGCGTTCAGCTGATGATCCGCGGCGCGCCGGAGGGCCTCGACAATTTTGCCGATCTGCCGCTGCGTACCGCAGATGGACGCACCATCACCTTGCAGCAGGCGGGGCTCATCGAGTTCGTCAGTGAAGAGCCTGTGCTCAAGTATTACAACCGTGAGCCCTACATCATGGTCCAGGCGGATGTTCACGACGCCCAGCCACCGGATGTGACCATGGAGATCTGGGAGCAGCTTGAGGCCCTGCGGGCCGATCTGCCCGCCGATTACCACATGGAGATAGCCGGTGCGGTGGAGCAATCGGCCAAGGGGCAGGACTCCATTCGCAAGGTGCAGCCGATCATGCTGGGTCTGATGATGATCGTCATCATGCTGCAGATGCGCAGTTTTTCCGGCACCTTCATGGTGCTCGCCACAGCGCCCCTGGGGGTTATCGGTGCCACCCTGGCCCTGCTGATCGGTAATCAGCCCTTTGGCTTTGTTGCCTTGCTCGGCCTGATCGGTCTCGCGGGTATTCTGATGCGCAACACGCTGATTCTGACCAAGCAGATAGATGACAACCTGGCCGCCGGCATGGACCAATTCAATTCCGTCGTCGAGGCAACAGTGCAGCGCACGCGGCCGGTACTGCTCACCGCACTAGCGGCCGTGTTCGCCTTCGTACCGCTGACCTTCGATGCATTCTGGGGCCCACTGGCCTACGTGCTGATAGGCGGCACGCTGGTTGGCACCCTGATTACGCTGATGTTTTTGCCTGCGCTGTATTCTCTGTGGTTCCGCGTAAGTAATCCCTGACCACAGACCATGCCGGTTCGCCCCCGGCATGGCTGGTCGCCGCTCAGGGTGGTTTCCTGATCGGTATCGGATTATCCTGAGCTCCGGTAGATAATAAGAATAACCTCTACAGGTGAGTCCAGATGCTCGATATCAACACCTTGATGGTCGTTCTGGCAGTGACCACCATCGTCTCGGTTTCAGGACTTCTGGCAGCCAGCATCCTCAACCGACAGGTTCGTGCCATCCGTTATTGGGCAAGCGGTCTTGCCATCTTCATTGTGGGTCTCATGTTGCAGGTCTCCAGTCCGCCTGTGCCCCTGTGGATCAGCGCTGTGGTCATTACGCAGGCATACTTTGTCCTGTGGTGGGGGACTCGCTGCTACCGCAACACGGAGGAACGGGGATTCCTGGCACTCATGCTTTGCCTGCTGGTTGCACAGGGCCTGGTGTTCTTCCTGCTCAGGGACTCCTTGCGTTTCAGCATCATGTTCCACAGCGCGATCGTGGTGGTGGTCAGTGCAATGACCGTGATTGAACTGTGGCGTGTGCCGTTATTGCAGCGCGCCGTTTTCTGGGTATGGGCCGTCATCTGGACACTGCACGCGCTGCTGTATCTGCGCCGCTTTGATCTCTATCTGCGCGACGAGGCCTACATCAACGCGACTGACTTCCAGATGGCCGTCAGTGTCGAGTCCTTGAACTATCTCGAAGGCATCGCCTTCATCTACGGCTTTTCACTGATGTGTGTGGTGCTGACCACTGCCAGCCTGCAGGACGCGCTGAGATATCAGGCCAACCGCGATCCCCTCACCAATCTGTTCAACCGTCGCGCCCTGGAGGAGACCGCCATCAAGGTGTTGGGCCTCTCCAGGCGTAATGGGCGTCCCGTCGCGCTGTTGCTGATGGACCTCGACCGGTTCAAGACAATCAATGATCAACATGGGCACAAGACAGGTGATCAGGTATTGATCGCCTTTGCCGAGCATCTCAACGACCATTCCAGGGTGCCTGACCTGATCTGCCGGTTTGGTGGCGAGGAGTTTCTTGTCCTGCTTCCGGAAACCAGCCTGTCCGAAGCACAAGGCATAGCCGAACGCATTCGCACCAGCTGGCAAAAGAAGACCATCAGCGTGGAGAACGCAGCGGTAAAGGCCACGGTTTCCATTGGCATAGCTGAACTGAAGCAACACGAAGAGGAAAGTCTTTTTGACCTGGTCGAACGCGCTGACCAGGCGCTCTATCAGGCCAAGGACCAGGGGCGCAACCGTATCAAGAGCTGGAGCCATGACTACAGGTTGGCCAGGGTAGACGGACTGTATTGAGCGCGGAGTAGTACTCGATCCGCTAATCGCATCCTGCAGACCACTAACTGCGCAACTTTCTGCGCAGCTATCTCATTGATCTCATTGCCTTTTCCTCTCTATTTTGCCGACTGGCTCACGCTTTGCCGACCGCGCATCTGCGATAATCCGACCCTAGCCCTCAGTTAGGAACAACGGATGTTCGCCCCCGCCAATACGGCCGCCTTTACGCTGGATATTCCCGGCATGGACATGTCCGGCATTATTCATGACTTCAAGGTGCTGGCCTTTACCGGCACCGAAGCCATCAGCCAGCCCTATTGCTTCCAGCTGGAACTGGTCAGCGAACGGCCGGATCTGGACATCGAAGCACTGCTGCAACAGCCGGCGTTCTTCACTTTTGCCGGTCAGGGCAAGGGTATTCACGGACTGATCCATCGCGTTGCCCAGGGTGATGCCGGCAAGCGGCTGACGCGCTACCACATCGACCTGGTGCCGCACCTGGCCTATCTCGGCCACCGCACCAACCAACGCATCTTCCAGCATCTGTCAGTGCCCGAGATCATCAGCCGTGTATTGGCTGATCACGGCATCCAGGCCGATGCCTACCGCTTCCAGCTCAACAGCGAATATCCGCAGCGGATCTATTGCACCCAGTACGACGAGACCGACCTGCACTTCATCCAGCGCCTGTGCGAAGAGGAAGGCATCCACTACCACTTCGAACACGGCATTGATAACCACCTGTTGGTCTTCGGTGACGACCAGACCGGCTTCCCCCAACTGGATCGGCCCACCGCCTATATCCAGGACAGCGGCCTGGTCGCCGACGAGCCGGTGATCAAGCGCTTCGCCATGCGCATCGAAACCCGCCCCAGCCGCGTCACGCGCCGGGACTACGATTTCGAAAAGCCGCACCTGCTGATGGAGGCTGCA
>JAESUC010000259.1 GCA_016763285.1 Pseudomonas sp.
ACCAACTGAGCTATTCCCGCAAATCTGACGCCGAATGGCGTCCCCTAGGGGACTCGAACCCCTGTTACCGCCGTGAAAGGGCGGTGTCCTAGGCCACTAGACGAAGGGGACATTACCCGGTCTTTCTTCGCCAGGGCCTTGACCCTGGCTACTTGCTGAACCCTGTTCGGTGAACATTGTTCGCTGCAAGTGGCGCGCATTTTAGGCATGCACTGATGTGTCGTCAACCCCTAAGTCCATCTTTTTCCGGTTTATTTTCTCCACCCGGCTGCAGGGGCCAACCGCTCTAGCATGCGGGCAAGACTCTTGCGCCCTGCCCCGCCGCCGAAGCTCAGGCGAACGCCAGAATAACCCAGACGCCCACACCGACCAGCAACACGGCCCCTGCCAGCCCCCTGCGGTGCATGGCCACCCAGAGTGTCCTGCTACGCTCGGCAGCGGCATCACTGAATCGCCCGTGGGTCGCATGCAGCCCCGTGACCGGCGTATGCAGGTTATCAGCCCGAATCGACGCGGGTGCTGGTGCGGGCGCTGTGCGGTCCATTTGCCCGTCTACCGCCTTGCGGGTCATCAGCCAGTCCGTAAGGCCGGGTAGCAACAGCGTACCGACAATCGCCTTTACCGAGGACCAGCCTACCCACAGCTCACGTCGACGATGGTGCGCTGCCCAGTAGATCGCTGCCGCCGCCACTTCCGGCTGGTAGATGGGAGGCACCGGCTGCGGCTGGAACCGCAACCGGTGTCGGGCCCACTCGAATTGCGGCGTATTGCAGGCCGGAAGCTGCACCATGGTGAGACGCACGCGGCTCTTCTCGTGCATCAGCTCGACCCGTAGCGCATCGGTGAACCCGCGTATCGCGAATTTGGCCCCGCAGTAGGCCGACTGCAACGGGATCGAACGGTAGGACAGCGCGGAGCCTACCTGCACGATACTGCCGCGATTGCGTTCACGCATATGTCTGAGCGCGGCGCGGGTGCCATGCACTGCGCCCAGATAGGTCACTTCGGTCACCCGGGCATATTCCTCTGCGGTCATGTCAGCAAAAGGTGAAAACACCGTCACCATGGCGCAGTTGACCCATACGTCGATGGGCCCCAGGGACGCCTCGATGCGCTCTGCGGCAGCGTCCACCTCGTCAGCGCGGGCCACATCCAGCATGACTGTCATGACCTTGCCACCCGCCTGCCGCACCTCCTTCGCCGCCTCGGCCAGCCCCTGCCCGTCACGTGCCAGCAGCGCCACTGCGGCTCCCGCCTGGCCAAAGCGGATGGCGGTCGCGCGACCAACGCCGCCAGAGGCACCGGTGATCACCACGGTCTGCTGTACCGAGGTCATCGATCCTCACCGTAGGCCAGGGTGCTCAACAGCGCCAGTGAACCCAGCCGCGCATCCAGACGCGTATGCTGCACCACCACCGGCTGGCTGGACTCGATTACAGTGCTGTAGTCGGTTTCCCGTGGTACCGGCTCCGGATCATCCAGCTCATCAAAGCGCAGGTGCAGGGTACGGCGGGCCGGCACTTCCAGTTGGTAGGGCCCGGCGGGCTCGCGATCGGCAAAGTAGACCATGATCGAGAGCGCAGCAGGCTGGTGACCGGCATTAAGCACACAGGCCGTCTCATGGCTGCGCAGGGTCGGGTCATCGGCGTGCGGTCCCCCCTGGGGAATATATCCCTCGGCGATTATCCAGCGTGTTTTGCCCAGCATCGGTTATCTCCTCTCACTCGCGGCCTGCTGCCCGGTTGACGCCAGCACCTCCAGCGTTGGTGCGCCGGTCTGCAGGGCCATGTCGATGATTTCGGCCAAATGGTAGGTGTGTTCCCCGGTGGTGTGCGCCACCTGCTCCCGACAGCTGAAGCCGTTGGTCATCACCAGCGTGTGTTCACCCTTGCCGCGAACAGCCGGCACGACCTGCTGTCCGGCGATGCGCATCGACACCTCATACTTTTCGGCGTCGTAGCCGAAGGAGCCAGCCATGCCACAACAACCGGCGTCCAGCATCTGGAAATCCGCCTGCATCCGTCGCAGCAGCGCCGCATCAGCGTCCCGGTCGGTGGACGCATACTGGTGACAGTGGGTATGTACCATCACGCTGCGATCCAGGCGCGGCGGCTGGTAGCCGCTGCGCTCGAGGAACTCCCCCAGCAGCCAGGTGGAGGTCTGCAGGTAGCGGGCACGCTCGTCGCCGGGGAACAATTGCGGTAGCTCATCGCGGAAGGTGGCGACGCAGGAGGGTTCCAGGCCTACGAGGGGCACGCCCTGATCAATCAGCCGGTTGAGCGAATCGAGGATATCCGCCAGCTGTCGGCGGGCGCGGTCGAGCATGCCTTCGGCGTACAGCGGACGACCGCAACACAGTGGCCGTGGCGGAAGGACGACCTGATACCCCGCGGCCTCCAACACCCGCACTGCCGCCTGGAGCGTGCGCGGATAGAAGTAGTTATTGAAGGTGTCCGGCCAGAGCAACACGCTCGGCAGACCCGCATTACGGACCTCACGCGCCGCGAACCAGCTGCGGAAATCGACGGGTGCGAAATGCGGCATCTCGCGTTGCTGCGCTATGCCGCCGACCCACTTGGCCAGTGGGCCGATCAGCGGCGCATGCAGCATGAAGTTCGCCAGCCGCGGCACATGCACCGCGATGCGGCTCCAGGTCCAGATCAGTCCCATGGCATAGGCAGCCCTGGGTCGCAGCCGACCCTTGTAGTGGTGAGCCATGAATTCGGCCTTGAGCGTGGCCATGTCCACCCCTACCGGACAGTCCTCCTTGCATCCCTTGCAGGCCAGGCAAAGGTCAAGCGCTTCGCGCACCGGCTGGCTGCGCCACTGCTCGGCCAACTCGCGACCCTGCATCATTTCAAACAGCAGACGCGAACGGCCGCGGGTGGAGTGCTGCTCCTCGTCGGTAGCACGGAAACTGGGGCACATCACACCGCCGCTCTTGCGGCGGCAGTTGCCTATACCGACGCAACGATTGGTGGCTCGAAAGAAGCTGTTGTCATCGTCGGTATAGGCAAAATAGGTATCGGTCCTGGGCGCTGCCATGCCCGGACCGAAGCGCAGACTGGCGGTCATGGAATAGGGGTCGACCAGTTTACCGGGGTTCATTTTCCCCTGCGGGTCCCAGAGTGTCTTGAATTCACGCATGGCGTCCATCAGCTCGGGGCCGTACATGCGCGGCAGCAGCTCTGCCCTGACCTGCCCGTCGCCATGTTCGCCGGAGAGCGATCCGCCATAGTGGACAACCAGCTCGGCAGCCTCCTCCATGAACGCGCGCCACTTGGCCTTTTCTGCCTCGTTGGCCAGACTGAAGTTGATCCGGCAATGGATACAGCCGTTACCGAAATGGCCGTACAACGAGGCCTCGTAGCCGAAGCGGTGCATCAGCTGACGAAAGTCGCGGAGGTAGGCGCCCACGTTTTCGGGGGCTACGGCAGCGTCCTCCCAACCGGGAAAGGTATCGCCCAGGGCCGGAGAACGCGATGTAGCGCCCAGCGACGCATCACGGGTATTCCAGATCTCTTTCTGCTCCGCCTCGCCAACGAACAGCGCCATGGTCGGGGCCGAATCGGCGGCGCCCAGATGCCGCATCAATGCATGGGCCTTGTCGGTGGCCTCCTGCTCGGTATCGCCACCGAACTCTACCAGCAGCCAGCTGTTGCCATCGGGCAGCATCGAGCGCGCCTGGGGATGCATGTGCTTGTTGCGCATTTCGCGGATCAGCAGGTGATCCATCCCCTCGAGCCCGACAGGGCCGAAGGACAGGATATCGGTGATGTGGTCGCAGGAGGTGTATACATCCGGGTAGCCGAGCATGACCACGCAACGCGACTGCGGACTGGGCACCAGCTCCAGCTCCGCTTCCAGAATGACGACACAGGTTCCCTCGGAGCCCACCAGCGCCCGCGCCACGTTGAAGCCCTTGTCCTCGAGCAGCTCGTCGAGGTTGTAACCTGATACCCGCCGAGGAATGTCCGGGTAACCCTCGCGCACCAGGGCCGCATAGCGGTCACGTAAACGCTTGAGCCCGGCGTATATCTCCCCGCGCCGCCCGCCCTCGGCAATGATGTCGTCGAGCTCCTGTTCACTGGTCGGTCCGACCCGGAACTCGGCGCCGTCATAGGTCAGCACCCGCAGCGAGCGCACATTGTCGGCTGTACGCCCGGCCATCACCGAATGCACACCGCAGGAATTATTGCCCAGCATCCCGCCCAGGGTGTTGTGCGTATGGGTCGAAGGGTCCGGCCCGAAGGTAAGGTGGTGCTCTTCGGCGCGGCTGCGCAGATAATCGAGTACGCAGCCGGGCTGCACCCGTGCCAGCCGTGTCTGCGGGTCGAGGGAGATCAACTGATCCAGGTGCCGGGAGAAATCCAGGATAACCGCGACATTGCAGGTTTGCCCGGCGAGGCTGGTGCCGGCGCCCCGGGATAGCACCGGCACCTGGTGGCGGTGGCAGATGGCAACGGCACGACGCACATCCTCAGACCTTCTGGGGAAGACCACCCCGATTGGCACATGGCGGTAGAGCGATCCGTCGGTGGCGTACAGGGCACGCGTGCCATCGTCGAAATGCACCTCGCCCTGCACAGCCTTGCGCAATTCTCTCGCCACCTGATCCGCCAGGGCGTGGTCGAAGCTCTCGGGTGCCTTGCGGGTGTCGGCATTGACTGCCTGTTCGGAACGCTGCATGACTGGGCCTTTCTGGATTCAGGGGGACAGGCGAAACGGCTCGGCCTCGCTGCGAAGCAACCGCATACCGTGACCGATGCAATCCTCATCGGGCTGGAGTTGCCCTGCCTCCACGCGATGGTTGGTCTGGAACAGCATTGCTTCCAGACGCACGTGATCATGGAAATATTCCTGGTGGGTGAATACCGGCGCTGCTCGGGCGAGGGGCAAATGGATGCCCGGCGCACAATGGGCCGACAGGCCTACACCGAAGGCTTCACACAGGTGCGCCGTACCCAGGAAGCCGGTGTAACCGCAACGGGTGGCGTCTGCCTGCAATACGTCGACCGCGCCCGCCTCGAGCATTCTTCGGAAATAGCGCAGATCCCAGCCATATTCCCCGGCAGCAATGGCTGTCCCCGAAGGCACCTGATCCCGCAGCCAGCGCAGTCCGGCCAGGTCGTCGGAGGACACCGGCTCCTCCACCCAGGCGATCTCGTAGGGCGCCAGGCGAGCAAGCATGGCGGCAGCACCCCGCCTGTCGCAGGCACCGTTCAGGTCGACCATCAGACTGACGTCCGGCCCAATCGCGCGCCGAGCCAGGTCTACCCGTCGCTCGGCATCGCTCACCTCGGCCCCCAGCTTGATCTTTACCGCAGCAAAGCCCTGCTCGACCCAGCCACGCAACTGCGCCTCGAGCTGCTCCTCGCTGTAGGTCAGAAAGCCGCCGCTACCATAGGCCGGCACGCTCGTGCGCAGTTGCCCCCAAAGCGCGCTCAGGGGCAGTTCCAGCTGTCTGGCACGCAGATCCCAGAGCGCCTGATCCACCGCCGCGATGGCCATCATGCCAAGGCCTGGTACACCCACGTTACGCAGTGTCCGCTGCATGTCGCGCCACAGCATGGGAATGTCCTCGGTGCTGCGCCCCACCACGCAGGGCGCCAGCTTCTCGCGGACAAGCGCTGCAGCGGGTGAGGCCGCCGTATAGCTGTATCCCATGCCGTGCACTGCTCCGGCGCTCAGATGCACGACCACCAGTTCGGTGGCGTCCCATTCCAGCGTGCCATCGGCCTCGGGCCCCTGGGTGGGCACGCGGTAGCTGGAGACTTCAAGGTCATCGATCAGCGGTACCGCGCTCATTCGTCCTTGTCCGCCCGCAGGTTGAACCGGGAGAACATCTGCTTGGTGCTCTGCTTGAGGATGCCCCATTGATCGGGATCGCCTTTGCCCAGCGTGGTCAGATAGGCCTGCATCTGATCCTTGGTGATGTGCGGCGGCAAGGGTGGCACGTCCGGATCGGTGACGAACTCGATCAGCACCGGACGGTCCGAGCTGAACGCCTCGCGCCAGGCGTCCGCGATCTTCTCCGGGTTGTCGACCCGGATACCCTTGAAACCGAGCATCTCGGCATAGGCCGAATAGCGGAAATCGATTACCTCCTGGGCCTCGACAAACTTGGGGTCGCCAGCCATCGCCCGCTGTTCCCAGGTCACCTGGTTGAGGTCGTGATTGACCAGCACCATCACGACAAAGGTCGGATCCGACCAGGTCTTCCAGTACTGTGCCGCGGTCAGCAATTCGGCATTGCCGTTCATCTGCATTGCGCCATCACCGACCATGGCCAGTACCGGGCGGTCCGGATAGGCCATCTTGGCGGCAATCGCATAGGGGACACCGCTGCCCATGCTGGCGAGCTTGCCCGAGAGCGAGCCCATCATGCCGCGACGCATGCGAACGTTACGTGCGTACCAGTTGGTATGTGACCCGCTGTCGCCACACAGAATGGTGTTGTCTGGCAGCAGCGGCGACAACTCACTGAAGACCCGTTGCGGATTGATCGGGTTGGCTCCCTCCATCGCCTTTTTGTGCACATCGTCCCACCAGTCGGCGACATTGTTCTCGATGGTCTCGCGCCAGCTGCGGTCATCCTTGCGCTCGAGCATGGGCGCCAGACGCCGCAACACAGCGGCGGTGTCGCCGATCAGGTTCACTTCGGTGGGATAGCGAATCGCGACGTTGCGCGGATCGATATCGATCTGCACGGCCCTGGCCTGGCCGTCCTTGGGCAGGAACTCGGAGTAGGGAAAGGTGGTACCGATCATCAGCAGGGTGTCGCAGTCACGCATCATTTCCCAACTGGGCTTGGTGCCGAGCAAGCCGATACTGCCGGTGACAAAGGGCAGGTCATCGGGCAGTGCCGCCTTGCCGAGCAGGGCCTTGGCCACGCCCGCCCCCAGAATGTCGCAGATCTGAATGACCTCGTCGGTAGCGTTCAGGGCGCCGGCACCCGCCAGAATCGCGACCTTGCTGCCCGCGTTGAGTACCTGCGCGGCCGCCTGCAACTCGTTATCGCCGGGGACCGGATGGCTGATCGCCGGCGCCGAGCTGGAGTAATTGCTGCCATGGGATCGGGGCGGACTGGGCACCGCATCGGCGGTCTGCACGTCATTGGGCACAATGATGCAGGTTACCGTCCGTTCAGCGCGGGCAATGCGCACGGCCCGGTCGACCACGTGCCGCGCCTGGGCCGGGTCAGCAATCAGTTGTACATAACTGGCCACATCCTGCATCACCGATTGCAGGTTGACCTCCTGCTGAAAATCACTACCCAGGGAGCTGAGCGCCTGCTGGCCGACAATCGCCACGACCGGCATGTGGTCGACCTTGGCATCGTACAACCCGGCCAGCAGGTG
Source organism: Pseudomonas sp. (assembly GCA_016763285.1). Taxonomy (GTDB): domain Bacteria; phylum Pseudomonadota; class Gammaproteobacteria; order Pseudomonadales; family Pseudomonadaceae; genus Halopseudomonas. The sequence goes on from JAESUC010000259.1 coordinate 7,362, forward strand.
CAGAGCGCCAGGCCCCGAGGTCGCCAGGCAGCAACCCACCTCGCCGGTAAACTTGGCGTGGGCGCTGGCCATGAAGGCCGACATTTCCTCATGGCGCACGCGAATGTAATCGAATCTGTCGCCCGCCTGGTCGAGTGCGCCCATCAAGCCATTGATGCCATCGCCCGGATAGCCGTAGATCCTGCGGATGCCGCCCTCGGAAAGACGCTCCAGAATGAAATCGCTCACGTTGGCCATGCAAACCTCCGTCCGTTATGTGCCACAGGTGCGTTGATCAGATAACGGCTGGCGCTCGGAACACCGCCGCCCGGACTGGTAGACCAGCCCTTCTGAGAAGTGTGACTGCCCCGCCGGTTTTCGAGTTCAACCGTTTTGGACTCACCCAGCCCGCCTCTGCGACGCCCGGCGAAACAGGTCCTGAACCCGGTTATCACGAAAAATCTTGTTGCAACTTGGCGACAGTTGGATGACCCTTGAATCCTGTTCGGTTAATGTTTATTTGATATCACCTGAAGGCAGCTAAGGGACCGGGCTGCATAATGAACCGGGCAAGCCCAGGCAGGGGTGAGCTTCGGGGCAACGCCTGCAGGGCAGGCAGAGCCATTCCAACAAGAGAGATTGACCATGTCTCCGTTACTCATAGGTGCCCTCGTCGCTGGCGGCGTCCTCCTTTTGCTCAGTATTGGTTTCATCAGTCACGGCCTGGAGCGCGCCCGCATCGAGAAGGCTCGCAGCATCGCCGAACTGACTGCGCGTCTGAAGGTATGCCGAACGATCAATGGCCAGTTGCCGGGTCAATACATGAGCCCGGAACTCAAGACATTGCTGATCGGCCTGGAAATCAGCCTGCTGGAAAAACTCACCCGTCTGGATCGCAAGGATGAACGGGCCCAGCAGATGCTTGAAAGCGCCCGGCAGGAGCTGAAGAAGCCCGAAGTCAACGTGGGCAACCCGCCGGTGAAGATGGAGAGCGAAGTGCAGGCCAAGGATGCCCGGCTGATGCTCGAGAACCTGCATTCGCTGCTCAAGCAGGCTCACAAGGAGCGCATGATCGACCAGTTGACCATGCAGCAATGGTCCGAGCAGATACGCCAGTACCTGTTCGCCACCTCCCTGGAGGTGTTCGAAGTACTGGCGAGACAGGGCATGCGCCAGGGCAAGCCACGGGTCGCCAAGCTGCAGTACGAACGCGCCATCGCCTATCTGCATCAACAGAACGACCCCACGCTGGCCAGCCAGATACTGCGTTTCAAGGAGTTGCTCAAACAGGCCGCCGCTGCCACCGTTCGCAGTGAACAGGCAACCAGTGCCGACTCCAGCGAGCTCAGCGCCGGTCTGCAGGAGCTGGAACAATCCGATGAAGAATGGAAAAAGAAGGCCGTTTACGACGACTGAACCGGCTGCACTGTCACTCCCCCAGGGGCCATCATCGGCCCCTTTACCCGCTTGGATGACCCCATGGCTTTGACCTTATACGGCGCAATACTCTCTCCCTTTGTGCGCAAGATCCGCATCCAGCTGGCGGAGCAGGCGATCCCCCACGAACACGTCATCGTGGCGCCGTTGCGCCAACCCGAGTGGTATTTCGACATCAGCCCACTGGGCCGTATCCCGGCCATTCAGGATGGAGAGCTGAAACTGGCTGACTCGGCAGTGATCGCCCAGTACCTGCAAGACACCTACGGCGGTGCGTCGCTCTACGGCGAGACGCCAGCGGAGGCGGCGCGGGTCCGCTGGCTGGAGAAATATGCGGACTACGAGCTGGCCCCCTGGGCAACCTTCACGGTGTTTGCCCAGCGAATTCTAGAGCCGCTGAAAGGCAACCAGACCGACGAGCAGGCCGTGGCAAGGGCGCTCGAGGAATACCTGCCGCCACTCCTGGACTATCTCGATGGCGAACTGGGCGGCAAGGCATTCTTTCTCGGCGACCGCATGAGCCTGGCGGATATCGCCGTGACTTCGCAACTGATCAACATGGCTCACGTCGGCGAGTTGATCGACGAGGACCGCTGGCCCTGCCTGTCTTCGCTGCTGGCGCGGATGACCGCGCGTTCCAGCCTGAGCAGCCTGCTGCCGGCCGAGCATCAGCTGATTGCCAAGCTCAACAGCCACTAGCAGCCCGTCGGACTAGAACAGGCCTGAGTCAGACAGGCTGCTAGTCGTGCTGCTCGAGTAGTCGGGCTCCCACCCAGGACCGGGCGAACTGATAGGCGCAGCGTCCGTTGCGGTTGCCCCGCGACAGCGCCCAGCGCAACGCCTGCTGCTGCACGCTGGCAGACCACTGCCACTGCAGCTGATGGGCCCGGGCCAACTCGTTCAGCCAGTGCTGCACCACCTCCAGGTAATGTTCCTGGCTGAAGGGATAAAAAGACACCCAGAGGCCGAAGCGATCGGACAGGGCAATCTTCTCTTCGATGGCTTCGCCCGGATGCAGCTCGCCATCCACCATGCTTGCTCCCAGGTTGTCGCTGCGCTGCTCGGGCAGCAGGTGCCTGCGGTTGGAGGTGGCATAGAGCAACAGGTTCTCGGGCGCGGCTTCGACCGTGCCATCGAGCACCGTTTTCAGTGACTTGTAGGCACTGTCATCCGCCTCGAAGGCCAGATCATCGCAGAACAGCAGAAAGCGCCAGGGCTGGCCGGCGAGTTGAGCGACCAGGGCTGGCAGATGCAGCAGATCATTCTTGTCCATCTCGATCAGACGCAACCCGGCATCGGCATAGGTGTTCAGCAGCGCGCGCACCAGCGACGACTTGCCGGTGCCCCGAGCGCCCCACAGCAGCGCATTGTTGGCCGGCAGGCCATGGACGAACTGTCGGGTATTGGCCTCAAGGGACTGCTTCTGGCGGTCGATACCCAGCAAGTCATCCAGCTGCATGTCCTGACTGGTCGCCAGCGGACGCAACCAGCCACCCTCCCCCTCGGGTACCCAGCGCGCTGCGGTCACCCCGTCCCAGTCAACCGGCTCTCGCCGACTGCCCAGGCCGCTGTCGAAGCGATCCACCAGTTGCAGGATGCGCTGCATGAATTGCTGGGGAGTGATTTCTGCCATATCGGCCTCCAAATAACTGCACAATGCCATGCATGGAACGGACTCTCCAGCCAGAGTTGGGCTACCATTAGAGGCAGATGACTGTGGCAGGACGCTGATGAACATCCGTTTTACCGATCGCCTCTCTTTCAAACAGACCCGCCTCGGGGTCCTCGCCGCCTTTATTCTCGGTTCCCTGCTGGGTCTGGTTCAGGTGATCGTCGACTACCGTGCGCAGAACGCCACGATAGACGAAGAGGTGCGCGCCCAGATCAACGTCAGTCTCGGGCCGGCTTCCCGCATTGCCTATAATATCGACACCGAACTGGCGCTGGAACTGGTCAACGGCCTGCTCAAGGCACCCCCGGTAGTGCGTGCCGAGATCATCGATAACAACGCCATCGCCCTGGCCAGCGTCAGCCGACCCATGGCCAGCAGTCCCTACCGCCCGGTCAGTGACGCCCTGTTCGGACGCCGTCGGACCTACTCCCACCCGCTGTATGTCAACCATGCGCCCAACGAGCTGCTCGGCTACCTGGTCATCGAGGTGGACACCTTCCACCAGGGGGCCAACTTCCTGCGCCGTGCCGGCCTCACCATGCTTTCCGGGTTCATCCTCAGCCTGATTCTGTCGCTGGTTCTGCTGGTCCTGTTCTACGGCATGCTGACCAAACCCCTGGTGCGCCTGATCGACGACCTGCTGAACATGAAAACCGGCGACGACGAGCGAAGGCGCCTGCCCTGCCCGGTGCAACACGAACGGGACGAAATCGGCGCCCTGGTGGAAGTGATCAATCGTCAATTGCAGAGTATCGACGTCAACATGCGGCAGAAACTGCGCGCCGAGGAACGGTTGCGACAGTATCTGGAAGAGCTGGAAATCATCGTCGAAGCGCGTACCACCGAGCTGCAGGAAACCAATGCCCAGCTGCGTCGCTCGAACCGCGACCTGGAAAGCTCCCGGGAAGAAGCCCTGAGCATGGCGCGGGCCCGTTCCTCTTTCCTCGCCAGCATGAGCCACGAGATCCGCACGCCGATCAACGGCCTGCTGGGCATGATCGGGCTGACGCTCGACAGCCCACTGAACAACGAACAACGACAGCAACTGACCATCGCCTACGACTCCGGCAAGGTGCTGGTAGAACTGCTTAATGACATCCTCGACCTGTCCAAGTTCGAAGCGGGAAAGCTGCAACTCGAGCAGATCCCCTTCGATCTCGGCGCCCTGCTGGAAGACACCGCCAGCCTGCTTTCGCAGAATGCCGGTAAACGCGAGGTCGAGCTGACCTGCCGGATCGACCCCCTGGTACCGGGGCTGGTAACGGGGGATCCCACGCGCATTCGCCAGATCGTCAGCAACCTGCTGTCCAACGCTCTCAAGTTTACCGAGCAGGGCCATGTGCATCTGCGCCTGGATATCGAACCCACGCTGCTTGGCGGCCACCAGGCCAGGATCACCGTGCGCGACACCGGTATCGGCATTCCCCAGGATGCCCTGCGCAGCATCTTCTCGCCGTTCACGCAGGCCGATGCGCAGATATCGCGGCGGTTCGGCGGGACCGGTCTGGGACTGGCCCTGTGCAAAAGCATGACCGATGCCATGGACGGCAAGCTGGAGGTGGAATCACGCTACGGCGAGGGCAGCACCTTCACCGTGACCCTGCCCATTGCGTTCCATCAGCATGAGCCCAACTATACCTATCCGCGGCCCTGCCGGGTGACGATCTGGAGCCGGACCGGCCGCTTGCAGGGGCAGGTACTGCTGGAGCTCTTGCGCCACTGGAAAATCGACTGTCAGCTGCACGAGTATGCGAACGACGACCTGCCAGGGGATGGCCTGGCGGACGCCGACCTCTGGCTGCTCGACAGTGCAGAACTTGCACGCCGCGTGGCCCGGGATCAGCCCGGCCTGCCCCGCCTGCTGGTGTGCCCCTATGCCGAGCAGCTCCCTGCCGACATCGCACGCGAAGCGGGCATCTGTGAACAGGTAGCCAGCCCACCACCCCGGGTACGTCTGGCCCGGGCCATCGACCGCTGCATGGGTCTGGTCGACCCGGTGCCCGAAGCCGGCGCCAACGAGGCTGGCCCGACCGGCCAGCGCATACTGCTGGTCGAGGACAACAGCGTCAATCAACTGGTAGCGCGGGGCATGCTGACACGCCTGGGTTACGAGGTGGAAATCGCCGAACAGGGCGAAGCTGCACTGGCCCGCCTGGAGAGAGAAGAGTTCGATCTGGTGCTGATGGACTGCAACATGCCGGTCATGGACGGCTACGAAACCAGCCGGCGCATGCGTGCCGATCCACGTTGGCAGACCATCCCGATCATCGCGCTCACGGCCAACGCCTTGCACGAGGACCGCCAGCGCTGCGAAGAGGCCGGCATGAACGACTACCTGGCCAAACCGTTCAAGCGTGAAGACTTGCAGGCCCTGATGAGCAAGTGGCTGGAGCCCCCGACGGACCCGGACTGACCGCTGTCAGTCCAGCAGCGCCTGGATATCGCGAGCGATATCCGCCGGTGTCGTAGCCGGCGCGTAACGCCCCACCACATTACCCTGGCCATCAATCAGAAACTTGGTGAAATTCCACTTGATACCCTGACTGCCGAGCAGACCCGGGGCCTCGCTCTTGAGCCGCTTGAACAAAGGATGCGCATCGCTGCCATTGACCTCGACCTTGGCAAACATCGGAAAGCTGACGCTGTAACTGGTTTCGCAGAACTCGGCGATCTGCGCCTCGTCTCCGGGCTCCTGACCGCCGAACTGATTGCATGGAAATCCGGCCACCTGCAGGCCCTTGTCCCGATACTCTTGCCACAGGGCCTCCAGCCCCTTGTACTGCGGCGTGAAACCGCACTTGCTGGCGGTATTGACCACCAGAAACGCCTTGCCGCCCAGCGCGCCGAGGGTGGTCTGCTGATGGTCGATGGTGCTGACCGGGATGTCGAGTACCGGCTCGCTGCCGGTACTGCCTGCTGAATCTGTCATGGGTCACTCCTGTGGGGTGGGCATCAGGCCCGTGGCTCGAGTCGCAGGGCAACCGAGTTGATGCAATAGCGCAGACCGGTAGGTGGCGGCCCGTCCGGAAACACATGACCCAGATGCGAGTCACAGCGGCTGCACAGCACCTCGGTACGATGCATGCCATGACTGAAGTCCTCGACCTCGGTGACCACCTCGTCGTTGACCGGCGCGTAATAGCTGGGCCAGCCACATCCGGCATCAAATTGGGTGTCGGTATCGAACAGCTCGGCATCGCAGGCGATGCAGTGATAGCGGCCCGGGGTGGTGTTGGCGTAGTAGGCGCCGGTGAACGGGCGCTCGGTGCCCTTGAGCCGGCATACCTGGTACTGGTTGGCGTCCAGTTGCTCGCGCCAGGCCTCTTCGCTCTTGGTGATCTTGTTCATGTCTACTCCTCAGGAGGTCGATAACGGACTTTCCCAGTCAGGTCCGCACAACGTATGATGCGGGTTTTACGCCCATTCGCACAGCCCCAGGAAAGCACCATGCAGGTTAGCAAATCGCACAAGTTGGCCAATGTCTGTTACGACATCCGCGGGCCCGTTCTGCGTCACGCCAAGCGTCTAGAAGAGGAAGGCCACCGGATTCTCAAACTGAACATCGGCAATCCTGCACCGTTCGGCTTCGAGGCGCCCGAGGAGATCCTCCAGGACGTGATTCTCAACCTGTCCACCGCGCAGGGCTACAGCGACTCCAAGGGGCTTTTCTCCGCACGCAAGGCGGTGATGCATTACACCCAGACCAAGAATATTCCCAATGTGAACATCGAGGATATCTACCTGGGCAATGGTGTATCCGAGCTTATCGTGATGGCGATGCAGGCGCTGCTCAATAATGGTGACGAGGTATTAATACCCGCTCCCGACTACCCGCTATGGACCGCCGCCGTGAGCCTGTCGGGCGGCAAGGCAGTGCACTACCTGTGCGACGAAGAGGCCGACTGGTATCCGGATATAGACGACATTCGCAGCAAGATCACGCCCAACACCCGGGCCATCGTCGTGATCAACCCGAACAACCCGACCGGGGCGGTCTATTCGCGCGATATGCTCGAGCAACTGGCCCAGGTGGCCCGCGAGCACAACCTGATCATGTTTGCCGACGAGATCTACGACAAGATCCTGTATGACGGGGTGGAACACGACTCCATCGCCGCCGTGGCTCCGGACCTGCTGTGCCTGACGTTCAACGGCCTGTCCAAGTCCTATCGCATCGCCGGCTTTCGCTCCGGCTGGCTGATCATCAGCGGCGCCAAGCACAAGGCGCAGAGCTATATCGAAGGTCTGGATATCCTTGCCTCGATGCGTCTGTGCGCCAACGTGCCGGCGCAGCATGCGATCCAGACTGCGCTGGGCGGCTACCAGAGCATCAATGACCTGATCCTGCCGGGTGGCCGACTGCTGGAACAGCGCGACATCGCCTGGGAGCTGCTCAACGAGATTCCTGGTGTCAGTTGCACCAAGCCCAAGGGCGCGCTCTACCTGTTTCCGAAACTCGATCCCAAGGTCTATCCGATCCATAACGACGAGAAGATGGTGCTCGACCTGCTGCTGCAGGAAAAGATCCTGATCGTACAGGGCACAGCCTTCAACTGGCCCTGGCCGGACCATTTCCGCATCGTCTCGCTGCCGCGCAAGGATGATCTGGAAATGGCCATCGGCCGGATCGGCCGGTTTCTCAAGCACTACCGGCAGTAACAGCCTGCCCCCAGCGGAGACGGACGTGGCCGACCTGCATATCGATGATTTCTATCATGACGTTGCCGGGATACTGCTGGCGCTGTATGGCAGTTTCCCGCGGCCGTCCACGCTGTTTGTCGCCGACCTGATCGGTGGGCACGAGCCCGATGCCTTTGGCGTGCCGGCACCGCGGCACCAGGCGTGCTTCAGCGCCATGCTCTGGCTGGCCGAGGAAGGCTTTTTGCGCTACACGGATGTGATACGTCAGGAAGCCATTGACCAGTGCTGCCTGACCGAGCGCGCCTTTGTGCTGCTGAGCAGCCCGCTGGAAAGCCGGGTCGATTCCGGTCTGCCGGCCACCGTCGCACGCCAGCGGGCCACCCTGGCCCAGCAACTGCGTGATGCGAGGGCCAGCGGGTCCTCCATCCAGCTGGTGGAAACCGCCCACCTGTGCTTTATCAGACGGCCGGTCCAGGGCGCGCAGGGTTAACACGATTTGCAACAGACGGCCTATTGAAAGCCGCAAAAAAACACCCATTATTATCGCTCGAATCCCGGGTAATCGCCGTCGTGGGAAGACGCTGGCGCCTACCCATATGATCCTCTGAGGAGACTGCAGTCCATGATGCGCATTGTTCTTTTTCTGGCGACCAACCTCGGCATCCTGCTGGTCGCGAGCATCACGCTCAGCCTGCTGGGCGTAGGTACTTTCGACGCTGCCGGCGGTATCGACATGACCGGCATGCTGATTTTCTGCGCCCTGTTCGGCTTTGGTGGCGCCTTCGTCTCCCTGTTTCTGTCCAAGTGGATGGCCAAGCGCGGCACCGGCGCGCGGGTTATTGAAACCCCGCAGAACCGCCAGGAGCAATGGCTGGTCGACACCGTCGCGGCGCTGGCCAAGCAGGCCAATATCGGCATGCCGGAGGTGGCGATTTTCCCGTCACGGGCGCCGAACGCATTCGCCACCGGCTGGAATCGCAATGCTTCGCTGGTGGCTGTCTCCCAGGGCATGCTCGAGCGCTTCAGCCCCAATGAAGTGAAGGCTGTCATGGCCCACGAGATCGGCCACGTGGCCAATGGCGACATGGTGACCCTGACCCTGATCCAGGGTGTGGTAAACACCTTCGTCATGTTCTTCGCCAGGATCATCGGCAGCTTTGTCGACCGGGTGATCTTCAAGAATGAGGGCGGTCCCGGTTTCGGCTTCATCATCGCAACCATCTTTGCCGAGATCATCCTGGGCATTCTGGCCAGCATTATCGTCATGTGGTTCTCGCGCCAGCGCGAATTCCGCGCCGATGCCGCTGCAGCGCAACTGGCCGGGGCCGGTAACATGATTGCCGCGCTGGAGCACCTGCGCTCGGAACAGGGCGTACCGGTGGAATTGCCCGGCGAAATGACCGCATTCGGCATCAACGGCGGCGTGCGCAAGGGCCTGGCTGCACTGCTGATGACCCACCCGCCGCTGGAAGAACGGATTGCTGCGTTGAAGACGGCCGGCTTTCGGTAAAACCCAGCTACAAGCTGCAAGCCTCAAGCTGCAAGTTAAAACCAAAAAACCCCCGGAGCCTGAAGCTTCGGGGGTTTTTCTTTTGGGTTCGCTTGCAGCTTGCGGCTTGCCGCTGCCGTCAGGCCCGCCAGCTCGCTGGATACAACATTTCTTCGCGATATCCGCTGAGTACCCGTCTTAGCCCGGTGAGCTGCTGATCGAGTTCGGCTTCGCCGCTGTCGAGCAGGAAGGGCCTGCCCGCCAGGGTCTTTAGCTTGGTCTTGGTCGCTACCACCAACAGATTATCCAGGCCGACCGCGCGTACCACACGCGGTGAAATCTGCTGGTTGCCGCGGCCCAGGATGTGCCCCTGCCCGCCTATGGCCGTGACCAGAATGCGCCACTCTCCGCCCTGCTGAAGCAATTGCCAGAGCTGCTGCTCGGTGGCGTCGACCGCAAGCAACTGACCATCGCGCAGCACGTCCACGCCGAGCAGGGTGCCTTCCAGCCCCATAGCCTCGAGCAGACCCAGATTGGTCGATCCCGGCCCCAGGATCCAGCCGATCTGCGGGTCCTCTTCCTGAAGCCAGGCTGCTATATCGTCCAGCACCAGGGTCTCGGTTTCGCGTCCGCCCTGCTTGACCTGTTGGACGAAACGACCTTCCTCGGGTATCGCCAACTCGCCGAAGTGGCGGGTGCGCACCCGGCCCTCGCGGAACGCCTCCTCGTCTATATCCCTGACCTCTGCCTCACCCAGGCGCACCAGCTCGCCACGCACCAGCAGCGACACCAGCTCGCCCGCCGCCCGGGGATTGACCGCATAGACACCCGAATGAATCTTCACACCCGCTGGAATACCCAATACCAGCTGACCGGCAGGAATACTGCTGCAGATGTCGCGCGCCGTGCCGTCCCCCCCGGCAAACAGCAGCAGGTCTACACCCCGGTCGACCAGTTCGGTCGCCAGCCTGCAGGTGTCCTCGGCCTGGGTCCGAGCGTTGGCTAGTTGGCCGATCACCTGATGCTCCAGGCCCATTTCCGCCACCAGATCCGCGCCCATGGCGCCGGGAGCAACAAGCAGTTCGATACGCTCGGCATAGGGCAGAACCCCCTGCATGGCCTGGCGCACCCGCTCGTTGGCCAGCGGCTGAACGCCCATCGCCAGTGCCTGGTCGGCGACGTTATCCGAACCCTTGAGGGCAGCCTGGCCGCCCAGCCCCGCCAGGGGATTGATGATCAGGCCAATACGAAAGCGCTGTAGCGGAGTCTCTGTCATGGAATGGTAAACCCCGCTGCCCGCAGCAGCGAGACCGCCTCCTGGCTGAAATTGTCTGTCCCGGCGATGTCCAGCAGGCTGGCCTCGCGGCGCAACGGGTAATGCTTGCGCAGCCTGTCAAAGCCTGCCCGAATCCCGGCCGGACTGGTCGCCGTCTCCAGCATATGGCGCATTCGGGCATCGTCGTCACGGACGTCGTACACCCAGCGCAGCGCCCGCGCCAGAATCCACTCGGCGGGCGTATCCGCGCTGAACTGCACACTGGCCCGCCCCGCCGCAGGCGCCAGCGCCTGCAAAGAGATGCCGGGGGGTTGCCGCAGGTGCTCGCACAGGGCGCGGTAGATCTGCTCGGTACCGCGCAGTTTGCTGTCCAGGCTGTAGCCGGCAATATGGGGCGTGACCAGGGCGCACAGCCGGGCCAATGCCGGATCGGCCTCCGGCTCGTGCTCCCAGACGTCCAGGACTACCTGCAGATCCGGTCGTTTCTGCAGCGCGGTCGCCAGCGCCTGGTTGTCCAGCACCGGCCCGCGGCTGCTGTTGATCAGCCAGGCGCCCGGACGCAAGGCCTGCAAACGGGCCTGGTCGAACAGATGAAAAGTGGGATGATCGCCGGCCCGGGTCAGGGGCACGTGGCAGCTGATCACATCGGCCCCGGCGATCAGCTCGTCGAGCGTGTGCAGGCCCGCTTCTCCCCGCTCGGCACGGGGCGGATCACAGCGCAGACAACGGACGCCCAACGCCTCGAGTGTGCTGGCCAGTCGACCGCCCACCTCGCCGATACCCAGTATCCCGACTGTCCTGTCGCGCCAGGACTCCCCGGTACGCTCGGCCAGGGTCAGCAGGGAGCTCAAGACATACTCAACCACCCCCCGTGCATTGCATCCCGGAGCACTTGCCACACTGACGCCCGCCGCAGCCAGCCCCGGCAGGTCGAGATGATCGGTACCTATGGTACAGGTGCCGACAAAACCCACTGGCGTGCCGCGCAGCAAGGCCGGCGTCACCGGCGTCACCGAGCGCACCAGCAGTATGTCTGCATCGATCAGCGCGGCTCGATCAATCGAACGGCCCGGCAGCCGGACGATGTCCCCGAACGGGGCGAAGAAGTCATCCAGCAGGGGAATGTTTTCGTCGGCGACTAGGCGCATACGGAGTTTCCAGGTGGCAGTAACGAGCCAGCATAGGGTTCGGTGTGCCACTGCGGCAAGACGCCGGGCCGGTAGAACCCGGTCAGGGCCCGGATAAAGCGTGCCGGACGTTCCGGCAACCCTTCAGCCATATAGCGATCACGCTGCGCCTGCACGGCCAGGCGGAAGGGTTCCGGATCGGTCGGCTCGCCGCCCAGGTTGTCCATGCTCACGCTGAAGCGGTGCCCTGCCGCCTCGCAGAACAGCTGTTCCAGGGCCTGGGGTTTGACTTCCACCTGCTCGAACGCGCGTTGCTGCTGTGCATCGCGGCCATCGGGCGCGTACCAGTAGCCGAAGTCCGGCAACAGCCTGCGCTCGGCACCGGCTACGCACCAGTGGGCCACCTCGTGCAGGGCACTGCGGAAGTAGTCACGGGTAAAGAATATCCGGTGGTGACGATGCTCGGCGTCGGCCGGCAGGTATTCCGGCTCCGCTGCGCCACCGAGCAGAACGGTGTTGTAGTCGCCGGAAAAACAGGCATTGAATAGGCGGATCAGATCCTGGCAATCGTGCTTCATGGACGGCTGGACAATGTCAGACAAGTTGTTAGGATGGGGCGCTTTTCTTCGGACTAACCGGCTATATGACCAGCAGCGAATCGGGCACCTACAAGCGCCGCAGTGTAACAGAATTGCGCTCCCTGATCTGGCTGGCACTGCCGATCATCGCTGCCCAGATGTCGCACACCCTGCTCGGGTTTGTCGACGCGGCCATGGCCGGTCGGGTCAGTGCCGTGGACCTGGCCGCAGTCGCCCTGGGCAATGCATTCTGGGTACCTACCTTCCTGTTTCTGACCGGCGTGCTGATGATCGTCACCTCCAAGGTCGCGGCCGCCAACGGCAGCGGCCATCTGGACGACGCCGGCAGCCTGGTGCGCCAGGGTGCCTGGCTGGGGCTGAGCATCGGCTGCCTCAGCGCGCTGTTTCTGTGCTCGGTCGAGCCCATCATGCACTGGATGGAGGTCGAGCCGCAGCTGATCCCGATCACCGTCGACTACCTGATTGCCGTCGCAGTCGGCTTTCCCGCGGTGGCTCTGTTCCAGGCGCTGCGCGGTCTGACCGATGGCATGTCGCAGACCAAGCCGACCATGCTGATCGGTTTTCTCGGCCTGGCATTGAACGTGCCGGCCAACTACGTGCTGGTCTACGGCAAGCTGGGCCTGCCCGCCATGGGCGCGGTGGGCTGCGGCGTGGCCACGGCCCTGGTGATGTGGTTCATGCTTGGCTGCATGCTGGTCTACCTCAAACGCTCGCCACGCTATGCAGTGACCGGCCTGTTCGCCCGCTTCGAATGGCCGCGCTGGCCGCAGCAACGGCATCTTCTGGGTCTGGGTCTGCCCATCGGCATGGCATTGTTCGCCGAAACCAGCATGTTCTGTGTCATCGCCCTGCTGATCGGCGGGCTGGGCGCGATCGTCGTGGCCGGCCACCAGATTGCCATGAACTTCTCTTCCCTGACCTTCATGGTGCCCTTCAGCCTGGGACTGGCCATTACGGTGCGCGTGGGGCACAACCTCGGCCTCAACGGAGCCCGCGCAGGCCTCTTCGCCGCCAAGATGGGACTGGCGGTCGCGCTGGTATTCGCCTGTATAGCCGCCGGACTCATGCTCGGTCTGGCCGAGTGGATCCCCCTGCTCTACACCAACAACCCCGAGGTCATCGCCCTGGCCACCCAGCTGTTTTTCTACGCGGCCCTGTATCAGTTCTCCGATGCCATCCAGGTGGCCTGCGCCGGGGCCTTGCGCGGCTACCAGGACACCCGGCTACCCATGGTCCTGACCATGACCGCCTACTGGGCCATCGGTCTGCCCAGCGGCTATGTGCTGGGGCTTACCGATCTGCTTGGCCCGGCCCGCGGTCCGGTGGGTTTCTGGCAGGGACTGATCATCGGTCTCACCGCGGCGGCGGTGTTCCTCTCGGTGCGCCTGGCCCACGTCAGCGCCGAACGCAAGCGCCGCCAGCCCTGGGGTATCACCGGAAAACTCCGGTAACGGCTACCGGCGATATCCTTCGAAGGGTCATGCGATACTCGCTACAGCCAACCTGAAGGAGTTCTGATGCGCGCGCTGCTGATGCTCACCGGTATATGCCTGCTGCTGACCGGCTGCGAACGGACGCCTCCGGCTGCGCAGCAGATGGACAACTACCTGGAGCGGCTCGGGCGGGTCCTTGATCAGGAGCATGTCGGCTACGACGTTAGCCAACTCAGCCAGTTTCGCCTGCCGGAGCGGCGCGAGCGGGTGATCGAGATAGCGCCCATGCGCATCAGTCTGATCGATCTGCTGGTCGATACCCGGCGCTGCAAACCGCTGCAGCAGCGCGTCAGTGAACGCAACAGCATACTGGGCAAGGTCATGCCCTGGTCCCACCGCCTGGCATTCGAGGGCGAGCTTATCCGCGCCATCGAGGACTGCATCGCTCTGCTCTCCGATGACCCTGACCGCGAGGAGCTGGTCGCCGAGCTGGTCGAACTGGCAGAGGAGAAGCGCGGCCAACTACCCGGCGTGTTCTGGAATGCCCTCAATGCCAGCGAGGAGTTCGAGTACTACCTGCGTTTTGCCAGCGAACCCCTGCCGGTGCAGCAGGCGGCGCTGGAGGACCGGGAGGGCATATCTGCCCTTGGTCAGCTGGCGGTCATCGGCCAGCAGTTACCCGCCCAGCTGCCACCATCGCGCCCCGAACTGGAGGCCCACTTCCTCGCATTGCATCAGAGTGATCGCAGCAGCCAACTGATTCACAGCCTGAGCCGCATGACCCACACCCTGGAGCAGGCCACGGCGATGCTCGACAGTCCGGAGGCCGGCCAGCTCTGCCCCATGGGTACAGCCACATCACGCTCGCGCATCCTGCTGAATGTCTTCGTGACTTTCTACGCCGGCGAGATCCAGCCCTATATGGCGCAGCTGCAGCGCCTGGGCCAGCCCTGGGAGCAGAGCGTCAGCGCGCTTGCCGAGGCACCGGGCATTCCACCCGCAACGGCTGACTATCTGCAGGTACTGGCGACGGGACCGGATTCACTCTGGCAGCGTTATCAGCGCCAGCTTGCCGCCCACAGTCAGGCCTGGCAGAACGTACTCGGCGCCTGCCAGTTACGCCCGGGGCAATCGGGCTGGGAATCGGCAACTCGCAGTGACTGAAAGCTCAGCCCTGCTTGCGAATGAGATAGCGAAACAGACCGTCCTGCTCGTTCTGCTCCAGCAACTCGTGGCCGAGAAAGCTGCAGAACCGGGGGATATCACGCTGTGTAGAGGGGTCGGTGGCCAGCACCTCGAGCAGATCGCCAGCGGCAATATCGCGTACCGCGTTGTGCAGCAGCATGACCGGTTCCGGACACATCAGGCCACGGGTATCGAGTTGTCGGGGGGTAGTTGCTTGGTTCATCATCATCTGCCGGACAAAAAACCATTATCCGTAAAACCGCCGGTGCTTGCCAGCGACTGCGCGAGCACGGAAACTATAGCCACAACCAGACGACAGAAGCGCCAGCCAAGGCGCCATTGAAACTCGCATCAAGGACTCTTTTGATGATCAAAGTACTGATCGAACGTGTTATTGCCGAGGGCCTGGAACAGCCCTACGAAGAAGCCGCCCGCAAGGTGATCCAGCAGGCGGTGCAGTCGCCCGGATTCATTTCCGGCGAGTCGTTCCGCGATCTGGAACGCCCCAACCATCGCATCGTCATGGTGACCTGGCAGAACCGCCATTCCTGGGAGCGTTGGGAGAACTCCCAGGCCCGCATCGACAGCATCAGCGCCTTTGCACCGATGCTCGAGCGGGAGGAAAGGATCACTCTGCTGGAACCGCTGTAAGGCTCCAGCGCGTTACCGTCCTCAGCTGAGGGTCTGGATCTTGAAGCTGCCGGCATGCAGCACACGAACGTGACAGGTCACTTCCTCGCGATCGCTATACAGCTGCTTGCAGGCAATCGAGGCCTTGATGCCTGCCGCATCCAGGTCGGCCTGCACATGCTCGATGCACTGCATGACTTCCTGATAGCGCTGTTTCATCGGCAACTTGAAATTGATGATCGCCTCGCGGCACCAGCCCCGCCCGACCCAGCGCCCTAGCAGTGCGCTGGAGCGTGCCGGCTTGTCGACGATATCGCAGACCATCCAGTGCACGGTCTTCTTCGGCTTGTACAAATAACCGTCGGCCTGGATATGCTCGACCTGCCCGCTGTCCATCAGGCTCGGGGCCATGGGTCCGTTATCCACCGCAATCACCTTCATGTGGCGATTGACCAGTTGCCAGGTCCAGCCACCGGGCGCCGCGCCCAGATCGACCGCGGTCATGCCCGGGGCCATGCGGCTGTCCCATTCATCGCGCGGGACAAAGTGGTGCCAGGCTTCCTCGAGTTTCAGGGTGGAACGGCTGGGGGCATCGCGCGGGACCTTGAGACGGGGAATACCCATCGGCCAGGGCGCAGCGTTGTTGGCCCAGGACCAGCCGACAAAGACCCGCTGGCCACTTTCGAAGCACAGGTGGAGACGTGGCGCATCGGTTTTGGCCGGGCGCACGAAACGGGTCTTGGTCAGCGCAGTTTCCAGCGGCCGTGACAGCTTCTTGGTCAAGGCTGCCATGGCCTTGCCGTCGTTGGTGTCAGCCGTTTCCAGCCAGACACAGGACGCAATCGGACCCTTGGAACAGGCGGTGATGATCGGTGAAATGCGATCGTCCACCGGCACATCCAGCCAGTCTCCCAGCGCCCATTGCCGGGCGAAGATCAACTGGCGGAATTTCAGCTTGGTCATCAGCTGCTCGGCGTCGCCCTCCTGCGGGCAGACGAAGCGCACCAGCGCGGAGCCATCCTTGGTGATCACGTAGCCGGCAATGCCCTTGGCTGCTGACAGTTCCTGAATTTCAGCAGCCGCTTCGCCTTCGAACCCGGGACGGCAGTGCAACAATAACTCGCGCATGTAACGCTCCAGCAAAATGACCGGCCGCTACTCTACAGGCTACCCGGCAGACTGCGCCACCTGCTTGGCAGCAGATTGCGACAGCAGGTCATGTGCCTGGTCTTCCCGCAACTGTCGAGTGGCCTCGACCATGGCAGCCAGGGCTGCCCTGGTTTCCGGCCAACCACGGGTCTTCAGGCCGCAATCGGGATTGACCCACAGGCGCTCCGCCGGCACAACCCGCGCAGCCTTGCGCAGCAGGCGCACTATCTCCGCCACCTCGGGTATGCGCGGGGAATGGATGTCGTACACGCCCGGTCCGATGGCGTTGGGGTAGGCAAAGCCGGAGAAGGCCTCCAGCAGCTCCATGTCCGAGCGGGAGGTTTCAATGGTGATCACGTCCGCATCCATATCGGCAATGGAATCCAGAATCCCGTTGAACTCGCTGTAGCACATGTGAGTGTGGATCTGTGTGGTGTCCTCGACACAGCTGGCACTCAGACGAAACACCTCGGCGGCCCAGTGCAGATAATGATGCTGCTCGGCCAGGCGCAGGGGCAATCCCTCACGGAAGGCTGGCTCATCGATCTGAATGATCGCGATACCTGCTGCCTGCAGATCGGCCACCTCGTCACGGATCGCCAGCGCCAGTTGCCGTGCGCTGAGCTCGCGGCTGATGTCTTCGCGCGGGAAGGACCACATCAGCATGGTCACCGGCCCGGTCAGCATGCCCTTGACCGGCCGATCGGTCAGGCTCTGCGCATAGCGTGCCCATTGCACGGTCATCGGCGCTGGCCGGCTGATGTCGCCGTAGATGATCGGTGGTTTGACACAGCGTGATCCGTAGCTCTGCACCCAGCCGAAGCGGGAAAATGCATAGCCTGCCAGCTGCTCGCCGAAGTACTCGACCATGTCGTTGCGCTCGGCCTCGCCATGGACCAGCACATCCAGCCCCAGCGCCTCCTGCTCGAGGATCACGCGGGCGATCTCCGCGCGCATCTGCTCTGTATAATCCTCTGGCTCGATCTCGCCGAGTCTGAAGGCCTGGCGGCTGGCACGGATTTCCCTGGTCTGCGGGAAGGAGCCAATGGTCGTGGTCGGCCAGGCCGGCAGGCCCAGACGGTCCTGCTGCACCCGGGCGCGCTCCGCGTACGGCGTACTGCGCTGGCTGTGTTCCGGCTCGATGCCTGCCAGACGACTGGCCACAGCCGGATCATGGATCCGCGAGGATGTCCGTCGAGCACGCTGCAAGGCATCCGACTCGGCCAGCGCCGCGCGTACCTCAGGCGCATCCGGATCCTTCAGCGCCTTGGCCAGCAGCGCTACCTCGGCGACCTTCTGCGTGGCAAAGGCCAGCCAGTCACGCAGTTCGCTATCCAGGCGATCCTCGCGCTGCAGATCTACCGGACAATGCAGCAGCGAGCAACTGGGTGCGACCCACAGCCTGTCACCCCAACGGGCCACAGCCTCTGGCAGGCGGTCCAGCACAGCATTGAGATCACAACGCCAGATATTGCGCCCGTTGACCACTCCCACCGACAGCACCTTGTAGGTGGGCAGCCGATCAATGACCGCCAGCAGCTGCTCCGGAGCGCGCACCAGATCCACATGCAGACCGTCCACCGGCAGGCCACAGGCCAGTCCGAGGTTATCTTCCAGACCGCCGAAATAGGTGGTCAAAAGCTTCTTCAAGGGCGCGTACTGCAAGCGGTTGTAGACACTTTCATAGGCGGCCTTCCAGTCCGGCGGCAGGTCCAGTACCAGAGCGGGCTCGTCTATCTGCACCCACTCCACGCCCTGGGCGGCAAGACGATTGAAAATCTCGACATACACCGGCAGCAGTGCTTCCAGCAGCTCAAGCTTGTCGAACTCGCCCCCCTTGGTCTTGCCCAGCCACAGATAACTGAGCGGGCCCAACACCACCGGTTTAACCCGATGACCCAGGGCGATGGCCTCATCGACCTCCTCGAACAGCTGGGTCCATTGCAGACTGAAGGCCTGGCCACGGGTGAACTCGGGGACCAGATAGTGGTAATTGGTATCAAACCACTTGGTCATCTCGCAGGCGAACGTCTGGGCACCGTTGCGACTCACACCCCGGGCCATGCGAAACAGGGTATCCAGATCGGCCGACTCGGGTGCGCCGAAACGCTCCGGCACCGCGCCCACCATCAGGCTGTGGGTCAGCACCTGGTCGTACCAGGCGAAGTCGCCCACCGGAACCAGTTCCAGTCCCGCGTCCCGTTGCAATTGCCAGTGTGCGGCGCGCAGCTCACGCCCGGTCTGCAGCAGACTTTCCTGTTCGATCTTGCCGGACCAGAAGGCCTCCAGCGCCTTTTTCAGCTCGCGGTCGCGACCGATACGGGGGAATCCCAGATTGTGTGCCAGTGCCATAACGCCCTCCATCGTGTTCATTGTGTGGCCGCTATGGTCTGCCTCCACCGTTACTGAATCAAACTCATCCTGTTAATGCTAAACTTCGATTCTATTCATGTAGAGGGCAGGACCATGCTGGAAATACGTCATTTGCGCACCCTGGTTACCCTGCGCGAGGCTGAAAGCCTGGTGGAGGCCGCTGAAAGGCTGCACCTGACCCAATCGGCCCTGTCCCATCAGATCAAGGATCTGGAGGAGCGCCTCGGCCTGCCCCTGTTCGCCCGCAAGAGCAAGCCGGTGCGTTTCACCAGCGCCGGACTACGCCTGCTGCGTCTGGCTGACAACATCCTGCCTCAGTTGCGCCAGACGGAACGGGACCTGCAACGCCTGGCCGGCGGCCAGGCCGGGCGCCTGCACATGGCCATCGAATGTCATAGCTGCTTTCAGTGGCTGATGCCGACCATCGATCAGTTCCGCAATGCCTGGCCGGAGGTAGAGGTGGATTTTGCTTCGGGCTTCTTCTTCGCTCCCCTGCCCGCGCTGGCCCGGGGCGAGCTGGATCTGGTGGTAACCTCCGACCCCCAGGAGATTGCCGGCATCAGCTACGTCCCTTTATTTGCCTACGAGGCCATGCTGGCGATCAGCAACCAGCATCCGCTGATCAACCGCAACCATGTCGAAGCGTCGGACCTGCAGGAAGAAACCCTGATCTGCTATCCGGTGGATCGCGACCGCCTCGACATCTTTACCCAATTTCTGGACCCCGCCGGTGTCCAGCCTGCGGCGATACGCAACGCTGAACTGACAGTGATGATGATGCAGCTGGTGGCCTCGGGCCGAGGGGTCTGCTGCCTGCCCAACTGGGCCATGGCCGAGTACCTGCAACGCGGCTATGTCAGCGCCAGACCCCTGGGCGCCGAAGGTCTGTTCGGCACGCTGTACGCGGCGGTGCGCGAGGACATGCTGGAAATGTCCTATCTGCAGGACTTCCTGCTCACCGCCAAGGACATCTCGTTTGCCACCCTGGAAGGCGTCAGCGCAAAGATAAACAAAAGGCCATAAGCGATATAATCACCGCTTATGTCTCGCCCTTCGCTAGAGCTTTCGCTCTATTCTGGTGCATGCCCGGCAGACGATCGGGCACAGGGGCAACCGGCCACGGAAGCCCACTTAAAACAATAATGCTCAGGAGAGACCCAATGCGTTCTTGCGCCCGAACGACCGATTGCCCATCCCACGTCCTATCCCGCCCGGTGCTATCCACCCTCGCCCTCGCCATTGTCGGATCGCTTACGCTGACCGGCTGCCTTGGCGGTGATGGCGGCCCCAGCAGCAATATCACTCCGGCCGGTCAGATCAGCCTGGCCAACGGCGCCGTGCAGGGTGTAGTCGAGGATGACGTGCTGGTCTGGCACGGCCTGCCCTACGCCCAGCCTCCCGTAGGCGACCTGCGCTGGCGCGCACCGCAACCCGTCGAGGACTGGACCGGCGTGCGTGACGCCACCCAGCGGCATTCCGAATGCGTCCAGGCTGAAACGACCAGCCAATGGCAGCGGACCTCGAACATGGTCGGCAGTGAAGACTGCCTGATCGTCGACGTATATCGACCCAACCGCGCCGACTATCAGGACGAGAAGCTTCCCGTCTATGTATGGATCCACGGCGGCTCGAACAATTTTGGTACCGCAAAACAGTACGACGGGCGCAATCTGGTCGAGAACTCCGATGTGGTCATGGTGGTGGTGCAGTACCGCCTCGGGCCGCTCGGCTGGTTCTTCCATCCCGACGTACAAACCGGCGGTGCCGACCCGGTCTCCGATTCCGGCAACTTCGGCACGATGGACACCGTTCAGGCGCTGAAATGGATCCAGGCCAACATCGCCGAATTTGGCGGCGACCCGGACAACGTCACCATCACCGGCGAGTCTGCCGGCGCACACAACGTGCTCAATCTCATGGTCTCACCCGAGTCAGGCAATGGCCTGTTCCACCAGGCTGTCTCCCAGAGCGGTGCCATGACCACGCGCAGTACCAGCAATGCGCGCAATTCCGCCAATAGCCATATCGAGTGGCTGATCCGGCTGCTGGAGGATCGCAAGACACCGGGCACCCCGATCACTGCCGCCCAGGCCACGCAAATGCGTCTGGACATGGAAGCGGCTGGCACCCTCGAAACCTACCTGCGCGCAGCCGAGGGTCGCGATCTGTACCAGGCGGTCTTCAACTACAGTTCCCTGAGTTCCTATGGCGCTATCGAGGACGGCACAGTGATTCCTGCCGGCGGCTGGATCCCCGCGTTTACCAGCGGCAACTTCAATAACGTGCCCGTGATTCTCGGCGCCAACGAATACGAACAAAAGTCGTTCATGCCGCTGTACGGCGGTGCGCTGAAGGGCGCGACCGGCACCATACCGTCTGCCGCCGGCAAGAGCTGGCTGGACTTGCTGGATGTGGCCTTTACCGGCAACCAGACCCTGGACGAGGTACTGCCGACACAAAAGGACAAGGACACCTACGAGGTGACCGGCTACCACGGCGGCCGAGCCTGGCGGGCAAAGTATGTGGACGAACTGGCCCGTCTGATCACCCAGCATCAGCCTGACACCTATGCCTATGACTTCCGCTGGGGAACGCAGTCAGGACCCTCTCCCTTCAACTTCATCTATGGTGCCGGCCATGCCGCGGAAATCTCGTTTTTCCATGGCATCGGCGAAGGTCTGTTCAGCCTGCCCTTTACCGAGCAGAACCGGCCCGGTCGGGAAGCGCTGCAGAACGCGATGATGGATTATCTGGCGGACTTCTCCCGCGGCGGCAATCCCAACGGCCAGTTCAGCCAGAACGAGCTGACCTGGCAGCCGTGGTCCAGCGCAGCGGGCGCAGATAAAGTCATCGTGTTCGATGCCACCGATGCTGCTACCGATATCAGCATGTCCAACGAGGAGTTGACACTTGGCGGCGTGAATACCGCCTGGACAGCAGCGATGACCAATATTGGTCTGGGTCCGGTGGAACAGGGCACACTGCGCGCCTTCTTCGGCCAGTCGGCGGCTTACTCCAACCCCTGATACGCGCTGGTCAACCAGTCGTAACACCCAGAACGGGGCCTTCGGGCCCCGTTTTTCATGATACATATTCAATAACCGTCCCATCACCCAATCAGGCGAGTTTCAATCTCGACGCCGAGGCATACATTCGATCGCGTCAGAGCACTGTTTTGGGCACCCAGTCATTGAGCTCTGTAGACACATACCAACAACAATAAGCACCGCAGGTAACACCATGAACGCATCATCTGCTTTCAAACTGACCGGCCTGGCCCTTGGCATGCTGCTCGCTGCCAACGCCCTCGCCAATAACCCCACGCCTACTCCGACCCCCACACCAACGCCTCCACCAGGCTCGGGTACCGCCTTCCCTTCAGTATCCGATTTCAGCCGCACGGCTTCCTTCGCGACCACCAGCGGCAACGCCGGTCCGAACTGCACCATCTACCGTCCGCGCACGCTGGGCGAGGCCGGCCGTCGCCACCCGATCATTCTCTGGGGCAACGGCACCGGTAGTTCGCCGAGCACCTACAGCGCTCTGCTCACCCATTGGGCCAGCCATGGCTTCGTCGTCGCAGCCGCACGCACTTCAAACGCCGGTTCCGGTGAAGAAATGATCGCCTGCCTCAACTACCTGGTTCAGGAAAACGGCCGCAGCAGCGGTACCTATGCGGGCAAGCTGAACGTGAACCGCGTCGGCACTGCCGGCCACTCCCAGGGTGGCGGCGGTTCGATCATGGCCGGTCGTGACGGCCGCGTTACCGTGACAGCACCCTTCCAGCCCTACACCATCGGCCTGGGTCATCGCAGCAGCTCGCAGAGCCAGCAGAGTGGTCCGATGTTCCTGATGACCGGCAGCAGTGACACCATCGCCGCGCCACGGACCAACGCACTGCCGGTGTTCAACAATGCCAACGTGCCGGTGTTCTGGGGTGAGCTACGCGGTGCCAGCCACTTCGAGCCCGTCGGTAACGCTGGCGGCTTCCGTGGTCCGTCAACCGCCTGGTTCCGATTCCATCTGATGGGCGACAACAGCGCACAGAGCACCTTCTACGGCAGCAACTGCCGTCTGTGTGGCGATCGTAACTGGGAAGTGCGCCGCAAGGGCATCAACTGACAGCCGTAAGGCTGCTGTCCTGGAGGCCGGCCCGCAAGGGACCGGCCTTTTTTGTGCGCGGGCTCAATTGATCCGAAAATCGCATCAATAATCTATAAATCAAGATTCTGTCCCTATTTTCACCCGAATAGGCGAGTGTTGACTGCCTTTGCCAAGGCTATATTCAAAGTCGCTTGGAGCCTGACAGTCGGCGACCCGCCAGAGGCTCGGGGATTCGAAAATAACAAACTGAAGAGAGAGCATTATGAAAAATTCAACTTTCAGATTGTCCAGCCTCGCCGCGGCCATGCTGATGTCGACCAGCGTCATGGCGTACACCCCAGCTCCAACACCCACTCCAACTCCGCCTCCGTCTGGCGGCGGCGGAGATTTCCCCTCCGTTTCCGATTTCAGCCGCTCCGGCCCCTTTGCTACCACCAGTGGTAACGAAGGCCCCAGCTGTACCGTCTATCGTCCGCGCACCCTGGGTGCCGAGGGCCGTCGCCACCCGATCATCATCTGGGGCAACGGTACCGGCACCTCACCAGGAAGCTATGGCAGCCTACTGAATCACTGGGCCAGCCATGGCTTCGTCGTCGCCGCGGCACGCACGTCCAATGCGGGGTCCGGCACCCAGATGATCGACTGCCTCAATTACCTGGTGCAGCAGAACGGCCGCAGCTCCGGCACCTATGCAGGTCGACTGAACGTGAACCGGGTTGCCACCACCGGTCACTCCCAGGGTGGCGGCGGTTCCATCATGGCCGGTCGTGACGGTCGCGTTACCGTGACAGCGCCCTTCCAGCCCTACACCATCGGCCTGGGGCATCGTTCCAGCTCGCAGAGCCGTCAGAGTGGGCCGATGTTCCTGATGACCGGCGGCCGCGACACCATCGCTTCACCGACCTTCAACGCCTCTCCGGTATTCCGCAATGCCAACGTGCCGGTCTTCTGGGGTGAGCGCACCAGCGCAAGTCACTTCGAACCGATCGGCAACGGCGGCGACTATCGCGGACCCTCCACGGCCTGGTTCCGCTATCACCTGATGAATGATGGCAATGCCGAGAGCACTTTCTACGGCAGCCGCTGCCGTCTGTGCACCGACCGCGGCTGGGATGTACGCCGCAAGGGCATCAACTGACATCAGGCCGTCGCCGATGACCGAAGGCTGACCCGCGAGGGTCGGCCTTTTTTCTGAGCGATCGCAATTGATCTGAAAAACACATCAATAGAGACAATTACTTACTTATGTCTCAAATTTCACCCGAATAGGCGAGTGTCGCTCGGCTGACCCAAAGCTACTCTCAGGATCGCTTGGAGCCTGACTGTCGGCGACACGCCAGAGGCTCGGTGACTTGAACAACAATAAACTGAAGAGAGATCACTATGAAAATGGCAACCTTCAAATTGTCCAGCCTCGCCGCTGCCCTGCTGATGTCAACCAGCGTCATGGCTTACACCCCTACTCCGACGCCCACTCCTACCCCGCCTCCATCAGGTGGTGGTGGCGATTTTCCATCCGTTTCCGACTTCAGTCGTTCCGGACCCTTCGCTACCACCAGCGGTAACGAAGGCCCCAGCTGCACCATCTATCGTCCGCGTACCCTGGGCGCCGAAGGCCGTCGCCACCCGATCATCATCTGGGGTAACGGCACCGGTAGCTCCCCGGGTACGTATGCCAGCCTGCTGAATCATTGGGCAAGCCATGGTTTTGTTGTTGCCGCTGCACGCACCTCCAACGCGGGTTCAGGTACGCAGATGATCGATTGCCTGGACTATCTGGTGCAGCAGAACGGTCGCAGCTCCGGCACCTATGCGGGCAACTTGAATGTCAACCGGGTCGGCAGCACGGGCCACTCCCAGGGCGGCGGTGGCTCCATCATGGCCGGTCGTGACGGGCGCATCACCGTGACTGCTCCGTTCCAGCCCTACACCATTGGCCTGGGCCATCGCTCCAGCTCGCAGAGTCGTCAGAACGGACCCATGTTCCTGATGACCGGCGGCCGCGACACCATCGCCTCGCCGGGTGCAAATGCTGCACCAGTGTTTCGCAACGCCAACGTGCCGGTATTCTGGGGCGAGCTCAACAGCGCGAGCCACTTCGAGCCCGTGGGTAACGGTGGCGGCTACCGTGGTCCTTCTACCGCCTGGTTCCGCTTCCACCTGATGAACGATGGCAATGCCGAGAGCACCTTCTACGGCAGCCGTTGCGGCCTGTGTACCGACCGCGGTTGGGACGTGCAGCGCAAGGGCATCAACTGATCAACTCAGTTTGATCAAAGCGCTTCTGGCATAATCAGCGCCAGCAATCGAAAGCCGGTTACCCTCGGGTAACCGGCTTTTTTGTATCTGGGGTATGCTTCGTAATCGTTTAGCCTGGGAGAATAAGAATGTCAGACAACCGCCCTGTCGCACTGGTCACCGGCGCCGGAAGCGGCATTGGCCGCGCTACCGCCCTTGCCCTGCTAAAGGCGGGCTACGCCGTGGTACTCGCCGGCCGCCGCGAAGCTTCGCTGGATGAGACTGTCGTCGCCGCGGGTGAGCTCGCCGCCCATGCCTTGGCAGTAGTGACGGACGTACGCAGCCCGGAATCAGTAGAGGCGCTGTTCAACGCGACGCGCGAGCGCCATGGCAGACTGGATGTGCTGTTCAACAACGCCGGCACCGGCGCGCCGCCGGTTCCCCTGGAAGAAGTCAGTTTCGCCCACTGGCAAGCTACCGTGGAGACCAATCTGACCGGCGCCTTTCTCTGTACCCAGCAGGCATTCCGCATCATGAAGAGCCAGCAGCCCATGGGCGGTCGCATCATCAATAACGGTTCGATTTCCGCCCATGCGCCCCGCCCGAACTCGGCGCCGTACACCTCGACCAAACACGCGATGACCGGTCTGACCAAGTCCACTTCGCTGGACGGACGACGCTACAACATCGCCTGTGGTCAGATAGACATTGGCAATGCAGCGACCGAGATGGCTGCCCCAATGCAGCGCGGCGTACCCCAGGCCAATGGCGAGATGGCGGTGGAAGCTGTCATGGATGTGGAGCATGTAGCGCAGGCGGTGGTGCAGATGGCCAGCCTGCCACTGGAAAGCAATATCCAGTTCATGACCATCATGGCGACGAAGATGCCCTTTATCGGGCGCGGCTGAACACAGCCAAAGAAAAGCCGTCCCTGCCAATGGCAGGGGCGGCTCGGTCCTGAGTCGGCAAATCCTTACTGTACGTTACGCTCCATGAATGCGAGCAGCGGATCGATTACGTTGTTGCTGGCATCGTCATCGGCAGCCAGCACGTCGTTATGCGAGTAGCCTTCACTCATGTGCACCTCGAAGCCGCCCTCCGGGCCACCAAAGGTCGGGAAGGCGCTCAGATCATTGGCTCCGGCTAGCATTCTTGGCGTGATGCCGTCACAGCTGAGCGATGCACAGGGTGCAATGGCGTTGGCGAAGCTGCGCCAGATACCCGGCACCGGGGTCAGACCGTTGGTCCCACCGAAGCCGATGACCGGCACGTCGATCTGTTGTGCCTGGGTCTGGTTGACGATATCCGAGCGACCGCGCCCCCCCTGGCCCACCGGCAGCGACAGCGCGCTGGTATCCAGGCCCAGGTTGGCGCCACCGAGCGCCGCGTTGTTCCCGATCAGAAGACCATAGGTCGGATAGTACCAGTCGCTGTAGTTGGTTTCGCCAACATACAGCGAGGGAACAAGGCGTCCCATGTTCACCGGCTCGGCCTCCACACCCCAGAACAACTGCGGTGTAAGCAAGGTGGTCGGTGCCGGGCCGTTGTCGGTGAATGCTGATGCTGGCAGGGTCTGGTCGTTATCCAGCCACTCGACCAGACCATCTGCATTCAGCGAACCCAGCGCCCCCATCGAGAGATGGAAGAACTGCGGCGTCGGCTGATTATCGTCGTCCTGGAAGGTGGCCAGTGCCGCGCCCGCGGTGACCGGGAAGGGTCGATCGTTATAGCCGGCCACCTGACCGTAGACGCTGTTGGGGGCGCCGTTGCGGTCCGGCCCGAATGCCTGCTGCAGTATGGCCTGCTCCCCGTTGATGGTGCCTTCAAACGCCATCTGCATTCCCAGCACCTCGCTCGACACCAACTGCTGTGGCCCCAGCCCTGGCGCATTGATATAGGAGCTGACGGTTCCGGCCTGTGCTGCGGCATATAGCCCACCGTCGGCCGCAGCTTCTACCGCGTCCAGCTCTGCCGGCGTTGGCGCTGTGGCCCGCAGCGAGCCCCCCTGCCCTTCAAACAGCACCAGCCCGCGTAGTTTCGCGTAACCTGGCTCCGGGGTACCGGTGTTGCTCAGATTGAAATCGGTGGCGGCATAGCGCGCAACAAAACCGGTTCCGGCGGAGTGACCACCCAGAAACACGTTGCCGTTACGCGCCGCATCGCGTGCCAGCTCGACCACCACATCAATATCCCGGGAGAACACCTGGGGAGTCCAGTTGACCATGAAAGGCACATCGATCTGATCATAGAACACGGCACGTCGATCCAGCTCGGGGCTCAGCGGCAGATCGAGCTCGTCGCCAAACAGGAAGTTCACGGCCAGCAGGGCGTTCTTTTCTGCTTCGGCGATATTCAGACCGGTGGTGTCCTGCAACAGGACCGACCGGCGCTCGAATGCCCAGACTTCCACCACAGTGCCGCTGGCCTGCGCTTTGGCCATGAGATTCTCGGCCAGACGAAAATAATTGTGCGCACCGCCCAGCGTGCCAGGCACAGCAACCAGAATCGCGTCGGGCTGCAAGTTGGCCTGGTCGGCCAATGCGTAGCGGGTATAGCGCGCCTGATTCAAGTCCGCATCCGCGCCCAGATGGGTAATCAGTTTCGCATTGGTGACCGTGACACCGGCCGTACCAGGCGTCTGGGCAGCTTTCGCCGGACTCGAGGTGGTCACGGTCTGTATGCACATGTCGTTCACCTGAACCGCACCGGCAATCGCATTGCAAGGCTCTGAGGACGGGATCGAACTGGAGGGGCCGCCGCCTCCGCCTGGCAAGCAACCTGCCAGGGCGACGCCAGCCGATAGCAGGGCGATAGCGCGGATGGATGCCGAGAGTCTGTTTACTCGCATTGTGATCTCCTGACCCGGCCTGACCGGGTATATTTTTGTATTTGTTCGGACACAGCACAATTACGCTACCAGTCTCTTCCGGCGCTGGCTTGAATCAATTTGCAGATCAGGCTTGCATACATCTTAAAACGATAAAAAGCCCGCCGGACAGATGAAAAACTTGATGAATCACCATCGGGACACTTCTAATCTTGGTATCGATGTTGCTACTATGCATCACGCCATACAATTTGCGGATTAGAAACCATGAGTAACCAACCGACCCCCCTCTCGCTGG
Source organism: Pseudomonas sp. (assembly GCA_016763285.1). Taxonomy (GTDB): domain Bacteria; phylum Pseudomonadota; class Gammaproteobacteria; order Pseudomonadales; family Pseudomonadaceae; genus Halopseudomonas. Next base: position 35,819 of record JAESUC010000259.1, read on the forward strand.
CACTGTCGCAGCGCAAGTCCGATGAACGTGCCACCCCCATGACTGCCTTTCGCATGGCTCGCCGCTGGTGGCTGGAAGGCCGCAGGCTCAACCTGTCGCTGCTGGCGGAGGAGCTCGGCGTGGGTCGCGCTACGCTGATGCGCTGGGTGGGCAACAAGGACCTGCTGATGGGAGAGATTCTCTGGTCCGAGTACAAGCGTCTCTACGACGAGGCCATCGAGCGTGCCCAGTCAGATCCGAAACTCAAGGGAATTGATTTCCTGGCGCAGATCTACACCGACATCAACGTCGCGCTGATCAATGCCAGACCCATGCACGATTTCATGCGCGCGGAACCACAATGGGGTCTGCAGCTTCTGACGTCCAACGTCTCCGGCCTGCAGAGCAGACTGATCGAGACCTGGCGCAAGCTGTTTGAAGAGCAGATTCAGGCCGGCACGATCAATCCCGAAATGGACGCCGACAGCCTGGCCTACTTCATCATCCGTATCGGTGAAGGTGCGATTTACTGCGATCTGATCTGTGGACGCACGCCAAATCCCGAGCCCGCCAGCACCGCGTTCCGTCTGCTGGTCAACGGCCATACCCGCTAGCCTCTCCGCAGGGGCCACTCCAGAATGAAGTCCGCCCCACCCAGGGTGGCGGACTCGCCCGCACGGGCAGTACCGCTGTGCCAGTACATCACTCGACGCACGATCGACAGGCCCAGCCCATATCCGCCCGAAGCGCGTGTGCGGCTGTCGTCCAGGCGCAGGAAGGGCGTAAAGACCTTCTCTCGCAGCTGTTCATCGATGCCCGGCCCGTCATCCTGCACGCTGACCACACAGCGACCATAGACCACCTGGCAGTTCACCCGCACCCGGCGGCTGGCGTGGCGCATGGCGTTGGTAATCAGATTGCTCAGCGCCCGGGTCAGATAGCGCTCTTCGGCTTCCACCGCGTTGGCCCGCCCGTAACTGTTATCGACAAGATCAATCTCGATCGCCTGGTTCAGCGGCGCCAGTTCATGTATCACCCTGTCGATCAGCGCGGGTACATCCACCAGGACCATGCTCAGTGCCGGGGCACCCTGCTCCAGCCGGGCATAGGTCAGAATCTCGTCGACCAGCAGATCCAGTTCGCTCAGATCCGCGTCCATGCCCTGTACATAATGGGCAATATCCTTGTCATTCTTCGAGGTCTCGACCATCTCCAGTCCGAAGCGCAACCGTGCAATCGGCGTGCGCAACTCGTGGGATACCGCACCGATCATCTCCTGCTGGATCTTCATCAGTCGTTGCAGATGGCTGGCCATGTCGTTGAATGCCCTGGCCACCCGCCCCACCGGGTCCTGACCGGCGGCATTCACCCGGGCATCCAGGTTGCCATGGCTGAGCAGCATGGCCGCCGCCTCCAGGGTAATCAGCCGGCGTTCGAGCTGACGCACCAGCAGATAGATCAGCAGGCCGCTGAGGGTCAACACCAGCAGGCCGGTGATCAACAGCAGCTCGCGGGGATAGTCTTCCATCTGGAACAGCGGCCCCAGGCGCAGCACCCAGTCGGTATCGGTGACCTTCATGTACAGCAGCACCGAGTCACCATCGGGTCCCAGGGTCATGACCGTATCGAACTCTTCCAGGCGGCGCCGCTGATCTGCGTCCAGGTCTGCTTCGCGCATGCGTGTGAGCATCAGGGTATAGCCGAAATTCTTGTCCTGTCGCAACCGCTGCAGGCGTGCAGGCATGTCCGACTCGGGGTGCCGCACAAGCTCGTCCACCAGCAGAAACAGGGTCGCCCGGCCCAGCTGCTCGGTAATTCGCTGGATGTCGGTGGTCAGAACGGTATGTTCATCCACCTGACTGAACACCTGCACCTGGTTTTCCGCCAGGGGCTTGACCAGCACCCTGCCGCGAGCAAGCTGGGACCGTTGCCGGGAGTCCAGCGTCACCTGAGTCAGGGACCGCAGCTGTAGCGGGACACCAATCAGCCGGGTCCAGGCCGCCAGCGCACGCAACCGTTCAGTACCCTCCATTGCCTGCAGATTATCCGCCATCAGACGGAAGGTACCGGTCGCAATTTCCTCCCGGTAGGTCTCGGCGCGAAACTCGTTGACCTGGCGGATGCCCAATAGCGCCAGCAGCGACACCACGACGAGAATCAGCAGCATGCCACCGTAGATACGCAGGAAGATGGAGTTCACAGGGCGGCCGGCTCAGGGTCGCACGGCGACAAACAGATAACCCTTGCTGCGTACCGTCTTGATGATGCGTGGCAGTTCCGGGTCATCCCCGATCTTGGGTCGGATGCGTGAGATGCGCACGTCGATGGACCGGTCCTGGCCGTCGTATTCGATACCGCGCAGGGCATTGAATATCTCCTCACGGCTGAGTACGCGACCGGCATTGCTGGCCAGCAGCCAGAGCAGATCCAGCTCGGCACCCGTCAGGTCGATCAACTGATTGCGCAGCCAGGCCTCGCGTCGGGCGTGGTCGATCACCAGCGGACCGAAGGTCAGACGGTTGACCGGCGCACCACTGGTGGGTTCGGTCTCGGCGGTCCGCCGCAATAGTGCGCGTATGCGGGCCAGCAGGACCTGGGGTCGCACCGGCTTGTTGACGTAATCATCGGCGCCCAGTTCCAGACCCCGAATATGGTCTTCGTCGTCGCTACGGGCAGTCAGCATCAATACCGGCCGGGCATACCCGGCGGCGCGCAGGCGCTTGCAGATCGACAGACCATCCTCACCCGGCAACATCAGATCCAGCACGACCAGATCGGGATTGCTGGCCAGGATATGCTCCACCGCGCCTGCCCCGTCGGTCAGCAGATCAACCTCCAGCCCTTGCGAACGGAGAAATGCCTGGATCAGATCCGCGAGTTTCAGATCGTCTTCAACTATGAGTATGCGTTCATGTTCAGTTGCCATGGGCCCGCCAACCTGCCTGTCTCATCCCGGAAAGCAGCGATTGTACCACTCCCGAGCCAAAGGCCTACCCAGGGTGAAACCATGAATACAGACACATGAACAAAACACTACATGTAGTGTTTCAATAATTTTTTTCATCGGCCTTTTCTTGGCCTTTACACGCTGTAAATGCCCGTCATTGCTGGTCTCGGGCCAGGCAGGCGGCACACTGCCATGATCACGGTCACAAAATATCGGCTTGCAGCGGCCGAAAACACACACTATCTTGTGCCTCAGATTAAAACGCACACCACATGTAGTCCAGTCGCCGGCGTGCGGCTTGCCAACAGGCAGGCAAACGGCGGCGATTTCGACCAGAAACGACCACCACAACATATTGTGTTACCGGCTTCGCCAAGGAGATCACCCATGCAGCCCACCATGCCGCCCGCTACGCCTACCACCGATTCTCATCAGGGCAGCACTCCCCAGGGCGATCCGAATTCGGAATTGCAGATGACTGCCCCCGGCCAGATGCGTGTGATCAAGCGCAATGGCAAGCTTGTTACTTACACCGACGACAAGATCAAGATCGCCATTACCAAAGCTTTCCTTGCCGTTGAAGGCGGCCAGGCCGCCGCATCCAGCCGTATTCACCAGACCGTGAACCAACTGGCTGAGACCATCACCGCCACCTTCAAGCGCCGCATGCCCTCCGGCGGCACCCTGCATATCGAAGAGATCCAGGATCAGGTCGAGTTGGCCCTGATGCGCTCCGGTGAACAGAAGGTCGCGCGCGCCTACGTCCTTTACCGCGAAGAGCACTCGCGTCAGCGTCAGGCCCGCCAGCCGGTCGAAGCGCACCCGACGCTGAACATCACCCTGGCCGACGGCAGCCGCCAGCCGCTGGATCTGGGTCGCCTGCACACCATCATCGACGAGGCCTGTGAAGGCCTAGCGGAAGTGGATGCCAAGCTGATCGAGCGTGAAACCCTGAAGAACCTGTATGACGGTGTAACCCAGCAGGATGTGAACACTGCGCTGGTGATGACCGCCCGTACCCTGGTCGAGCGCGAGCCGAACTACAGCCACGTCACCGCGCGCCTGTTGCTGGACAATCTGCGCGCCGAAGCCTTGAGCTTTCTCAATGTCGCTGAAAGCGCCACCCACGGCGACATGGCCGAGCTGTATGCCCGCGCCCTGCCCGCCTACATCGACTTTGGCGTCGAGCACGAGTTGCTTGATCCGCGCTTGAAGGAATTTGATCTGGAGCTGATCGGCCAGGCCCTGGATCACAGCCGCGACAAGCAGTTCTCCTATCTCGGCCTGCAGACCCTGTACGACCGTTACTTCATCCACAGCAATGGCGTGCGCTTCGAACTGCCGCAGATCTTCTTCATGCGCGTGGCCATGGGCCTGGCGATAGAAGAAGCCGACCGCAATGCCCGCGCCGTGGAGTTCTACAAGCTGCTGTCGTCCTTTGACTACATGGCCTCCACGCCCACGCTGTTCAACGCCGGTACCCTGCGTCCGCAGCTGTCGAGCTGTTACCTGACCACCGTGCCCGACGAACTCTCCGGCATCTATCACGCGATCCACGACAACGCCATGCTGAGCAAATTCGCCGGCGGGCTAGGTAACGACTGGACTCCGGTGCGCGCTCTCGGCGCCTACATCAAGGGCACCAACGGCAAGAGCCAGGGCGTCGTGCCCTTCCTCAAGGTCGTCAACGACACCGCCGTCGCCGTGAACCAGGGCGGCAAACGCAAGGGCGCCGTCTGTGCCTACCTGGAAACCTGGCATCTGGACATCGAGGAATTCCTCGAGCTGCGCAAGAACACCGGCGATGACCGTCGCCGCACCCATGACATGAACACCGCCAACTGGATTCCCGACCTGTTCATGAAGCGCGTATTCGATGACGGCATGTGGACGCTGTTTTCCCCTTCCGATACGCCAGACCTGCACGACCTGACCGGCAAGGCCTTCGAAGAGCGTTACGAGTATTACGAAGCGCTGATCGAGTACGGCAAGCTCAAGCTGCACAAGACCATCAAGGCCCGCGACCTGTGGCGCAAGATGCTCAGCATGCTGTTCGAGACCGGACACCCATGGCTTACCTTCAAGGACGCCTGCAATCTGCGCAGCCCGCAGCAGCACGCCGGCGTGGTGCACAGCTCCAACCTGTGCACCGAGATCACCCTGAACACCTCGACCGATGAGATCGCCGTGTGCAACCTGGGCTCGATCAACCTGCCGCAGCATATC